>CALMKE010000273.1 GCA_937867645.1 uncultured Gemmatimonadota bacterium | reverse complement strand
ACGCCCAGGTGCTGATGACCGGCGCCCTGCCGCTGGCGGTGCTGGAAGCCAAGATCAACCGCTGGATCGCGGCGAAGCGCCGAGCGTAGTGACGCCGGCGCGTTAGCGCCGCCGGAACAGCGCGAGAGACGCGGAGCGGCGGCCGACCGGCGGGTGCTAGCCCGACGGGATCGACGTCACGGATTTACTCCGTGACGGCGCGGGCGCCAATGTCGGCTTTGGGTGGAAAGCGGACGTTAGGTGGCACGCTCATAGTTGGACGCGACCTTGGACCTTGGGAGCAGATGCAGGGCACGCCGAACTATCGCCCTCCCCTCCACTGCCGCAGGCGTGTTGCAGCTTTCTGCGGTCGGCAGGGCGAAGATGCCAACTTGGTCATCCTCTATTCCGACTGCATCACCTTCGTTCACGAAGCCGACCGTGACTTCGCCGAAATCGTGCGGCCCCTGCCGTTCGCATCCTATGGGTCTCGCATCCTGTTCAACGCCTTCAAGTTTGGCGGGACGGAAGCGCCACAATAGCTGTCTCACTTCGGCGGCAACGTCGGGAGCAATGTGGAGAGTCTCCTTGCCTCGAACGACTTCACCCGTGCCGCGGCCGTCCGAGAAGGTGTGCGTGACGAGTAGCGAGTTGTCAGGACGCCATTCGTAAGTGAGAGCGTCGCCGCCATAGGCCCCGCCGCCGCGAGTAATGTAGAAAGTCTCTCGGGCCAGTGCAGTCGCGGCAGGAAGCTCCTCCGCGCCGACCAAGCTTTGTGATGGCGCGATCGCCGCGTCGCCGCACGACACGCACAGCATCGGAGCGAAAAATAACGGCAGCACGGTCCTCAGCATTTACGGAACATGTCAGGCGACCCGAATGACCGCAATGGGTCGGTTGTGCCGGAATGGGTGGAAAGCGGACTCTAACGGTGCCAATCTCGGCCGATGAACCTGTTTAGCACGCTCATGCGCCGCCTGGTGCCAGCAAAGGACGAGAACGGCGCAGGATCGTCTGGTACCGTTGAAATAGGAACCCAGCTTGCGCAAGCGAGTGCGGCACAACGGCGCCACGAGGAGTTGCACGGCACTCCGAACTCACCGCTGGCGCATCTAAGCTATTCAAGCATCGAGAACAGTCTTTGGCGCTGGGTAGATTCGCCGATCGATCGTCAGGTCGAGGTAGTGGTGTCGGATTTCCGGGCGATGGGCGAAGCCGAACGGAATGCCGTGCGCGACAGCCTGTCGATGGACGACTTTTATACCCTTTTTACCTTCGCCCGACGTCGCGCGCTCGCAGTCCTTCGCGGCAGCGAAGCAGGACAGATTGAGCCCGCGTTCGTCTCGTTAGCCATGATCGATCTTGAGCGTGTCGATTGCCGTGATCTCCTCATGGCAAATAGTCTGCTTTGTTATGCAGGCGAGCGGATCGGAGCGCCTGTCTCGGACCTCGTTAAGCGAACCATACAACTGGCGGAGCGTGAAACCGCGGAAGCTCTCAAGACGCAGCGGACGACGCGGATCGATCTCGCTCGATCCTGTGGCTATCGAGAAGTCCGCACATCCGAGGGAGTGGCGCTATTCGATACCGGATACGAGACCTTCTCACCTCAAGCGGATCTAGGGAGAATCGCGTTCGACATTGCAACGGCGTTGGAAAATAATGGCTACGAAATTGAGAACATCTCTCTCGCTAGCGATCTCCCCTTGACGTGGCTGGCCGGTAGCGAGGGTTCGGCAATAGCAAGAATGGCTCGCAGTCTTTCCGGCTGTGTCTCGATACATGGAGTCCCGCGTGCCGATCCGGACCCAAAGTCATCGGGCCAAATGCTCTTGGTCTTCTTGGGGGAAGCGGCCAGCGAAAGAGATGCGCTTGAGATCGCGGCCGCAGCGGAAACTGCATCAAGTTCGCAACGGACCGAGTGGGGGCTGGCGTCGCGCCGAATTTGCGCGGTCATCATTCAGAGTTCCTGGATGGCGCATACTCCGCCAATGGAAGACGCGCGTTCGTTGGAACGATTGCGTGGCGTCATCGAAGGCCTTCTCAGCTGAATTTCGAAAGCCACACCGACTGTGGCGGCCAATGTCTGCAATGGGTCGAATGCGGACTCTAGCGACCTAGCGGCAGGAAGGGTGGAAAGCGGACATTGCCCGTACCCCGGCGGAGGCCGGGGCCCAGGAGGCTCCCTTGGAGCCTTCTACGGCGCAGGGACCCGCGCTTTCGCTAAAGCTTCGGCCCGGCCTGGACCCCGGCCTTCGCCGGGGAACAGTGACGCAATGGGTCGAGAACCGACATAAGGACCCAGCTGGATCAGAATTCGTCGCTGACTCCACGCATTCGTGATCAAGCCGCGGCCGAGAGCGCCTCGGCGATCAACCTGCGGCTGTTGTCGATGCCGTACAGCGCGATGAAGCTGCCCATGCGCGGGCCCTGGGGCGAGCCGAGCAGGGTTTCGTAGAGCGCCTGGAACCATTGGCGCAGGGCGTCCTTGCCGAAATGGGCCTTGCCGACCTCGAACACCTGGTGCTGGATCGCCTCGGCGTCGGCGTCCTCGGGAAGCGCGGCGAGCGCGGCGTC
>CALMKE010000272.1 GCA_937867645.1 uncultured Gemmatimonadota bacterium | reverse complement strand
TTGGACGAGCAGCAGAAGCGTCGCGCCTTGCTCTATCTTCGTTCGCTGCTTCCGCCTCATCCCGTCGAGGAACGGCTCATGATTTCGGCCGAGGGCATGCTGGATGCCCTTGATCGCGCCGGGGATTTCACAGTGCGGATGATCCGCGGTGTCTTCGCGGAAGCCGCGTTTGCAACGGATGTACTCCCGAAGATTTCCGACCGTTGGCGCCTGCTGCCTGCGCCAAACGACCCTCCTTACGACTTTTTGCTAACGGATATCGCCCCGGACGTTGAGCCGCCGGAGGGGTTCCCGCACCCGACGGTCCGGCTACAAGTAAAGATGCAGCGGTCGGAGGGAAAAACCCCGCTCTACGCTAATCAAGTTTGGACGACCCGCGTAAAATGGCCGGCGACGCATTACGTGGTTGAGCTGCAGAAGAGCCGTAAGGGCGAGCGAAAAGGAGTGTCCACGCGCCCATATCGCTTTGGCGAGTTCGATCTGGTTGCCGTTTCTTTGGGCCCCGCCCGGGGCCGCTGGAGCGCGTTTACCTACACCGTCGCACGGTGGCTAATTCCTGATCCGGCAGATGAGAAGAACATCCTTCTGTATCAGCCGGTGGCGCCAGAGGACAACGACTGCTGGACAAGCGATTTCGATCGTGCGGTGGAGTGGCTGCGGAGTGGAGTCGAGCGTCGGATCGACGGAGAAGTTCCGAAGTTGCTTCGTAGGCGAAAGCGCCGTCGCTGACGCTATGCGAGGCACCCTTTGACGCCTGCTTTGACCGAGGGTCCCGCCGGAATGCCGGCCGTCTACAGGCCGAGGTTGGCGGGGGGTTTTCTTTCGGTCAGGAGCTGTGAGGCATGAAAGCTCCGTGGACTGCCCGCGGCGACGAGCCGTACCGCGACGGCTGGCGAACGGAGACGTTCGCCAGCTTCGGCGGGGATCCCGCGAGCCGATGCCGTGGTATTACCGGACGCTCGAATCGTGGCTGGCTGTCGTGCGCGCGGCTGGGTATGACATCGAGTGGGTGCGCGAGCCCGCACACCCGGAAACTGGCGAGCCGCTGTCGCTGTTGGTCGCGGCAGCCGCCGCTACCTGAGCAAGAAACGGGAAGCTTTGCGGTGCGCGCCGGGAGATACTGCGCTCATGACAAACTTTCGCGTAGTAGGTATCCCGACCAGGGTCGCCGAGAAAGTTCGCGCCACCCTCCGCTCTCCCGGCTACGGCCATCCTGCCCACACCGAAGTCGCGTCCGGCTACGGCCCGTGCCGCCATTGCCTGCAATACTTCGCGGAGGGCGAGGACCGTCGCATCCTTTTCACCTACGATCCCTTTCACGGACTGGAATCGCTACCGCAGCCGGGCCCGGTTTTCGTTCATGCCGATCCGTGCGAGCGCTACGATGAGCGCGCCGGTTTTCCGAGCCACCTTCTGGCTCATCCATTGAGCGTAATCGCATACGGCCGCGGGCGGATTCTGCGCGCCGAGCGACACCTCACGGGTCGAGACGTGGAGCCCGCCGTCGCCGAGCTTCTCGAAAAGCCGGACGTGGACTACATTCACGTGCGCGATACGGAGGCGGGCTGCTACGATTTTCGCGTCGAGCGCGGCGGCACTGCCTGAAGATTCACCTCGCCCTCTTGAACTCCAGTGCGCTCATCCGGGTCGGCCCCGGGTAAGGCACGCTCGTGCCCTTGATCGCCAGCCACAACACGCGGTTGAACGCGTCCTCGTCGGCGACGTCCTCGATGCTCAGGTCCAGCCCCGCGCTCGCCCGCGCGTTGGCGCCCGCCGGCGGATTCATCTCGTTCAGCGGCACCGCGGGCGTCAAGGCCGAATACGGGCGCAGGTCCGCCCGATCGCTGAACACGTCGCGCAACGGCCGGCCGTAATAGTCGAACTGCGACATGGACTCGAGGCCAAGTATCTCCTCGATCGTGCGCAGCACATCGGTGGTGTTGGCGAAGCGGCGAATGGTCCCGGGCCGGTTGTACGGCGAGATCACCAGCAGCGGCGAGCGGTGCGAGTCCACGTGGTCGGGCCCGTTCTGCGCGTCGTCCTCGAGCACGAACACCACGGTGTTCTTCCAGAAGGGCGACCGCGACAGCGCCTCGATCATGCGGCCGAGCGCGAGATCGTTGTCCGCCATCATCGCCCGGGGCGTCGGCATCCCGGCGCGCGCGCCCGCGGTATGGTCGTTGGGCAGCCGCACGATCTGTAACGCCGGCATCGCGCCGCGCGCCGTAAATCCACGAAGATCTTCGAGCCAGACGTCCGCGCGGAGCTGATCCTTTATGGTCAGGTCGTAGCCGGGGAATCGCGTGTTGGTGTGCGCCGCCAGGAATGGCTTGGTCCCCCGGTAGCCAGCGGGGAGCGCGCTCGTGTCGCGCGTGGCCGGCGGAACCACGAACTCGCCATAGTTGCGAAAGGTGATTCCTTTCTTCCGCGCCAGGTCCCAGAGATAGCCGTTGGCGGGCTCGGCAACGTCGTCCTCGGGAATGTTGGCCGAGCCGTAACCGCGGTTGGTTCCCTCGTAGTCGTAGCCGCGCCCGCGTCCCGAATAGTTGGAAGGGACGGTCTTCTGCAAATAGTCCGTGGTGTACGCGGCCATGCTCCAGTTGTGGCCGTCCGGACTCACTTCCGCATTCACGAAAAATCTGTCGAACAACCCGAACCGCTCGGCGAGCGCATGATGGTTCGGCGTCACGGGACGCGGAAAAAAGAGCAGCGTCGAATCACCATCACCCTGCGGCAGCCCACCGAATATCTGGTCGTACGTGCGGTTCTCCTTGATGATGTAGATCACGTGCCGGAAGGGCGGGTACGCGCCCGCGACACGGCGCGGAGAATCCCAGCCATTGTTGCTCGCCACCGCGGCGGTGTGGCGCGCGAGTTCCGCCCCGCCCGCGCGCGCGAGCGCGTTCACCGTCCACGTGCCGGAAAGCTGCGCCAGCGTGGTAAACCGGTTCGGGTACGAATGCGGCCCGGTAAGGACGCCGGACTGCGGGCCCAGCGGATTCGCCGCCGTTCCCCGGCCCTTGCCGTTCGCCACGAAGAGCGAGTCGCCGGACGCCAATACGGCGGTGGGATACCAGCCGACCGGAATCCTTCCTGAAATTCGATCGTTACCGGTCGCCCCAGGCCGGTTGGACGTAGCCGCCGACAGGTCGAATACCGCGACCGCGTTGTTGTCGGCTTCAGCGACGAACAGCCGCGTCTCGTCATCCGACAGCGAGAGCGCGTTGGGCGTGCTCCCCTCGGCGGGGCCCTGCGGCGGCGAATCCAACAGCTCGGCGATCGCGCGCCGCGCGCGCGTATCCACCACGATCACGCGGTCCGTGCTCCCCGACGCGACGAACAGTCGCGAGCCGTCGCGATTGAGCAGCAGCGCGGACGGGTGCCGGGCGATGACCAGCGGCTCACGCGCCATGAGAGATCCGTCGGCCGTCGGAGAGAATTCATGCACCGACCGGCCGCCCCACGCCGACACGTACACCGTTCCGTTGGGGGCGACGGTGACCGCATACGGATAGCGCTCCGTCGCGTGGCGCGCGGTGACGCGGCCCGACGCGAGGTCGATGACGGCGAGCGAGTCGGCGAGATTCTCCGCCACGTACAATTGCCGGCCGTCGGGCGACAGGGCGAGCCCCGCCGGATAGCGCCGGCCCGATTGGCCCGCGATCTTCACCGCCAGTGCCAGGCTATCCAGTAGGACGAGCTGCTTCTCGCGCCACGCGTAGCGATACACCACGTCCTGGTTGCCGCCCGACGCGTAGAAACGCTCGCCATCCGGGGAGAATGCAGCGCCGAGGAACGCCGCCGGCTGCAGCGCGGTCTGCAGCACTGTGCCGGATCCCCGATCGATTACCTGTACGCCCTGCTCGCGCCAGCCGCTCAAGAGCAGCAGCATGCGGTCGCCCTCGGGCGATGGCACGATCGCGAGCGGGAGCGATCCCACGTCTGAAGTGCGTCCTGCGGGGGCGAGCCGCGCGCCGGTGGGGAGCCACGGCTGCAATGAGGCGAACTCGCGCTCTTGCCGCTGGGGCGCCGGAACAGTGCGGCAAGCCCCGCCAGTGCAAGCGAGCAGAAGAAGAGTGGCTGTGAGGCGCATGGAAGGTGACGGGAAGGGAGGAGGGGCCGGGCCCTGTGGATGGGGATGCCGCATGCTCCCTACAAACTGCATGGCTCGCGGCTCCCGCGCCCCCCTCCGATTGCAACAACTGCGTCTCGACCTCGGTGGCGGCGGGCCGGGTCGACCGACGGTTGCTTTCCACGCGACAGAGGTACGGTGCTGGCTGGAGACAGGGGGGAGCGACTCGCTGGCGCCCGCGCGGCCGGACGATAACATACGGGCGTGACGCAAATACTGATCGGCAAGGGCGAGCAGCCCGTTCACCTGCTCGCGAAATGCGGCAACCGCCACGGACTTGTCGCGGGCGCGACCGGAACAGGCAAGATGGTGGCGGCAGGGGATGGCTGAAACGATGGCAAAGCCGGCTGCGCGCACGGTGGGTGGACAGCTGAGCCGCCAGATTCTCCGCGGCGTCCTCGGCGGCATCTCCGGCGGATCTCGTAGGCGCTAGCGTGATCCGCTGCGACTCGATGACTCCAGCGATCAGGCTGGCGGCGGTTTGACTGCCGTCGTCCCGGCGCGCGAGGCGCTCGCACGCCTGAAAGAAGGGAATCGGAGATTCGCCTCGCACGAGCGGGGCACGGATCCGTTCCTCGCGCACACTCCGCTGTCCGAGCTGGCCGCGCGGCAGAACCCCTACGCGATCATCCTCGGCTGCTCCGACTCACGGGTCCCGGCGGAGATCGTGTTCGATCAGGGGCTCGGCGACCTGTTCGTAATTCGCGTCGCCGGCAACATCGTCGCGCCATCGCAGGTCGGGAGCGTCGAATTCGCCGCCGCGCGATTCAACACGCGGCTCGTCGTGGTCCTCGGCCACTCGCAGTGCGGCGCGATAACGGCGACGCTGGAGGAGCTGCAGCAGCCCACTGAGAACCAGTCACGAAATCTTCAGGCGATCGTGGATCGCGTGCGGCCGTCGGTCGAGGGATTGCTCGCGACGGACCTGGCGATGGACCCGTCCGAGCTGATCGAGAGAGCCGTGCGCGCCAACATTCAGACTTCGGTGGACCATCTGCGACACGGCTCGCCGGTTCTCGAGCAGCTGATCAGGGACGACGGGCTGCTCGTGGTCGGCGCGGAGTATTCGCTGGATACGGGGGTGGTGGACTTCTTCGACGAGGGAGCCGGGGGCTAGGCCCCGGTGATCAGCAGGGCCGCGGCTTCCGGTTGCCCAAACCCTCGCCGCGCAGCTGCTCCTGGGTCATCCGCTGCACAAGCGCGGCAAAATCCTCCGGAGACAGATGCGCACACACGGTCCTGAGCCGCTCTTCGAGGCTCTTGCGTATGCAATCCTCCCGGCTCTCCGGATCCGCCGGATGGAGCAGGAGCAGGAGAGGCGAGAGTCCCTCATCCGCCGATGGAATCGATTTGTCTGGGATACTTCCACTCACTTGCAAGGATGCAGCCAACCACGTTGACGCGCGGCTCACGAGCGCACGGTCTTTTTCAGCTCCTCGAGGTGTTTCGACCACAACCCGTTCGCTTCCATTTCGCTCCTGTGGTAGCCGAGAATCGTCCCCCGGGTAGCGACCGAGAGCAATCCGTCAATCACGAAGATCGCGTCGTAAGACGTGGGCCCATCCACCAGAGTCTTGAGCTGGCGCCACGTGGCCGAGCGCACAACGTCATATTCGCGGAAGATCGAGTGCACGTCCACGTTCTGCTTTCTGCGGAACGCGCCGTGGCGGCAGGCAGCCGTGATCATCGCGTCCACACGCTGGGCGCGCGGCGCCGCGCTCATCGCGCAATCGATCACACGCGTGATCACGCTGGCGAGATCGTTCTGGCGCTCGCTCTTCTCGAGCATGGACCAGGGGAGCGCGTCCGTGCTCCGGTCCCAGTCCGACATGATCTCGTCCATCTCGGCGAGCAGCAGCGGGTACAGCCGAGAGTAATGCTCCACTTCGACCGCGCGCGCGGCCAGAATTCGCCGTGCGACGTCGACTACCGGTTCCGTGATGGTTTCTGGTTGACGTTCCACGGGATGGCTACCAGCGAACGGTGTGCAGTACGGTACGATTCCTACCATACCATGGTACTTGAAAGTGTAGGAACCAGACGTTGTTTCGTGGAACAAGTACAGTTAGGTGCCCTCAACGCCACTTTACTCAGCGAGGCAGCATGATCGTCAGCGCTCCCGACCGTACAGAGTACGCCGATTACTACAGCCCCTACATCGAGAAGGTCGCCGGGCAGGACGTCATGCACGTTCTCGAGCGGCAGCTCGGAGAGGTGATGCCCCTGCTCGAGAGCGTCACTGAGGAGCGGTCGCTGCACCGGTATGCGCCGGACAAGTGGAGCATCCGCGAGCTGCTGAATCACGTCAACGACGCCGAGCGCCTGTTCTCGTTTCGCGCGTTCTGGTTCGCCCGCGGGTTCGAGGATCCGTTGCCGAGCTTCGATCAGGACGTCGCCGTGACGAGATCCGGCGCGGACGATCGCTCGTGGCGGAGCCACCTCGACGAGCTCGAAGCGATTCGCTCGGCGACGCTGTCGCTCTTTCGCGAGCTACCCGATGACGCGTGGATGCGGCGCGGGGTCGCCAGCGGCAACCCCTTTACCGTTCGCGCCCTGGCCTGCATCTGCGCGGGTCACTGCGCCCATCACGTGCGAATACTCCAGGAGCGCTATCTCTGACTTTCGCAGGGGTTCCGCTGCGCTCGGTCCCCGGCACACCTTTCAGCATGGTCTCACTCCTCGACATCATCGGCCCGGTCATGGTCGGGCCGTCGTCCTCGCACACGGCGGGCGCGTGCCGGCTCGGGCTGCTCGGGCGAGGTCTCGTCAGCGGCACTCCGGAGAAGGCCGTGATCGAGCTGCACGGCTCGTTCGCGCGCACCGGAGAAGGGCACGGCACCGACAAGGCGATAGCCGGCGGACTACTCGGATTCCGGCCGGACGATGAGAGAATTCGTACCGCGCTCGAGATCGCCGAGAAGGAGGGACTCGACTACCGGTTCGAGAAGACGGCGCTCGGCGAGGAAGCGCACCCGAACACGGTGCGCATGACGCTGGATCACGCCGGCGTTCAGGCAACCCTCACCGGCTCGTCCCTCGGCGCCGGCAGGGTGCTGGTGACGGAGATCGATGGGTTCCCGGTCGAGGTCACCGGAAGCTTCCATACTATAGTAATGACCGCCGAGGATATTCCCGGCTCGATCGCGCGCATTACCGGCATTCTCGCCAACCACGGCATCAACATCGCGACTCTCCGGCTGACGCGAAAACAACGCGGCGGCGACGCGTTCATCGTTATCGAGTGCGACGAGTCGCCGGGGGAGGGTGTACGCGACGAGATCCGCGGGCTCGATTGGGTGCGCTGGGCGAGGCGGCTGGACAAGGTGTCGGGAGCATGAGGGGAATGCTGCGTGCTGCGCGCTGCGTACTGCGCGCAAACGGCAACTGCGAGCTCGAGCCAACAGCCAACAGCCAACAGCCAACAGCTGCCGGTCATGTATAAGTCGCTTGCGGAGGCTATCAAGGACGCCGAGGCCAGCGGGCGCACGCTGTCGCAGACGGCGCTCGACATGGAGTCGGCGGACCAGGGCCGCACTGTCGAGGATATCCGCGAGGTGCTGGGTCGCGCGCTGGGCGTGATGCGCGGCGCCATCGATCAGGGAATGGTCGGCGATCTGTATTCCGCCTCCGGACTCGTGGGAGGCGACGCCGCCAAGCTCAGGGCCGGTCCGCCAGGCCCGCTGGCTGGCACCGCATTCCGGGACGTGCTCGCCCGCGCGCTGGCCGTGCAGGAAGTGAACGCCGCGATGGGAGTGATCGTCGCGGCGCCGACCGCGGGGGGCGCGGGGGTACTTCCCGCGGTGCTCACGGGACTCGCCGCGAGCAAAGGCTTTGGCGACGAAAAGCTGGTGGACGCGCTCGCGGCCGCGGGATTGATCGGCGCGGTTATCGCGGAGCGCGCGTCGCTCTCCGGCGCGGAGGGCGGGTGTCAGGCCGAGACGGGAGCGGGCGCAGCGATGGCCGCAGGCTCGGCGACGGAGATGCTTGGCGGGACGCCGGCGCAGGCGGGTCACGCCGTCGCGCTCACTTTGCAGGGCATGCTCGGGCTGGTGTGCGATCCACTCGGCGGGCTGGTCGAGCTGCCGTGCGTGTTCCGCAATGCGACGGGCGCTGCGATCGCTCTGGCCGGTATTGAAATGGCGCTGGCCGGGGTTACCTTCGCCATCCCCGTGGACGAGGTGATCGACGTCATGGGGGAGATAGGGCGGGAGATGGATGTGCGGTATCGGGAGACAGCGGGGGGAGGGTTGGCTGCTACTCCAACAGGTCGCCGTTTGGCCAGGGAGAGGTTGTACCAGATAAAGAGGGGCGGCTAAATGCGCCGCGTGCTGCGTACTGCGCGCTGCGCCCGATCCGGCAGCGGTCCGGGGGCCGCATTATCATAGCCCCGAGCGGGACATAGTCGTTACCCGTGGCAGTCGAGCGCGATGACCCGTACTCACGAGATGGCATGGCGAGGGCGCAGCGCGCAGTACGCAGGACGCAGGGCAGTTTGCCCCTATCTGAAACTCGCGTAAGTTCATACTCGTAGCGCATATAACTCCGAGAGACTCATGGGAATCTTCGACCGACTAGTCCAGCTCTGGCGCGCGACGATCAACGACTTCATCTCCCAGGCGGAAGAGCCCGAGAAGATGCTGACGCAGATCATCTCGGACATGCGCACGCAGCTCGTGAAAGCGAAGCAGCAGGTCGCTGCCGCGATCGCGGACGAGAAGCGGCTGGAGGACCAGGCACGGCTGGAGCTCAAGCAGGCCGAGGACTGGGAGCGGAGAGCGATGCTCGCCGTGCAGGAGAACCGCGACGATCTTGCCAAGCAGGCGCTGGTCAGGCGCGCCGAGCACGTGTCGCGCGGGCAGCAGCTGCAGATCACCTGGGAGGCGCACAAGCAGGAAACCGAGCGCCTGAAGAACTCGCTGCGCGAGCTGAACGACAACATCGAAGAAGCGAATCGCAAGAAGAACCTGCTGCTCGCCAAGCAGCGGCGCGCGCAGGCAACCAAGCGCATCGCCGACACGATGTCGCGCATCTCCGAGAAATCGGCCTTCGAGGCGTTCGCCAGAATGGAAGAGAAGATCGAGCAGAACGAGCGCAGCGTGCGCGCGTCGGTGGAGATAGATGAGGAGTTCTCGGGTGACCAGCTCGCGAAGGAGTTCAAGCGACTCGAGAGCGGCGCCACGTCCGAGACGGCGGACCTGCAGCTCATGGAGCTCAAGAGCCGCATGGGCCTCATCGCCGGGCCGGCGCCGGCCGGATCGAAGCAGCTCGGAACCGGCCAGGGCGCCGGCGCGATGACCGAGGTGCCGCAGGAGGAGAAGAAGGCTCCTTGAGTCTCCCCGCCGCGGTTGCCTCGCCGCAGTCGAAGGGAAAGTTTGCGCCGATACTGACCGCGGTCGTTCTCACAGTCCTGCTGTTATGGCTGCTGGGAGTGACCGCGGACGTATTTCTGCTCCTGTTCATCGCGGTGATCCTGTCGCTGTACCTCGGCGCAGTCACCGATTTCCTGGTCAACCGCGCGCGGCTCCCGCGTAGCATCGCGTTCACGGTCGCCCTCGGCTCCACGATTCTCGCGATCGTTGGCCTGTTCTGGCTGCTGGTGCCTCCGGTCGCGGAGCAGACGCGGCAGCTGTTCCAGGTTCTCCCGACCTACATAGACACGTGGGAGAGCGGGATCGACCGGTTCATGGCGCGATTCCCCGCGGCGCAGGATTTCTGGAAGCCGGGCGAGCATCGGGCGACGCAGGCGGTTTTCACGCAGATCTCGGGCTGGTTCTCCGATCTCGCGCCGAAGGTTTTCTCGCTGGTGCACGTCTTCATCAGCATCTTCTCCGTCGCCGTCATGGCGATCTACCTGACGCTGCACCCCGGGATATATCGCGAGTGGCTGATCGCGCTGTTCCCGCCGATTCATCGCGATCTGATCCGCGACGTGCTGCGCGATCTCGCCGACACGCTGCGAGCGTACATCACCGGGCAGCTGTTCGCGATGTTCGTGCTCGGAGTCCTGACGGCGTTCGGTCTCTGGCTCCTCGGCGTGCCGTACTGGCTGACATTCGGCGTATTCACCGGCGCGGTGGCCGTCGTGCCGTTCTTCGGGACGCTGATCTCGACGGCGCTGCCCGCGCTGTTCGTGCTGGGCGGACCGGGCGGCGTCACCAAGGCGATGTGGGTGGTGTTGCTCGGCGTCGGCATCCACCTGTTCGAGTCCAACATCGTGCAGCCGCTGGTGATGGCCAAAAAGGTTGAGCTGCCGCCCGTGCTCACGATCATGTCGGTGCTGGTCGTGGCGAAGCTGCTGGGGCCGGTCGGGCTCGTCGTGGCGGTGCCGATGCTCGCCACGCTGATGGTCGTCGTGCGCCGCATCCTGATCAACCGGATCTACGAGGGCAAGGGCTTCCGCCGCGCCACGCGCGACGTCGCGCTGATGCTGCGCGTGCCCGCGCCCGAGGGCGGTGTGCTCGTCCCCGTCGGCCCGCCGATCGACATCATCGCACTTCGGGAGAAATCGCCGATTCTTACGGTTCCTCCGGTTTTGCTCGAGCGGCACGTGTATCCCGTTCCCCGCGCCGACACGGACTGAGGGTCCCCTTCGGCCGCTACGCTCGCAAACTGCGCTCGCTAGCACGCGGCCTGTGGGGACCCTCAGTCCGTGTCGGCTCGCATCCAGGAGGCTGCCGCCGGGGAGGGCGGATGACCGACGGCCCGCGGTTCCGCGCGCGCGCGATCACCCGGGCATGCGGCCCCCCGTGTCTCTCGCTTTCGAGCTGGGGAGGGAAGAGCGGCGGAGATCCCCATAGCGCGCGTGCTAGCGAGCGTAGTTTGCTCGCGTAGCGCGCGAAGGGGATCCCCGCCGTTCTTCCCTCGCGCCGAAATGCGGCAAACGCACGAGCCGCGTTGACCGATAACCACGCGCGCGCGTAGGTTCACGCACAATGGCGCAGATGCGGCTGTACAACACGATGACGAGGCGGGTCGAGGAGTTCGCGCCCGCAGACGGGCGCACCGCGCGCATGTACACGTGCGGGCCGACCGTGTACAACCCCGCGCACCTCGGGAACTTCCGCACGTTTCTGTTCGAGGATCTTCTGCGGCGCGTGCTGCGCCTCGCGGGCCATGACGTGCTGCAGGTGATGAATCTCACGGACGTGGACGACAAGATCATCAAGCGCGCGGCGGAGCAGCGCGCGACGATCGGGCAAGTGACGGAGCCCGTCGTCGAGACGTTTCATGCCGACCGCAAGTTCCTCCGCATCGAGGACGCGGAGGAATATCCGAAGGCGACCGAGCACATACCGGAGATGATCGCGCTCGTCGAATCATTGGTGGAGCGCGGGCTCGCGTACCAGGCGGAGGACGGCTCGGTCTACTTCGCCATCGGCAAGTTCGACGGGTATGGCAAGCTGTCGCGGCTCGACACGCGCGAGATCCGCACCGGCGCGCGCGTGGCGCAGGACGACTACACCAAGGAGAACGCGCAGGATTTCGCGCTCTGGAAATCCGCCAAGCCGGAGGACGAAGCGGCGGCGGCAGCGTGGGATTCGCCGTGGGGACGGGGGCGGCCGGGCTGGCACCTGGAGTGCTCGGCGATGGCGATGAAGTATCTCGGAAAGACGATGGACATCCACTGCGGCGGTGTGGATCTAGTGTTCCCGCATCACGAGGACGAGATCGCCCAGTCGGAGGGCGCCACGGGCGCCGAGTTCGCGCGCTTCTGGTGCCATGGCGAGTTCCTGCTGACGGACGGGTCGAAGATGGCGAAGCGGATCGGCAACGTCGCGACAGTCGCCGAGCTGCGCGAGCAGGGCGTCTCGGCGGCCGCGTTCCGGCATTTCGTGTTCTCCACGCATTATCGCAAGCAGCTCAATCTTTCGGGCGACGCGATCGAGGCGTCCATCGAAGGCGTGCGACGCGTGCGGGATTTCGTGGAGCGGCTGGAGACCGCGACGGGCGGAACCGCCGAGCTAGCGGAGGCGGGGAAGGAGCTCGTGCGCGACGCGGAGGCCGCGCTGTTCGACGACCTCAACGCGCCGGCCGCGCTCGGCGCGCTGTTCACGTTCATCCGGCGGGCGAACGCCGAGCTGGACAAGCGCGGCAACGACGCCGGGGCGCTGCGGTCCGCGCGCGAAGCCTTTGCGCGGATCAACGGAGTTCTGGACATCGTGCCGGACGCGCAGCAGGCGGACGACGAGCTGGCGGCGTGGGTGGACGAGCGTCTCGCGGCGCGGAAAGACGCGCGCGCGCGGCGTGATTTCGCGAGCGCCGACGCAATTCGCGCCGAGATTGAGGCGCGCGGCGTGGCCATCGAGGACGGGCCGTGGGGGACCAGGTGGAAGCTCGCTCGCTGAGTTGCGGACTGAGGACTGAGGACTGAGGACCCATGCGGCCTCAGGACTAACTACAACCGAGGATCGGCGATTAAGTGAGGACCGAGGAGAGATCCACGGCGGTCTCCTCAGTCCTCACTTAATCGTAGATCCTCAGTTGTTTTTGGTCCTGAGGCCGCATGGATCCTCAGTCCGCAATCCGACGCCTACTGTTGCATCGCGGGCGGAATCTGTTAAATGTTGCAGCAATGAGACGCGACATCCTGCTCCTTCTCGGCGCCGTAATCTTCGCGTCCGCCGCGGGCTATACGTACCTGCACAACGACAACCTGCAGCTCAGTGCCGGCTTTATCTTCATCGGCACGTTCCTGCTGTCCTGGGCGAACCCCAAGCGGTTTCTGATCTACGCCCTGATGACGGGGAGCTCGGTCCTCATTGCGGGCTTGTACGCGACGTCGAACCGGCTCGCGGTGCCGGCGCCTCCCGGCGGAATCGCCGAGGCGTTTCTGGCGTTCATTCCCGCAGTCGTGGCCGGGATCGGCGGAATGATCATCGGGGGAGGGGTCTCGAACCTTCCCGACAAGCTCGGCCGGCCGGCAGACGCGGCCCGAGCGGCCAGCCTGGAGGCAACAGCCGACCTGAGCACGGGGGCCGAGCCGTACGACGCGTCGCGTCAGCCGATCGCGGGGAATAAGCCAGCCCAGCCCCCATCGGGACCCCTTGCCGGGCTCAAAAACCCCCCTCCTCAGGAGCCTCGGCCGTTTGCTTGACTAGGGGGCGTAAATCCCTTATTCTTCAAGGCTTGCGCAGAATCGCTGTCCGCTGACGTAGCTCAATTGGCAGAGCAGCTGATTTGTAATCAGCAGGTTGCGAGTTCGATTCTCGCCGTCAGCT
Organism: uncultured Gemmatimonadota bacterium; assembly: GCA_937867645.1. Classification (GTDB taxonomy): domain Bacteria; phylum Gemmatimonadota; class Gemmatimonadetes; order Gemmatimonadales; family Gemmatimonadaceae; genus JACDCY01. Next base: position 1,044 of record CALMKE010000272.1, on the reverse strand, counting down.
CTTCGGAGCCGACGGCGATTGTTTGCTGGGGTAGGGTTGGTGCTGGGCGCCGTGCCGGCAGGGATTTGGCGCAGTGGTCCTCTGCTCCGCGAATTGCGTAACGGGGATGATTGCATGAAGCGGTGGGGTACCTAAGTGGCCAACGGGAGCAGACTGTAAATCTGCCGGCGCAAGCCTTCGAAGGTTCGAATCCTTCCCCCACCATGAACTGAGCTGTTGGCTGTTGGCTATTGGCTGTTGGTAACTGCAACTGCACGGAGCTGTGAATTGAAATCCGCGGGAGTAGCTCAGTTGGTAGAGCGCTAGCCTTCCAAGCTTGATGTCGCGGGTTCGAGTCCCGTCTCCCGCTCTGAACTAAGCTGTTGGCTATTGGCTGTTGGCTGTTGGTACGACGATACAAAACGATTCGCACTATCCGCTCGCGTAGCTCAGTCGGTAGAGCACACCCTTGGTAAGGGTGAGGTCATCGGTTCAATCCCGATCGCGAGCTCTGAGAACAAAGCTGTTGGCTGTTGGCTATTGGCTGTTGGCTAACCGCCCCGTAGTTGCCGGTTTGTTTCCATTGTTCCGCTGTAGCTAAAAGCCAAGAGCCAATAGCCAACAGCTAGTTCAGAATCGCAAAAAACTTTACTCTCGCACCCCCATGGCAAAAGCGAAATTCGAGCGCACGAAGCCCCACGTAAACGTCGGCACGATCGGTCACGTCGATCACGGGAAGACGACGTTGACGGCCGCGATCACGGCGATCCAGGCGAAGAAGGGCCTGGCGCAGTCGGTGGCGTTCGACCAGATCGACAAGGCGCCGGAAGAGAAGGCCAGGGGCATCACGATCGCGACGGCGCACGTGGAGTACGAGTCGGAGAAGCGGCACTACGCGCACGTGGACTGCCCGGGACACGCGGACTACGTGAAGAACATGATCACGGGCGCCGCGCAGATGGACGGCGCGATCCTGGTGGTCAGTGCCGCCGACGGCCCGATGCCGCAGACGCGGGAGCACATCCTGCTCGCGAGACAGGTGAACGTGCCGTTCATCGTGGTGTT
>CALMKE010000271.1 GCA_937867645.1 uncultured Gemmatimonadota bacterium | reverse complement strand
TCGGCCGGCGTCACTGAGCCCACCCGGTCCCGGTACGTGTCGTAGTAATCCTCCGGCAGATCATACGTCACCAGGTTCGCCAGGGCGGCCGCGATCGCCGCGGTGCTCTCGTACCGGATCGGAAATACTCCCTGGAGATAATTGATCACCAGCGACAGCTCGTCCGCGGTCAGCTCTTCCTCGCGGATCCGCTCCAGCTCGGCAAGAACCTCGCGCGCCGCGTCGGCCGTTACGTCCGTCCCGACCGCGGTCGAAACGACGAACGGACCGGCGCTCTTTCGCCAGTCGATGATCGAGTGCGCGCCGTACGTGTAGCCGTGCTTTTCGCGCAGGTTGAGATTGATGCGCGACGAGAACACGCCGCCGAGCGCGGCGTTCATGATGCTGAAAGGGAAGTAGTCCGGGTGCGAGCGGGGAAGACCCACGTGCCCGATCCTCAGCTCCGACTGCGCGGCGCCTTCCTTCGCTACCAGCAGCGCGCGCCGGCCGCTCGCCGCTGCCGCAACGCCCGGGTCGCCGGCTGCCGGCCGCTGCCCCGACCAGCCGGCCAGCGCCTGCTCGACGGCAACCTGAGCCCGAGCCGGCGAAACATCGCCGGCGATCACGATCGACGCGTTGCGCGGCGTGAGCTGCGCGGCGTGATACCGCACGACGTCCTCGCGCGTAATCGTCGCGACGGATTCACGTGTGCCGCCCGGTGGCACCGCATACCGCGCCTCGGGCGCGTACGCCAGCTCCATGAACGCTTCTTCGGCGAGCCCCCTCGGCTCCGACCGGATCTGCTCGATCTCAGCCAACCGCTCGTCGCGCAACCGGTCCAGCTCCTCCTGCGGAAAGCTCGCAGAGGAGAGAATCTCGCCCAGCACGGCGAGTGATTCGTCGAGATGCCTCGACAGGCACGTGAGGTTGACGCGCGCCGTATCCCACCCGGCGTCGGAATCAACGACGCCACCCAGTTTCTCGATCCGCTCCGCGAGCGCGATGGCGGAAGCGGCGCGCGTTCCTTCCACGAGACAGCGCGCGGTGAGCTGAGCCAGACCTTCCTTGCCGCGCGGATCGCGTTCCGCGCCGGCATTCAGTACCACGGTGACGCTGACCACCGGGAGCTTCCTGACTTCGGCCACGAGCAGGCTCGCTCCGCTGCTGAGCGCCAGGCGCTCGAATCGCGGAAACCTGTAGGGCCGTGGCGCCGCCGGCCGCGGCCGGGTCGCGACGGTCATGCCGCTGCCTGCGCCGGGCTTTCCGCTTGCACGTACAACAGCGTTGCGCGATTGTCGGCGCCGAGTCGCTCGCGCGCGAACCGCGTCACGCTTTCACTCGTCACTTCGCGATATCGCTCCGGCTGCTCGTTCACGAGACCCGGATCGCCGAAGTATGTCGCGAACATGGACAGCTTGTCGGCGCGGTCGGTGGCGGACTCCATGGACAACGTCCACCCGGTCTCGATCAACGCCAGAGCGCGTGCGACCTCTTCATCCGTGACGCCATCGCGATGCATGCGATCCACTTCCTCGATCACCGCCGCTTCCAGCGCCGCGGCGGAAATCCCGGGCAGCGCCAGCACGTCCAGCACCAGCAGGTCCGCGCCCTTGGCGAGATCGAACGTGAACGCGCTCGCTTCGGCGGCGATGCGCTTCTCCCGGATGAGTGAGCGCTGCAGCCGGCTGGTCTTGCGCGTACCGAGTATCGTCGCGCACACGCTAGCGGCGTAGTGCTCCGGCGTTCCGAACGGCGGCGACCTGAACGCGAGATAAACCCGCGGAAGCGAGACGTTGTCCTGCACCACCTGGCGCAGCGGCTTCCCGAACACCGGCGGCAGCGTCGTATCCGCGAGCGGCGGCTTTCCCTTGCCGCGCGGGATCGCGCCGAAGAACCGCTCGATCGAGGCGATCGCCTGGTCCCGCTCGAAATCACCGGTCAGCGTCAGCACCGCGTTGTCCGGTGTGTAGTACGTGGCGAAGAACTCCGACACGTCGGCCAGCGAGGCAGCGTCGAGGTCCTCGAACGACCCGATCAGTGAATGATGAAAGGGATGATTCTCGGGGTAGGCGAGGGCGGGAAGCTTCTCCCACCAACTGCCGTACGGCTGGTTGTCCACGGTCCAGCGCCGCTCGTTCTTCACGACGTCGCGCTGCGTGTCCAGCTTCTCCTGAGTCATTCCGGGAAGCAGCGCGCCCATGCGGTCGGCCTCGAGCCAGAGCGCCAGATCCAGCTGATTGGAAGGGACGGTCTCGTAATAGTTGGTCCTGTCGAGCCAGGTCGAGCCGTTCAGCGTTCCGCCCGCGCGCGCGATCAGCTCGAAGTGCTCGTTCGCCGCCACGTGCTCCGAGCCCTGAAACAGCATGTGCTCGAACAGATGGGCGAAGCCCGTTCTACCGGCGCGCTCGTTCCCCGACCCGACGTGATACCAGAGGTTTACGGCGACTATCGGAGCGGTGTGATCCTCGGACAGCACCACGCGCAGCCCGTTGTCGAGCGTGAGCGTTTCTATCGGAATTCGCATGAGCGTAAATTAATCCGCATGGCTGAAACGCTGATGTGGGTAAACGGCAAGCCGGTCGATCCTCTCGCGCCGCATATCTCCGGGCTCGATCGAGGCTTCAATCGCGCCGATGGATTGTTCGAGACGATGCGGTCGTACGACGGGCACGTCGCGTTCCTGAACCGGCACATGCGCCGTCTCGCGGGGGGCGCGAACGCGCTCGGCCTCGCTCTCCCGGACCTGAGCGAGCAGGTGCTCACCGGCGCGCGCGTGGCGAAGGAAAAAGGTTGGGGCGACGCGGCCATTCGCCTCACGGTGAGCCGCGGCGTCGGCGATCTCGGACTGCCGCCTACTCCGGGTGTGGAGCCGACCGCGGTGGTGATCGCGTCACCGCTGCCACCGACGCCGCCGGGGATGTACGACAAGGGAATCAGCGTGCAGATCGCCAAGGGACGGCGCAACGAGTACTCGGTGACTTCGGGACTCAAGACGCTGGCCTACGCGGAGGCGGTGATCGCGTTGACCGCGGCCCGCGAAGCGGGCTTCGACGACGCGCTCTTCCTCGACATCGAAGGACACGTCGCCGAAGGTCCGATCAGCAACGTGATGTTCGTGAAGGGTCGCAAGCTGATCACGCCGCCGCTCAGCTGCGGCATCCTTCCCGGAATCACTCGCGCGGTCACCATGGAGCTCGGCGCCGAACATGGATTCACGGTTGAAGAGCGGCCCGTCGAGCGCGCCGAGATAGACACCGCCGATGAGATGTTTTACACCAGCTCGCTGCGCGAGCTGTACCCGATCGTGCGAGTAGATGCCGCAAAGATCGGGAGCGGCAGTCCCGGGCCGGTTTATCAGCAGCTGCACAAGGCCTACGCGGCGGGCGTCACCACACGCAGCTGACGGCGCGAGACTGAGCGTCGCGCGAATGATGCTGGCAACGATCGCCATAGCTGCCGGCGTGTTCGCGCTGCTGCTCCTGCTGGTGTGGTGGGGTCAGGAGAAGCTGGTCTACTTTCCGCAGGGCCCGCCTTATCCGGATGCCGGCGAAGTGCGCCGTCTGGATTACACCGCCGCCGATGGCCAGCCGTTGCTGGCCTACGTGATCGGGAATCCGGCCTCCGATCGCGGTGTGCTGCTCTGCTTTCACGGCAACGCCGACCTCGCTGTGTATCAGATCGACTGGGCGCGCACGCTCCACCGGCGCACCGGCTACGCCGTGGTCCTGGCGGAATACCGCGGCTACATGGGACTGGGCGGAAAGCCCACCTACGAAGGCCTGCGTCTCGATTCCGAAGCAGCATACGACGCAGTTCGCCGGGCACTCGGCGCCGAGTCGTCGCGCATCGCGATGTTCGGGCACTCGCTCGGCAGTGCCGTCGCCGCGGAGCTCGCAGTCATGCACGAGCCGCGTGCGCTGCTGCTGCAGGCGCCGTTCACTTCGGCCCGCGAGATGGCGCCGCGCGTCATCACGCCCCCGCTCGCGCTGGCATTCGGTTTGATCTCGCGCGTCCACTACGATACGCGCGCGGCGGTCGCGGCCGTGGGGGCGCCGGTTTGGGTGGTGCACGGCACGCGCGACGGAGTGATCGCGGTGGAGATGGGGCGGGCGGTTTTCGCGGCTGCCAGGAACAAGGGCGAGCTGCTGATCATTGACGAAGCGGAGCACAGCGATCTCGCCGGCCTCGGCGGAGCCGCGTACTGGAATTGGATCGAGCGGGCGCTGGAGAAATAGCTGTTGGCTATTGGCTCTTGGCTGTTGGCTCAGCCAAAAGCCAACAGCCAATAGCTAAGAGCTGCTTTTTATGGCGCTATCTCGTCCGGAATGATCTTGCGCACGGGCGGCAGGAGCTTGGCCGCCACCGACTCCTCGAGGAACAGCGCGGCCGGCGCTTTCAACGATTCCTGGAACATGTAGCGGAAGCGGGCCCTGCGGTTGAGAGCGGGGCTCGTCTGGGTCGGCGACGTGTACGGCGTGACGCCGAACCGGTGGGCCAGCACCCACAACCTGAACATGTGCGCGGGATCACTTACGAGCACCGCGCTGTTGAGATTCCGTTGCTCGAGAATGGCGGCTACGGCGCGGATGGATTCCTCGGTCGTGCGGCCGCTGGACTCGAGCAGAATCGCGCTGTCCGGCACTCCGCGCCGCAACGCGTAGTTGCGCGCGACCGCCGCTTCGCTGGTCGTGTCACCTTCGCCGGTGCCACCCGTGACGATCAGTCGCGGAGCGAGCTTCCGGTTGAACAGCTTCAACGCGTGATCTATGCGGGACTTCAGCACCGGCGAGGGCCGGCCGTCATATTGCGCCGCGCCGAGCACGACGATCGCGTCCGCGCGCCGCGCATTGTCGCGGGCCGCAAAAATGAATACCGCCAGCGCGGACAGGATCCACAGGCCCGCAAACGTCAGAACGATGGCAAAGGCCAGCCTGACGAAGATGAGAAGCTTCGAAGCCACCAGCGAAAGCTATTCGCCGTTCAGAACGGGGTTGTGGTTCCGGGCGCGGGACTGCTCACGCTGAATCCCTTGGCTCCCAACGATGTCATGAGCTCCGCCTGCGCTGGCGACTCGCCGTGCACGAGGTACACGCTCCCCAGCTTGGGCGAGCTCTCGCGCACCGCCTGAAGCCACGCCGCCAGCTCACCGCGATCGGCATGCGCGCTGTAACCGTTGATGACCTCCACGCTCGCCTTGAGGGGAATTTCCTCACCGAACACCTTGATCACCGGGCGCCGCTCCACGATCCGCCGGCCGAGCGTGTGCTCCGCCTGGAAGCCGACGATGAGGATCGTGTTCCGCGGGTCGGCCGCCCCCTGGGCGAGGTGGTGCAGGATGCGCCCCGCCTCGACCATGCCGGAAGCGGCGATGATCACCATGGGACCGAGCATCGCCGACAGCGCTTTCGAGTCCTCTACGCTACGTGTGTAGCGTACGAGGTCGAACTGGAACAGCTCCGGAACCTTGCGAACGAAATCCTCGTTCCGGTCGAATGTGTCCGGATGCATCTCGAACACGCTGGTCGTGTCTATCGCGAGCGGGGAGTCCACGTAGATCGGAATTGCCGGGATCGCGCCTTCGCGATAGAGCTCGTGCAGGCTGTATATGAGCTCCTGCGTCCGCCCCACGGCGAAAGCAGGTATCAGCACTCTGCCGCCGCGCGCGGCCGTAACACGCACCACGTCGGCGAGCCGCGAGCGGGCGTCGGCCACCGACTCGTGATCCCGGTTGCCGTAGGTGGATTCCATGATCACCACGTCGGCGCCCGTGGGAATCTGTGGGTCCCGGATGATCGCCAGTCCCCGGCGCCCGACGTCACCGGAGAACACCAGCCGCTTGCTCACCCCGTCCTCGACGCAGTCCAGGATCACCGACGCCGAGCCGAGGATATGGCCGGCGTCGATGAACGTCGCGCGAACCCCGGGCACGACGTCGAAGGTGGTGCCGTATGGCTGGCCGACCATCAGCTCGATGGTCCGGACCGCGTCTCGCGTGGTGTACAACGGCTCGACGAACTCCTTCTGGCGCTTGGCGAGAAATTCCGCGTCTTTCTCCTGGATGTGCGCCGAATCGCCCAGCATGATCGAGCACAGGTCGCGCGTGGCGGGGGTGGCAAAGATCTGCTTCGCGTAGCCCTCGCGGATGAGCAGCGGGAGTCGGCCGGCGTGGTCTATGTGCGCATGCGACAGGACTACCGCGTCGATCTGCTCGATCGGCACCGGGAGCGCGCGATTCTTCGCGTTCGATTCCTGCCGCGCGCCCTGAAACATCCCGCAGTCGAGCAGGACGGTCTTGCCGCCGACCTGCAGCACGTGGCACGACCCGGTTACCTCGCGAGCCGCGCCTATGAAGGTGATTTGCATGAGCTATTGGCTGTTGGCTATTGGCTGTTGGCTAACTGCGGAACAGGGGGAGTCCGGGAGCCGTTAGCTAAGAGCCAAGAGCCAATCGCCAATAGCTGCAGTTACGGTACTCCTTCCACTGTCGCTTGCCGCTGAAAGATCACCGTCAGCCTGTGCTCATCCTGTGCCATGAGAGCGGGCTCCCAGCCACTTCGACTCCTCTCGTTGAAGAGATCGGTCAGAGAGTCCTCATCTTCCTGCGTCCGCCGGGTGAGCTTGACGACGACCGCCTGATATTCTCTCATTGGCCTGCTACGTTAGAGCGGAAGTTTTTGGCGGAACCAGAACCCGGCGCACATGACCATCGAGCGAGTCTCCGAGTTTCCATCGCTGTCAATAATCCGGCATCCGCTGATTCAGCACAAGCTGACGATCCTGCGGAACAGGGAAACCCCAACCAAGACCTTCAAGGAGCTGGTGGACGAGATCGCGATGCTGATGGCGTACGAGGCCACCATCGAGCTCGGGCTGGAGCCCATGGAAGTCGAGACGCCGCTCGAAAAGACGATCGGCGCGCACATCACCGGCAAGAAGCTCACGCTCGTGCCCATCCTTCGGGCGGGGCTGGGGATGGTAGAGGGGATCCTCCGCCTGATCCCGGCGGCGCGCGTAGGTCACATCGGGCTGTATCGCGATCACGACACGCTCGAGCCGGTGGACTACTACTTCAAGGTCCCGGGCGACGCGCCGGAGCGCGAGTTCTTCGTGCTGGATCCGATGCTGGCAACCGGAGGAAGCGCCGTGGCCGCGGTCTCCGCGCTCAAGCGAGCCGGCGCGAATCGAATTCGCTTTCTCTGCCTCGTCGCCGCTCCGCAGGGCGTCGGCCGACTCGCCAAGGCCCACCCCGACGTGACGATTTACGTCGCGGCGCTGGATCGGGAGCTGAACTCGGTCGGTTACATCCTGCCTGGGCTGGGCGACGCAGGGGACAGGCTGTTCGGGACGAGATAGCTGTTGGCTATTGGCTATTGGCTGTTGGCTTGAGGCGGAAAGACGAAACCGGAACCACTCGGCTTTAGCCAACAGCCAATAGCCAACAGCCAATAGCTTTAGCTAAACCACTCCCGCGGGTCGTTTCTCTGCTGGTCCGCCACCAGGATCACCCACTGCTGCGTGCTCGCGTCCACGATCTCGCCGATGACCCGGTCGAACCAGTCGCCCGCCAGCTTCACGTCACCGATGCGACGCCACAACTCGCCGACCAGATAGGTCAGCACCGCACGCTCGGCTTGCGGCACTCCATCAAAGCACGCCAGCGCCGATTCGAACCACTTCGCGGCGAGCCGGCGGAAGTAACGCTCGGCTTCGACGTCGCATTCGTCCACGCAACACCACGCGGCGCGCAACCAGAGGTCCGCGACGTGCCGCTGGTCGGCTCCCTGCCACATCGCCACCTTCGCGGCCGCTTCGTACTTCTCGGAGCCGGTCATTGCGGCAGACGACGCGATCGGAGCCAGTTCTTTCCACACGTGCTCCTTGAGACCGATGGTTACCTCGGCTTCGTCCGCGAAATCCCGCTCTAACCCGGAGTACCCACACGTTCTGCACATGTGGACGAGATAGGCCAGCGGCTGTCTGCCGCTCGCGCGCTCGTGAAAATCAGTCCGTTTCCCGCCGAACGCGTTGGTTGCGACTACCGCGTCCGACTCGAAGCAGTTGTCACAGATCGGGCAGCGCAGCTCGATCCGTCGAAGCGTTGTCAAGGGCCCACCTCCCTCACTCGCAAAACCAAGAGGGAATTTTTGTGCCATGCAAAAATTTTTTGCCGAAAATATTTTTTCCCCTTGTTCGAAAAATTTGCGCGGCGTATCTTCCCGCGTCTTTTTACAGTGCCTGTGTTGACGCTCGCCACCTCGCGCCTGGGACAGGATGCTGATCAATCTGTTGCCCGATTTCTTCGCAGTTCACAACAGCTCTGATCGCGTCGCCGCCTATCTCCGCTATTTCGAAAACCATCGTCCCCTCCTCGAGGCCTACTGGCACAACTACGTCCTCGACCCCAGAGGTCCGCACTTCCAGGAAGTAGTTCGCGCTACCGTCAACGCGAACCGCGTGGACCTTCGCACGATGCTGGAGAGGCGGGACGTCGTGGCCCTGGCGCGCGAAGCGGAAGAGAAGTGCAGGGCGATCCTGAAGATCGACAGCGACATCGACATCGTGCTGATGGTCGGAGTCGGCGCCGCGAACGCCGGCGAGCTCGTGGTCAACGGTAAGGGAATCGCCTTCATCTGCCTCGAGCACTTCACCAGCATCGCCAACCCGGATACCCAGGGACTGGGCCTGGATCCGGAGTTGATCCCCCTCTGGCTGGCCCACGAGCTCGCTCACGCCGTCCGCTATACGTCCCCCGAAAGCCGAAGCGAGCTCAAGCAGGCGATCGCGGACGCCGACGGAAACTATTCCTACTGGGACACGGGACGTACCGTCCCGCTCCGCGAGCTCGTGATAAACGAAGGACTGGCGGTCCAGGCCGCGCGGGCGGTCAGCCCCGGACATGCGATTTGGGAGTACTACGGCTACGGCCGTCGGGAGTACGCGCGCATTCGGGAGCTCGAGCCCGTCATTACCCCTGCGCTCACCGCCGAGCTGGATCGGTCCGCCCTCGGCCTGCGCCTGCGGTTCCTGTCAGGCGGAATGAGCGACGAGGCCCGCACCACGCAGCGAAGCGTGCTGCCCGAGCGGTGCGGCTACTACATCGGCGCGAAGATGGTCGAGAACGCCATCGCGATGCACGGGCTGGACTGGGCCGTACGGGCCAGCGCGCAGGAGATACTGGCGATTAGTAAGGAATCCGCCGCAACCGCTTAGGCTTTTTTGCAAGCTCGTTGGCGCCGAGAAGCTTGCACCGGAATCCGAGCTCTCGGCTGGCGGCTATCGGCTGTCCGTATTCAGATAACTACACGCTGGACGGTTCACGTGGTTCGCCGGCGTTAAGCTCGGACTGTCCAGATCGCAGTTATCCGACAGCCGGGTACTGACAGCCGCTCGCCGAGAGCCCGGATTCCGTGGCAATCCGCCAGGACTCTCGCCGCGCGCGTTACTTCCCCACGCAAAACGAGCTGAAAACGCGGTCGAGCACGTCCTCGACGTCCACGGACCCGATCAGCTCCTCGAGCGAGTGCACAGCGGACCGCAGGTGTACCGCGGCCACTGTGGCGGGTAGCACGCCGGCGAGCCAACCCTCCCGGAAACCGGTCAGCTCCGCTCGCGCCGCCGCGAGAATTGCACGATGCCGGGACCGCGTCACCACCGGCGTATCCCCGTCTCCGGCGCCGTAAAGCTTCGAAAGCTCGCCGTCGATCCGCGCGAGCAGCTCACGGAGCCCGGCACCAGTCGTCGCGCTGACCAAGACGGCGCCCGCGGCGCCTGCATCGGCGGCACCGACGGATAGATCGCTCTTGGTTCGCGCAGAGATCACCGCCGCGCTGGCGCCCAGGCGCGATACGCTCTCCCGCACATGAGCGATGGATTCGCTCGAATCGCCGCACGCGAGCACGACGTGCGCGCCCTGAATGTGACGCTGGCTCAACTCGACGCCGAGCCGCTCGACAACGTCCGTAGCGTCGCGGATACCGGCCGTATCCACGAGCCGGAGCGGCCAGCGGTCTCCGTCGATGACGGCCTCGATCGCGTCGCGCGTCGTACCGGGAATTTCGGTCACGATCGCGCGGGACCGGCCGATCAGCGCGTTGAACAGCGACGACTTCCCCACGTTCGGCTCGCCGGCTATGACGACCACGGCCCCCGACCGGATCAGCTCGCCCCGGGGGACGGTCGCCAGCAGCTGGTCGAGCGAAGCGAGCGCCGAGTCGATCGCGCGCAGTACGCGCTCGCGCGGCACTGGGCCATCGTCTTCTTCCGGGAAGTCTATGTCGTACGCCAGCAGCGCCTCGATCTCCAGCATCGCTGCGCGGAGGTCCAGGACGCGCCGGGACAGCCCTCCGTCCAGCTGCCGCACGGCGGCGTCGCGCATCGCTCGCGATGGCGCATCGATCAGATCCGCGACGGCTTCGGCCTGGAGCAGGTCCATCTTGCCGTTCAGAACGGCGCGCCGCGTGAACTCGCCAGGCTCGGCGGGCCGCGCGCCCGAGGCGACGAGCTGCTCGATCACGAGCGCCGGCGTGAGATCCCCGCCGTGCGTGGAGATCTCGATCACGGTCTCGCCGGTATACGAGTTCGGCGCCGGAAACCATGTGACGAGCGCCTGCTCCATCCGCCCGCCGTATCCGTCACTGATCTCACACAGCGTCGCCACCCGCGGCTCGATCGGCCAGGGCGAAAGGTGCCGGGCCGCTATCCGCGGCGCGTCCTGACCGCTGAGCCGGATTACGGCGATCGCGCCGCGGCCGGGAGGAGTTGCCAGCGCGACGATCGTATCGCCTTGTGTGAGAGAGCGCCGCGGAGACTCAGTCATTGGCTAACAGCCAATAGCCAACAGCCAACAGCCGTATTCAGTCCAGCTCAAAAGTCTGTCCCGGCTCCACGATGCGCACGTCACCTTCCCGCGGATGCTCCGGCAGCAGCAGGCGCAGGCGGTCGATCGCGTCGTGCGCCTTCGAGGTGACGTGATCGAACGTGCCCCAGTGGTATGGGATCAGGTACCGCGCATCCATCTGCCCGAACAGCTCGAGCGCGTCCGCGCTGGTCAGGTGTCCCTTCCGGAACCCCGTCTTCCACCACGGCGCGTGCCC
>CALMKE010000270.1 GCA_937867645.1 uncultured Gemmatimonadota bacterium | reverse complement strand
AACCCCCTGCGATTGCGGACTCAGGACCAGCTGCAACCGAGGATCGGCGATTAAGTGAGGACCGAGGAGAAATCTCCCCAGCCGTTCCGGCCATCCTCAGGCCTCACTTAATCGTAGATCCTCAGTTGCTCTTGGTCCTGAGGCCGCATGGGTCCCTGCCCTCAGTCTGCCCGACGCCGCCTCCCGCAATGGGCCCTGGACTCGTATTTTTTCGCGCGCGACCGTTACCCGTCCCTCAGCGAGAGGAGTCTCCAGACCCATGAACCGAGCCATACCAGTCGCGTCCGCCGCCGCGCTGATCCTGACAGCCGCCGCCTTTACCAGAGTCCACAACGCCCCGACCGGCTCCCTGGCGAACCCCGCCGAGATCACCGTAGTCGCGCGCGAATACAGCTTCGACGCTCCGCGCACAGTCCCGGCCGGATTCGTGAAGCTCCGGATGCTGAACCGCGGGCGCGAGGCCCATCACACGCAGCTGCTCAAGCTCGCGCCAGGCAAGACGCTCGAAGATTTTCAGCGGGCGATGCAGGCCGAAGGACCGCCGCCGCCCTGGGTGACGCTGGTGGGAGGACCCGGCGCCGCGGATCCAGGCGGCGAGGCCAACGCGACGACGTACATGCCCGCTGGTGAATACGTGATGCTCTGCTTCGTGCCCGCGCCCGACGGGAAGCCGCACGTCATGCACGGAATGATCCGCCCGCTGACCGTTACCGCGAGAAAGCGCGTCACGGGCAGCGCGCCCCGCGCCGATGTATCCATCCGGCTCGTCGACTACGGTTTCGATATGAAACTGCCGGTCCGGGCGGGCCGCCGGACGTTTGAAGTATGGACCGACGCGAACCAGCCCCACGAGGTCATCATGGTTCGACTGAACCCGGGCGTCACCGCAGCCCAATTCCTGAGGTGGGTAGAGGCCCCAGCCGGCCCGCCTCCCGGCAGGTTCATGGGCGGCGTGTCCGGGCTGAGCTCGCGCGAGCGCGCCTATTTCACGGCGAATCTGCGCAGGGGGACTTACACGCTCGTCTGCTTCGTCCCGGACCAGAAGGACGGCAGGCCGCACATTCTGCACGGCATGGTGCGCGACATTATGGTCGAGTAATCCCGCATGGGAGGCGGCCACGGATGGCCGCCTCCCATGCACCCTCAGGTCATTCCAGCTCCACCAGCACGGCGCCCTTCTCCACCGCCGTGCCCGCCGCGACAAGGATCGCCTTCACCGTTCCCGCGGACTTCGACCGCAGCTCGTTTTCCATTTTCATCGCCTCGATGGATACCAGCGGCTGGCCGACGGCAACGCTGTCGCCGGGCTTTACCGATACGCGGACGACCAATCCCGGCATGGGCGCGAGAAGCGGCGCCGGTCCCGTAGCCCGTTCCTTATCTACGGTCAGAGCGCGGATCGCGCGAGTTCGCTCATCCAGCGCCTCGACTTCATAGCGGTAACCGTCGAGCCAGAGCGTGTACCGTCCTTTTCCCGGCCGGCGGCGCGCGAGCACGCCGTGCACCTTGCCGTCCAGCGTCAACAGCCTGACCGGCGTGCCCGGCCGCGCTCCTTCGAGGTGCGCGCGCGCTTCGTCTCCCGCGTAGCAGACGCCCTCCGCGGAGAGCGTGACTTCGTGCTCCACTCCATTGACCAGGACGATGTATCTCATGCCACGAGCTCGCACACGGTCTCGACGTGCGCGGTCTGGGGGAACATGTCGAACCCGACTACGCCCGCTATTCGGTATGACGGAAGGCGCGAGATGTCCCGCGCCAGCGTCGCCGGGTTGCAGCTGACGTAGATGAGCGTGCGTGGCCGCGGCTCCGCGCCCTCTAGCTGCGATGATACGGCGTCGTCGATTCCGGCGCGCGGCGGATTGAGCAGCACGACGTCGGCCGGCAGCGCGTCGGGCAGCGCGTCCTCCACGCGGGCGCGAACCGCACGCGATCCTTCCGGCAGGTGCCGCGCGCACCAGTCGGAGGCGAGCTGATCCAGCTCGATCGCGGTCACGACCGCGCCCGACCGCGCGAGCGGAATCGCCGTGGCCCCGGCCCCGGAGTACGCATCCACGACGCGCCGCGGCGAATACGACAGCGCCCGCGCGACCACGTGCGCGTGGAGCTCGGCCGCGACCGCGGGATTCACCTGCGCGAACGAGATCCCCGGCTTCTTCCGCGAACCCGGCGCCTCGCGGCTGTGCAGCAGCGCGGGCCCGCGTCCGTCCTGCTCCCACCACAGATCCGACAGCGACGGCACGGCGGCGAAGAACTCCTCGTGCTTCGTCCACCGCGCGCCGCCCTCGAGCGTGAACGTGTACGCGCCGTCGCTCAGCCGGACGCTGCCGCGGAGCTCGGCGGCCTCGGGGAAATGCCCGGCCGCGCGCAGCACGTCACGCCACACGCGCACGACGCCGCGCTCGGTGATCGGGCAGTCGGCGAGCGAGAACACGCGCGCGGGGTCGTCGTAGGCGCGCAGACCGGCGATCCAGTTCCCGCCGCGGCGCCGGATGGCGAGCGTGAGCTTGGTGCGGTAGCGCCACTCCGCGGAGCTGGCACGCACCTCCGGCTCTCCGATCCGGCGCTTGCCGATGCGCTCGATCGCGTCCCGGATGATCCGCTGCTTCGCGGCGAGCTGGCCGCGATACGTCACGTGCTGGAGCTGGCAGCCGCCGCACCTGTCGCGGGTGTAGTGCGGGCACGGCGGATCGATCCGATCCGGTGACGGCCGCGTAACCGTGCGGAGCGAGCCGCGCGCGAACTGTCCCTTCCCCGCGATGCTCGCCGTCACGATGTCGCCGGCGGCGGTGCGCGGCACGAACACGACGAGCCCGTTGCTCCGCCCCACGCCGTCGCCGCCGGCCGCGATCGACTCAACCGAAAGAGTGACGACGGGGCTCATTCGCGCAGCGCATCGAGGCGGCCGGCTCGCTTCCATTGATCTCCGCCGCCGACGGGTGACATGGCAGGCATGCGACTCAACCGATCCTCTTCCGCGAGCAGCGCGGCCGCGAGCGCAGCGGCGCGCGCGCCAGCCGCGGGCGGAGACACGGCGACGAGCGACTCCAACCGCCGCTCCAGCCACTGGATGTCGAACGCGCCGGCGCGGAACTCCTCGTCCTCCATCAGGCGCAAATGGAAATCAAGCGAGGTCTCGACGCCGTCCACGGTCAGCTCGAGCAGCGCGCGGTGCATGCGCGCGATCGCCTGCGGGCGATCCTCGCCCCACACGATCAGCTTCGCCAGCATCGGGTCATAGTGCAGCCCAACCTCGCTACCGGCTTCGATGCCGCCGTCCCATCGCACGCCGGGTCCGCTCGGCACTCGCAGATACTCGACCACGCCGGTGGACGGGAGAAATCCGTTGGCGGGATCCTCGCTGGTGATCCGGCATTCGATGGACCAGCCGCGCGGCTCGATCTCCTCCTGCGCGAACGGCAGCTTCTCCCCGGCGGCGATCCGGATCTGCCACTGCACGACGTCGATGTCCGTGACCAGCTCCGTCACCGGATGCTCGACCTGCAGGCGCGTGTTCATCTCGAGGAAGTAGAACTTCCCGTCGGCGTCGAGCAGGAACTCGCAGGTGCCGGCGTTAGCGTAGCCGGCGGCGCGCGCCACGCGCACGGCGGTCTTGCCCATCCTCCGCCGCAGCTCCGGCGACACGGCGACGCTCGGCGCCTCTTCGACCATCTTCTGGTGCCGCCGCTGCAGCGAGCACTCCCGCTCGCCCAGCGACAGGACGGTGCCGTGCGCGTCGGCGAGGATCTGTATCTCGACGTGCCGCGGCTCGACGATGAACTTCTCGAGATAGACGGCGTCGTCGCCGAAAGCCGCTTTCGCCTCGCGGGCCGCGGCGCCGAACGCCGCTTCGAGCTCGCCGCTCGCGCGGACGACGCGCATCCCCTTCCCGCCGCCGCCCGCGGACGCCTTGAGCAGCACCGGATAGCCGAACTCCTCGGCGGCCCGCTTCGCCTCCGCCGCGCTGGCGAGCGCACCGCCGCTTCCGGGGACGACCGGCACGGAATGGGCGACCGCAAGCGCGCGCGCGGCGGTCTTGCTGCCCATGGCGGCGATTGCGGCCGGCGGCGGCCCGATGAAGGTCAATCCCGCCTCTTCCACCGCGCGCGCAAACCACTCGCGCTCGGCGAGAAACCCGTATCCCGGGTGAATCGCCTGCGCGCCCGTCTCGATCGCCGCGGCGATGATCCGGTCGCCGAGGAGGTAGCTCTGGACCGAGGGCGCGGGCCCGATGTTGATCGCCTGGTCCGCGGCGCGGACGTGCGGCGCGCCCGCGTCCGCGTCGCTGTACACCGCGACGGACGCGACGCCGAGCTCCCGGCACGCGCGCACGATCCTGAGCGCTATCTCGCCGCGGTTCGCGACGAGGATCTTGTC
>CALMKE010000269.1 GCA_937867645.1 uncultured Gemmatimonadota bacterium | reverse complement strand
GCGCGCAGCGCTTCGTGCGTGTTGCGCTGCCATTCGGCGCAGTACGGGCACTGGAAATCGGCGGCGTCGATGATCCAGAGCGGGGCGGCCGAATCGCCTTCGATCCGGCTGCGGTCGGCCAGCAGCCTGAGCGTGTCGTCGCGCGTCACGGGACCGGCGGCCGCCGGCGCGGCGGCGGCGGTACGCTGCGGATCGGGCGGACGGGAGCAGGCGAAAGTGATAGCCGTGCCGAGCAGCAGAAGCGAATCGCGAGTGGGGCGCATCATGTAAACGTCATCGGGGACAGGGCGGGGGGCAAGTAGACCCGTTGTCCGCACCACAAGTAGGCTCGCGGGGTCGGCGTGGTCTTGTCATGGCTAGCGTAGTGTGTCCACCGTTTTTCCGTCGTTTGGTTTTCCCGTTTCACAAATTCTGATTACGGCCTTACGCCGAACGCGATAACGGGAAACGCACTACGCTAGCCAGGGCAAGCGAGGCGGCAACCTCGAGTGGCGCCGGCCTGATCTCCGCCGTGTGAACTTCGCTCCCCCGTCTATCTTTCTTCTCGATCCTTACCCCGCGGACCAATTGACCTTCCCGCTTCTCCTTCTTTTCCTGCAAGGCGTCCAGATACCGCCCCCCACCGGGCTGGTGAACGATTTCGCCAACGTGATTCCGGCGACTCAGGAAGCGCGCATCGCTCGGATCGCCGAGGACGTGCGGACCAAGTCGCGGGGCGAGATAGCGGTCGTGACGCTGCCGAACATCGGCGACCGCGACGTGTCCGAGATCGCGCTGCGGATCGGCCGGGAATGGCGTGTTGGAAAGATCGGCGATCCCGGGGACCCGACTCGTAATGCGGGTGTGGTGATCCTGATCATCCCCAAGGAGACGAGCGCCGACGGGCGCGGCCGTTGCCGGATCGAGACCGGCACCGGATCGGAGGGCTTCATCACCGACGCGACCGCGGGCGAGATCTGCCGGTCCGCCACTCCGTTGTTCGCCGCGAGGGATTACGGTGGCGCGATAGAGATGGTCACGTACGCCGTGGCGCAGCGGTTTGCGGCCGAATTTGGATTCGCCGTGGACACGTCGCTCCCATCGCCGGCCGTGGTCGCGCGCCGCGCGCCGCGGGATGAGCCGTTCCCGATCGGCAACATCATCTTCATGATCGTGCTGATCATGCTCATCAGCCGGATGAGCAGGCGCGGGCGACGGGGACGGCGCGGCGGCGGCTGGCTCCCGGTGCCGATCATCTTCCCGACAGGTCGGGGCGGATGGGGCGGCGGAGGTTTTGGCGGCGGCTTCGGCGGCGGAGGGGGGTTTGGCGGATTCGGCGGAGGCGGCGGCTTCGGCGGCGGTGGTGGAGGATCGAGTTGGTGAGAACGGCAGGCATCAGGTACCAGGTATCGGGTATCAGGTATCAGGTATCAGTGAACCGCGCCTAGACGACCCCGACCCGATGATCTGCCCACCCTGATACCTGATACCTGATACCTGATACCTGACTATGACTCTCGACCAGCTCGTCTCCCAGCTACGCGCCGCGTACGGGCCAGCGCTCCGCGCGGTAGTCCTGTATGGCTCCACCGTCGCGGGCGAGCGCATCCCGAAGCGGTCCGACTCGAACGTGCTCGTGGTAGTGGACGAACTGCCGCTGGAGACCCTGCGCGCCGCGGCCGCCGTGACCAGGGCGTGGATATCCGGCGGAAATCCTCCGCCCATGATCTTCACCGAGCGCGAGTGGCGGTCATCGGCCGACATCTTTCCGATGGAGTACTCGGACATCCTCGAACGCCACCGCGTGCTGTTCGGCGACGACGTCTTTGCCGGCATCAGCGTATCGCCCGAGCACCTGCGTCTCCAGACCGAGCAGGAAGCGATGGGGAAGCTGCTGCATCTTCGACAGTCGGTGTTCGGCGCGGGCGCCGACACGCGGGCGCAGCTCGAGATCCTGGAGCGCAGCCTCAGCAAGCTGATGATCCTGCTGCGCGCGGTGGTGCGCCTGCACGGCGACATCCCGCCCACGGACTACGAAGCGCTCAGTCGCATGGTGGCCGAGCGGTCGGGGTTCGACGCCGAGGCGCTCGTGCGGGCGGTCCGCCACGTGCGGGGACAGGTGAAGATCCGGACAGGTGAAGCGCCGAAGGCTCTCGGCGAATACTTGACGGCCGTCGAGCATCTCGTGCGTCACCTCGACCGGTTTGCGCGAGTCTGATGGGAAAAGCGCTGCGTGCTGCGTCCTGCGCGCTGCGCGCTCGCAGCCTCGCACTGCGAGAACGTCACCGGCGTTCCGCGCGGAGGACAAACAGTGATTAGCTGTCAGCGACCCGACACAAATAGTCAACCGCCACGTATTTTCTAGGGCGCAGCGCGCAGCACGCAGCACGCAGCGTAGTTCGACTCGACACTCTCAACTCGGAACTGACATGAGCCGCTCACCCAAGCTCGTACTCCTTGCCCTGATCCCTCTCGCCCTGTCCGGCTGTGGATACAACACCATCCAGCGCTTCGACGAGCAGGCCGCGCAGGCCAAGCAGCAGATAGACGTGCAGCTGCAGCGGCGCGCTGACCTGGTCCCCAACCTCGTGGCGACCGTGAAGGGGTACGCGAAGCAGGAGGAGACGATCTTTATCGAGGTCGCCCGGGCGCGCTCGGGACTGCTCAACGCCATCCAGTCGGGCGACGTGGGCGATGCGGCCGCCGCGAACTCGCAGCTCACCGGCGCGCTCGGCCGCCTGCTGGTGACCGTGGAGAACTACCCGCAGCTCAAGTCCGACCAGAATTTCCTGCGCCTTCAGGATGAGCTGGCGGGAACGGAGAACCGCATCGCGGTTGCGCGGACCGACTACAACGCCGCGGTGAACCAGTACAACGCGTACATCCGGACCTTGCCGCAGAAGCTCACCGCCATGGTCACGGGCGCGAAGCCGCGCGAGTACTTCAACGCGCCGGCGGAAGTGGCAACGCCCCCGCAAGTCGACTTCTCCCGGCCCTGACGACCCGGCCGGGAAGACGACCAGGCCGGCCCTCGCGAGGGTGGCGCTATCCCTCGGCGGAGCGGGCGGGCCGTGGGCCTTCCAGGCGTTTCCTCTTGTGCAATAACGCGGGACGGGGCCAATATAGGTAGGAAGGGGCTGACGGAACTGGGAATCGGGTGACCGCGAGCGCTTGAATTTCTGGCCTGCGGTCAGCCGTCGAGTCCCCGCATTCCGGGAACTGACCCGGAGTGACTTCGTTCGCCGCGCCGAGAGAACCGGTCGCGGTAAAAGGAGGGCGGTATGAAAGGCATACGCTCGTACTTTGTACTAGCGGTCTTCCTTGTCTTGCCCGGCCTGGCGGCCGCGCAGCAGGGGGCCACGATCACCGGCGTCGTTCGCAGCGAGGCCGGTGCACCGCTTCACAGCGTGTCGGTCGTGCTGGAAGGAACGACCATCGCGGCGCAGACCCGGGACGACGGCACATACTCCATCAGCGTGCCGGCAACGTCGGTGAATGGGCAGTCGGCCAGGCTGATCGCCCGTCGCATTGGATACCGGCAGGGGTCGGCGACCATCACGCTTGCAGCCGGTACGATCCGCCAGGACTTCACGCTGACGTCCACCGCGACCCAGCTCTCAGAGGTCGTTGTGACGGCACTCGGGGCGCGAGTAGAGAAAAGCAGGCTGGGCACCGCGCAGCAGCAGGTCACTGCCACCCAGCTCAACGAGACGCGCGCGCAGAACGTCATGCAGCAGATCCAGGGAAAGGTGTCCGGTGTGCAGATCACCGCAGGCGGTACGCAGGGTGGCTCCACCAACATCATCATCCGCGGCCAGAACTCGATCACCGGTAATAACCAGCCGCTGTTCATCGTTGACGGCGTAGCGGTTTCCAATGCCAACCGCGGAGGTGCTCCGTTCGTCAGCGCCGGTACCAGTTACGACTACGGCAACGCGATCAGCGACCTCAATTCCGATGACATCGAGTCGATGACCGTGCTCAAGGGGCCGAATGCGGCCGCTATCTACGGCTCCCGGGCCGCGAACGGTGTCGTGCTGATCCAGACGCGAAGAGGCCGCAACACTGGCGGCCGGGTTCTCACGGAGATCAACACCAATCTCACGTTTGAGGACTTCTCGGTGTTCCCGAAGTTCCAGAACCTGTATGGCCAGGGTTCCGGAGGGCAGTTCGAGTGGTACGACGGGAATTACGGCGGCAACAATGATGGCGTTGACGAAAGTTGGGGTCCGAGACTGGACGGGCGCCTCATCTGCCAGTTCGACAGCCCCGGCGCCGGCACGGACAACTGCCAACCGACTCCCTGGGTTGCCCACCCGGACAACGTCAAATCCTACTTCCGGACCGGAGTTACCGCTTCGACGACCGTCGGCGTGAGCGGAGGCACCGACCGCGCCTACGGACGGCTCTCGTTAGGCGCGGATAACATCCGCGGTATTTTCCCGGGGAATCTCTTCCAGCGCCGCACCGCCACGCTCAGCGGCACTTTCTTGGCGAGCGGGCGGGCCTCCATAGATGGTTCCGTTCAGTACATCCGCAATTCCGGTCGTAACCGCCCGGGCGTGGGCTATTCAGGTGTGAATCCGCTCCAGTCGATGTTCAACTGGTTCGGCCGGCAGGTGGATATGAACGCGCTCAGGGACTACTCGAAAGGCGGCGCCGCCAACGGCGGTCCTGCCAACGCGGAGTTCAACTGGAATTACAGCTATCATAACAATCCGTTCTGGCAGATGGAGAAGAGCCCGACGGTGGACGATCGCGACCGGTTGATCGGTTCGGTCGCCCTGAAATACCGGCTTGCCGACGGGCTGGATGCGCAACTGCGCACCGGTTCCGATCTCTACCGGTTTGGAGTCCAGCAGCTCTACGGTGAGCGCGCCCAGAGCTTCGTGGATTGGACCTACGCCGGCGGATTCCGCTTCCTCAATGACTACAGAAACGACAACAACACCGACCTGACGCTTACCGCCGCGCGATTGCTCACCACGTGGCTGGAAGTGAACGCCGTCGCTGGTGGCAACCTGCGCCGGGAGTACTTCAGCAGCAATTTCCAGCAGACTCCGGGTATTGTCGTACCTGGGGTTTACAACCCATCCAACGCTGCCATCGCACCATCTATCGGCCAGACCATTCAGCGCCGGCAGGTGCGGGGCATCTACGGCTCCGCCGCCTTCACCGTGAATCGCTGGTGGTCGGTGGAAGGAACGGCGCGCAACGACTGGTCGTCCACGCTGCCGAAGGGCGAGAATTCGTATTTCTATCCGTCGGTAAACACTTCTGTCGTCCTTACCGACGCTATTCCCAGCCTTCAGTCGCGGTTTCTCAGCTCCCTTAAGCTGCGCGCCGCGGCAGCGCGCGTAGGCAGCGATGCGCCCGTGTATTCGCTCTCGCCTGTCTTTCTGGGCTCTTCGAATAAGTTCGGCTCGCAGCCGCAGTTCAGTCTGGATCCGACGCTCGCCAATGCGAATCTGAAGCCTGAAATCACGCGGTCGGACGAGATCGGGGCCGAGATGGGACTCTTCGATAATCGCGTGACGCTGGACGCCAGCTACTACTCGAAATCCACGCGCAACCAGATTTTCGACGTCGAGGTTTCCCCGGCGAGCGGTTTCAACAGGAAGTGGATCAATGCCGGTGAAATCACCAACAAGGGTTTTGAGGCGCTGCTTGGCGTTAACCTGTTGCGGAGTCCCACCGGACTGAGCTGGAACACGACCTTCACTTACGCTCACAACCGAAGCAGGGTTGAGGAGCTCGCAGAGGACGTGGACGCGATACTCCTGCAGAGCGGTGGCTTCGGCGAGGTCAGAGTCGAGGCGCGCGTAGGAGAGCCATACGGCGTGATTCGCGGCTACAAATTCCGGCGCGATTCAGTCTCCGGTAAGCTTATAACCTCGGGCGGCGTTCCGATGAGAGAGTCCTCTCTCTCTTCGCTCGGCAGTATTCAGCCGAACTGGACCGGCGGATGGGCGAACCAGTTGAGCTATGGCAGTTTCTCTTTGAGCTCGCTGCTCGACATCAAGCGCGGCGGGAAGCTGTACAGCGTGACGCAGATGTTCGGCGAGTATGCCGGAGTTCTGGAGAGCTCGCTGCGAGGGCGGGAGGAGGACTTTGACAAACCGGGGATCGTGGTGGACGGCATCGACGTCCGTACCGGTCAACCCAACACAACCAGCATCAGAGCCGAGCGGTACTTCCACGGCCTGTTCGGTCGCACGGAGAACTACGTGTATGACGCGAGCTACGTGAAGCTGCGCGAGCTCCGCCTTTCGTACGACATGCCGGGAAGCTGGGCCAAGATCCTGGGTGCGCGCGCAGCCAGTATCGCCGTCACCGGCCGTAACCTCAAGATGTGGACGCGGGTTCCGAACATCGACCCTGAATTCGCCTACAGCAGCAGCAACGCTCAGGGCATCGAGGTCAACATGTCGCCCAATCCGCGCAGTATCGGCATCAATCTCCGCATCGTTCCATGACGACACCCTCACGAGAGAGACCAAATACAATGCGATATAGATGGCTTGGACTCGCCGGTCTTGGTGTTGCGGCAGCGCTCGGATTGAGTGCCTGCAACGCTGACGACCTCGTGCGGGTCAATGAGGATCCAAACAATCCGACTTCTGCCCCGCCGCCGCCTGTGTTCACCTTTTCCACGCGCATAGCGATGCAGCGGTTTTATGGCAGGACGCCGATGAACATGACGGGTCCGGTGCTGACAGCGCAGCATCTGGCTGAAAGCCAGTACACGGACGAGGATATCTATCAGCGGCTCGATGGCACGGTTACCGACGGCAGCTTCGTTGGCGCGTACACCTCGGAGTTGAGCAATTTCCAGGCGGTCGTCGGTGCCGGAAAGGCGGCTGGCGAACCCCTCCTCTGGGGGCCTGCTCAGGTGATGCGCAGCCTGATATTCGGGTATGTCACGGACGTGTGGGGGGACGTTCCTTATTCACAGGCGCTCAAGTTGCAGGCCGCGGAGCCCATCGCCAACCCGGCGTACGACCCGCAGAAGGACATTTACGCCGGCCTGTTCAAGGATCTGGCCGAAGCGGTCACCGCCATGGCCGCGGGCGGCGTGCAGAATCTCGGCGGCGCCGATCCGATCTATGGCGGAGACGGTCTCAAGTGGCGGCGGTTCGGCAACTCGCTCCGCGCGCGGTACGCCATGCGCCTGGCGAACGTGGATCCGACTACTGCACGGGCGGAGTTGACCGCGGCAATCAATGCACCCGGCGGCTTGATGCAGTCCAATGCCGATAATGCCAAGATAGAATGGCCGGGAGATGGCGTTTACGACAACCCCTGGTCAGCGAACAACAAGTCGCGAGACGATCACCGTCTGTCCAAGAGCCTGATGGATCAAATGGTGCCTTTCAACGACCCTCGCGTGTCGGTGTATGCGCAGCCGACCCAGTGTTTCACGCAACCGAATGCCCCAGGTTGTCCGGCCAGCCCGCCGCAGTACGCCGGTTTGCAGAATGCGTTGACCTCGGATGAGTCCGCCACCCTTGGGAAGGTTGCTTCCCGTCCTGGGGAGGTTTTTTATTCGACGCCTGACTTCTGCATCGATTGCCCATCCCTTCCGGGAGCGAGCTTCCCGAGCTTCGTACAGACTTATGCGGAGGTGTCGTTCATTCTGGCGGAGGCGGCACAGCGCGGTTGGGTCAGCGGCAGCGCGGCATCCTACTATGAGCAGGGCATTCGTGCGTCCATGGAGCAGTGGGGCGTCACGAATCAGGCTGCAACAAATGCCTTCCTGGCAAACTCGGCGATCGCCTATCAAGGGGGCACGCCGGGCCTCAGGCAGATCGCTCTACAGAAGTGGATAGCACTGTTTACCGACGGCATACAGGCGTGGTCGGAGTGGCGACGCACATGCGTGCCGGAGACGGTGAAGCCGGGGCCGGCGGCCATTATCAATACCGTGCCCAGACGGTATCAGTACTCGGTCCGTGAAAAGTCCGTAAACACGGCTAACGTAGACGCGGCCATTGCGCGGCAGGGACCGGACGAGTTCACGACCCGGTTTTACTGGGACTCGAATCCAACCGCGGCCCCGACGTATCCCGGAGCTAGCTGCGGCGTGCGGTAAGATCAGCTGCAAGCGGCAACAGAAAAGCCCTCCGAGTGGAGGGCTTTTTTGTGTCCGGGCTCCTGGGCGTAGGCTGGGGAATCCAAGATATGAGATGCCAGAAGCGAGACGGCCAGAAGGCCAGATGCAGTCGTCTGGCTATCTCTCTTCTGGCTTCTCGCGTCTCACTTCTTGGATTCCCTTTCCTTGACCAGGAGCCGCGAACCCCTCAGCGGGTCCACACCAGAATCATCCCACACAACCGGTTGCCTCGCTCCATGTACTGCGCCGGCACCCCGGCGGATGACGGATAAAACTCGATCGCTCCTATGTCTCCAGGCCGTATGACCTCGTCCAGCTCGGCGCCGGGGACGCGCTGTCCGTCCACGCGGACCATCGGCTGGCAGCCGCGAATGCGGATCGCGTTCCCCGGGGACGCGGCCAGAATCCTAATGCCGGGCACGGTGCGAAAGAGATCGCTGGGGTTGGGAGGGGCCAGCCGTAGGATGTCCTTGCGCTCCAGGAAACGCCCGAACGACGCACGCTGCTGCCGGCGCTCGTAGAAGCCGCGATACCGGCTGTCGGTGGAGTCCGCGTTGATCTCAATTTCCGCCAGCTGCGACGGTAGCTCGATCAGCACGATCTCGCGGACACTCGGGTGGCCGCCAGGTCCGACCACCAGCTCCACGGTCTGGGCGGCGTACCCAAGGCGGCGGAAGTGCAGCAGTATCGGTCCAGCCGTCACGCGTCCGAACCTGAACCGGCCATCGTCGCCGGACAGAACCGTGTGGACGACAACCGCATCGCGTATCAAGACTACCTCTACCTGGCCCAGGGGCCCGCGCGAGCCGTCGAGAACGCTCCCTCTGAGCTCGTAGGCCGCCACGGGCGCGGCGGGTGTCGCCTGACCTGAGAGAGGCGGGGCAGCGATGGCCGTCGCCAACGCAACCGCGCCGAGAATACGCGCACTCATCACTACCTCCGCCGGTGCTTCTTCTCCATCGTCGCGACCGGCCCAGCGACTGTCAAGAGCGCGGTTATCGGGATCCCGCGAAGGATCGTTGGACGCACGCCCGGACCCGCCATAGGTTGCGGAAAACGCCGAAGTCTTATCCACCCCGGCAGACGTTGCCGCCAACCAGTGGGAGCATGCCATGTCGAGTCGTCGGATCTTCACGGTCGCCGCCTTCGTTTGCGTCGCCACAGCATGCGCTTCTTCGCCCTCGGGCTTGGAAACTCCTTCCACCGGGTCGCGGAACTTCCTTCCTCGGGAAGAGATCGCCGGCAGGGTCTCGGGGACCGCGCTCGATGCAGTGCGGACGCTGCGACCTGCATGGTTGATCAAGCGCGGGCCGCAGAGCATCAGTCAAGAGGCCGACATCTGGGTGTATTTGGGACGGGCGCGCATGGGTAGAATCGACTCTCTGCGAGAGATAGCCGCCGGAGACGTCGCGTGGATGGAATTCCTGGACGCAGCCGCGGCAAACTACCGTTTTGGCTCCGGTCACCCGTACGGGGCGATCGTCGTGTCTATGACGGAGCCAGCCGCGAGGTAGGCAAGGTCGTTTCCTTGGGGAAGGGCGGCGGGCCTTTCACCACGGGCCAGCCGCCCGGTCGCCGAAAACCCTTGTGGCGCAATCAGGACCCATTTGTTACCTTCGTCGATTCAGGCAGCCCGTGCAGCCCTCCCCTGACCCGGAGGGCGGCACGGAAGTCCGCGTCTCTTTCACTGAGAGAGTCGCGCGGGCGTCTTGTTCCCAAGGTGCGGCAGGCTCAG
>CALMKE010000268.1 GCA_937867645.1 uncultured Gemmatimonadota bacterium | reverse complement strand
GAGCGCGTCGGCTACCTCGCGGGCGATGCATACCGCGTCGTCCACCGGCAGCTGCGTCTCGCGCGCGAGCCGGTCGCGCAGCGACTCACCCTGCACGAACGGCATCACGTAGAAGACGAGCCCGTCCGCTTCGCCGGAATCGTACAGCGGTAGGATGTGCGGGTGCTGGAGATTCGCGGTCGTGCGGATCTCGTGCAGGAATCGCTCGGTGCCGAGTATCGCGGACAGCTCCGGCCGCAGGACTTTGAGCGCGACTTTTCGCTGGTGGCGAAGATCGCGCGCCAAATACACCGTCGCCATTCCGCCCTGCCCGAGCTCGCGCTCGATCTCGTACCGACCGGCGAGCGCGGCGGCAAGGCGGTCCACCGGAGTCGTCACCGCGGGGACCTGCTGCGCACGTCGCCGAACCAGTTGTCCACCCGCACTACGCGCGGCGCCCGCGCGCCCGGGAGCTGTCTCGCGCTGATGAAGATGAAGCTGCCGTCAGGCATAACATCGTACGCCTGGTGGAACTGATCGAGGATGAACGGCGCCGTGGAGAACAGCGGCTGCAGCGCCACGACCTCAAATGATGGACTCGTGCGCACGCGCGCGGCGATCAACTCGCCGCGTTGCCCTATGAAAAACAGCTCGCTGCCGTCGCTGGACCACCGCGGCTGTCCCCCGCCGTTGAGCGAGACCTGAAACAGTCCGGCGCTCGTCATGGGAAACGGCCGCACGTACACTTCAGCGCGCCCGGATTCATTCGAGGCGTACGCCAGCCATCGCCCATCGGGCGACACTGCCGGATTGAGCTCCGTAAACGGACTCGCCACGAGTGCAACCGGCGCCGTGTCTCCGCGGGTCCGCACGGCGATCAGATCCCCGGCGCCCGGACCTGCATTGTCGGTGCGAACGACCACCCACTCTCCATCACGTGACCAGGCAATCTCCTGCAATTGCTGAGGCAGACGCAGCAGTGGGCGGTCCGAGCCGGTTCCATCCGCCGGGCGCACGACCGCGATGCCGGTCGTCAGCGTATCCCGGATGAACGCAACCATCCTCCCGTCCGGAGACCACTCGGGCCGCCGGTCGCGCCCGCCGAACGACAAGCGGGTAAATGGTCCGCGGTCGAGCTGCTTGATCCAGATGTTGAGCGCGCTGGTCCCCAGCCCGACGCCGAGGGCGAGTCGCCGGCCGTCCGGCGACACCGCGATGGAGTTGAACTGCCCCGCCCACGAAGTATCTATCGGAGTCGCAAGTCCGCTGCGTGACACCCTGACCACAGCATTGTCGCGCGCGCGGGCGCCTCCCGACACGTACACCAGCGCCCCGCTCCGCGACCACGCGAGCTGGGCGAAGCCGGCACCTCCGGCCACGCTCTCCAGCACGGGCACGGACCCTCCCGATATCTCGAGCTTGTCGCGATCGAAGCGGGCGACGAGCGCCGCGCCGTCTCGCCGCACGTACAGGACGTGCCCGGTGGGGAGATACCAACCCTGGACCGCGTCCTCGAGAACCACCTTCGGCTTGCCCGACCTGAAGTCCACCGCATACAGGCTCGAGGTGACGCACCCCGATGAACACAGCTCATACAGCACGCCGCGTGAATCCGGCAACGCGGATGGGTTCCCGATACCGCGACCGCCGAGCGCGGTATCTCTGAAAGCGACCGTGTAGCTGCCTCCGGAGGCGCTCACTTTCCGCAGCTCGAATTGCGACGGCGCAACGTAGATGATGGAGCCATCATCCAGCCACGCAACTCCGCCGAAGCCGCTCAACGCGGAATCGGCGAGCGTCACCGCCGCGCCGCCGCGCACGCCGACCTTCTTCAACCGCCCGTCCGCGATGAAGGCGACCCACTCCCCATCGGGCGAGAACGCGGGGTTTTGCGCGCGCTCGGTGCCCGGCATCTGCCGCGGCTCGAGCTCGCCGCGGTTCTTGATCCACAGACGCGTGTCAAGGATATTGTCCCGAAACACGAGCGTGGATCCGTCCGGCGAGAGCGCCAGCGCCGGAAAGTTGAGGTTCACTCCGGCGCTGTCCAATAGCTCGATGTACTCCCGCGCCGTGATCTCGTGGGCGTCGCCGCGCCCGCGCGCCAGCGTCCATGCCGCCAGCACAAGCGCGGCGAGCGCAATACCTGCCGCCACGGCGAAGGCGGTGCGCCACGTCGGGCGATTCGCCGAACCCGCAGCCGCGGGAGCCACACGCGTATCGGCGACCGCCGGGCCGCGCCCCGCGATCGCCTCCGAGAACTGCGCCGCCGTTGCGAACCGGTCCGCGGGCATCTTCTCCAGCGCGGTCAGCACCGCGGCGTTCACGTGCGGCGGAACCGAGCGGCGCTT
>CALMKE010000267.1 GCA_937867645.1 uncultured Gemmatimonadota bacterium | reverse complement strand
GACCGGAAAGTGACCGCGCCGGAGCAAAAACTCTGTAGGGAGCGGGAGGATTTCCTGTAGGGCATCTGCGTATGGCGAGCGCCCGCACGCGGCGAACAACGCGGGGCGTAGGCGAATCCCCGACCGTATTGCCCCCGTCGGCCCGACATACCGCGATTCACAGGCGGGATAGCTTCCGCCGCATGACGACGCCCGCGCAGCTATCGGCAGTGCTCGCGGTGCCGGACCGTCCCCGGATCTGGGGACCCTCCGGGGCGTTCAGCGGAAATTTTCTTCCGGCCGCGGCGATCCTGTTCCTGCTGGGCGGAGCCTCCGCCTGGCTGTACGCTCCGACGCGGGAGCTCGCGGGAAGTCTCTCGGCGATCGGGCTGGTCGTGACGGGAGCGCCGGTGGTATGGCGCACGACGCGCAGCATGCTGCAGCTGCGCTTCTCCACCGACATCACCGCCACGCTCGCGATCCTGACCGCGGTGCTGATTCAGCAACCGCTCCCCGGACTCGTAGTCGTGCTGATGCAAACCGGCGGCGAGGCGCTCGAGCGCTATGCGCGTGGCCGCGCGTCCGATGCGCTGCGCCAGCTCGAGGCGGACGCGCCGCGAATCGCGCACCTGTCCCACGGCGGCGGCCTGAGCGACGTCCCCGCCGGCGACATTCGCGCGGGCGACCTGGTCGTGATACGCCCGGGAGAGCTGGTTCCCTGCGACGTCGAGGTGATCAGTGGACGATCGCACGTGGACACGTCCCGCCTGACCGGAGAGCCGGTTCCCGTGACGGCGGAGGCGGGCACGGCTCTGCCCGGCGGAAGCGTGAACCACGACGGCGCGCTGACGGCGCGGGCGCTGGCCCCCGCGGCGGAGAGCCAGTACGGCCGGATCGTCGAGCTCGTCCGCCACGCCCAGGCCACGAAGGCGCCGCTGCAGCGCCTTGCCGACCGCTATGCCGTCTGGTTCACTCCGCTCACGCTGCTCGTATGCGCGATCGCCTACGCCATCAGCCGGGATCCGCTGACCGTGCTCGCGGTGCTGGTAGTGGCGACGCCGTGTCCGCTGATACTCGCGACGCCCGTCGCCATGATCGGCGGCATCAACACCGCCGCCAAGCGGCAGATCGTCGTGCGCGACGGGGGCGCGCTCGAGAAGCTCGCCCGGGTGAACGTCGCGGTCTTCGACAAGACGGGCACGCTGACACCGGGAATCCCCGCAGTGTCCGACGTGGTCGTCGCCGACGGCTGGGACGAGAAGACGGTGTTGCGACTGGCGGGCGGACTCGAGCAGAGCTCGGGTCACCTGCTCGCGCGGTCGCTGGTGAGCGCCGCGCGCGCGCACTGGCCGCAGCTTCCCCCCGCCACCGACGTCACCGAGCGGCCGGGCCGCGGAGTCACCGGCACCGTGGACGGCCGCGGAGTCACTGTCGGATCCCGCTCGTACGTGCTCGAGAGCCACCCGGCGGCGCTCGACGGATTCGCGGAGCTCGAAGATCAGAGCTCGGCCCTGCGCGCGTACGTCGCCGTGGATGGCCTTGGTATAGGCCGCGTTGAGTACGATGATCGCGCCCGTCCGGAGGCACGGCGGGTTCTCGCGGACCTCGCCGGCTACGGCATTAAGCGAACGCTGCTGCTGTCGGGTGACGACGAGCGTCACACGCGGCGCATCGCGGACGCGGCCGGCATCGCGAACGCAATGGGCGACCTGACACCCGAGGACAAGGTACGCGCGATCGAGCAGATCACGGCTGGCGGCGAGTCGGTCGTGATGATCGGGGACGGGACCAACGATGCTCCCGCGCTCAGCACCGCCACCGTCGGGATCGCCATGGCCGCGCACGGCGGCGGGATCTCGGCGGAAGCCGCGGACATGGTCATCACGGTGGACGACCTCGCGCGCGTCGGCGACGCCATGCGGATCAGCCGGCGCACGATCCGCATAGCGAAACAGAGCATCTGGACCGGCCTTGGCCTGAGCGGGATCGCGATGGGGTTCGCCGCGCTCGGGTACATCCCGCCCGTCCTTGGGGCCGTGCTGCAGGAAGCCATCGATGTCGCCGTGATAGTCAACGCCCTGCGCGCGAGCAGGTAATGACCGTTCACTTCCGCCGCCTCCCTCTTAGGGAATCAGTCGCCCTGCTCCGGCGAAACAACGTCGGCCGCATGGCGTTCGCGTTCCGGAATCGCGTGGACGTGGTGCCTCTGCACTACGTATACTCGGGCGGCTGGCTGTATGGACGGACGTCGGTCGGGCCCAAGCTGCTGGCGCTCAGACATAGCCAGTGGGTGGCATTCGAGGTGGACGAAATAGACGGAGTGTTCGACTGGCGTAGCGTAGTGGTGCACGGCAGCCTGTATCTGCTCGACCCGGAGCGTCCGCCGCGCGACCCGGGCGCCCGGCGTCGCGCGATCCGGCTGCTGCGGCGGATCGTGCCGGAGACGATGGCCGCCGACGATCCGGTTGCCTTTCGCGACGTGTTCTTCCGGGTGTTCGCCGACGAAGTGACCGGCAGAGCCGCGAAAGCGAGTGATCCGCAGCGCTAGCGTCCGTTCGCCTCCTCCACATGGGCTGTCCGCGGCGTAGGGTCAGGAGGCTGGTAGGATTCCAGCGTAAGCACGACCGTCCCCAGGATACGCATTCGACTCGCGATTCTGACGGGAATGCGCCGCTCATCGTCACTCAGATTGATGCGGATCACCCCGGTGTCGTCGTATCTCCTGGAGTCCTTGACCCTCATTTCCACGAGGATCGTCTGAAACTCGCCTGCCGGGGTGTCGACCACTTCGCGCCGAATGACGGTGATGCGGGTTGGGTTGCGCGCGGCGTCGAAGTGCCGGTCGAGCCGGTATGCTGCCTGTGAGCCCAGTGGAAGCGTACGGATGTAATAAATGAACGACAGCTCGTCGAGCGAGCGGTTCGACGGCGTCGCTCCGGATACGCCGCCGGCGGCACGCCACAGCGCTTCTTCGGGATAAAGGTCCACTTCTTCCTGATGGTTCGCCACCGGACTACGCTCGCGCTTCGCGAACCGCAATGACGTCATCCGGCCCGGGTCGAGCCACGACGAGGTTCGTGCCGAGGCTTTGACCGGCCCGAGCCCAGCGCGCATGTCGAAGCGGAGCAGGAACGTGGACACTCCGCGAACCATCACGGGCCCCTCGACCCACATCGCCCCGTGGCCGACCGTTCCCACACCTGCGATGCGCGCCCGGTAGGAGATCCGCTCGCCCACGCCGAACGGCAACGCTCCACCGGCCTGACCATGGGCGGGCTGTCCTCCCAGCGACAGCATGACCGCCGTCGCCGGAAGGATTATTGCGCGATAGTTCACGACAACGCTAACGCTGTCCCGGTCCCTGGCGGTCAGTTGCCACTGGCCGAGCGTGGGCGCGCCTGCAGGTCGAACTTGACTACGACCCTATCGCCTGTCTTGACCGCGCCCAGCATCATCCTCGGGGGGCTGATCCCGAAATCGGACATCAGCAGGTCGCGCTCGCCCCGCGCGCGCACAGCCCCGTCGGGGTGCCGCTCGCCGCGCACTCGCAGCTGGATGGGCCGCTCCCTGCCGGCAATCATCAGCGAGCCGACTGCCTGCGCGGTGAACGCGTCCTCGGTGCGCGAAGCCGCGTCGATCTCGTAGGTGTCGAGCCGGAAAGTGATCGTCGCGTTCCGATCAGCCTTGAGGGCCTTGAGCATGTTGGACTGGAGACCCTGGTTGGCACAGTCAAGACTCCGGACGGGAATCGTCACGTGCACGGCACCGATCGGCCTGGCGAGATCGGCGAGATTGGTCGCGTACTCAGGATCCACGCTGAGCTGGGCGTCGAACCGGGTTGTCTTGCACGTGAATCCGTGCAGCGTCGAGGTGCCGGTGAAAGAGATTTCGCTGCCGGGCTGAAGCTGCATCCGAACCGGCGGCGGCGTTTGCGCGTCCCCGACTGCCGCGGCAAATCCGAGAGCGGCAAGAGGGACCAATATTTTTCTCATTTCCTTTTCTCCGCATGGTGTATTCGCGCAGCACCCTGCTGCGCGTCTGCGAAGGAAGATCAAGTCCGCTCGCGGGGAAGTCTGTCGGGCGCCAGCGGAAATCACGTAGGCGGTTGCCCCACAAAACTTCCGGTGTAGGCCGATAGTGCGCATCACTGCGTTGTCCGAAGTTCCTTCATCAACTCCGGCGATCAGAACCGACCGACGGAACCGAAAGTTGGGACCTCATACGGAGCGCAGAATGAAAACAGCGATTATTGGGTTCTTTGCATCGGCTTTACTGGTTTTCGCACTACCGGGAGCGATCCCGGCGCAGGTCGTTGCCAGCAGCGTCACGATCCCGAGCGATTCGGGGCCGCCGCGGGGCGCCGCGGCCGTGGATACGAATAAGATCGGGGTCCGCCCCCCCGCGTACATCGCGCGCCCGGCGGAGATCCAGCATTACCGTCCGGTGGATCAGCGGGGCATCAACGTATTCGAGTCGCCTAAGGAGCCCGGAGTAGAGTACACGGGCTTCAAGCTGAACTTCGGCGCGGCCTTCACGCAGCAGTACCAGGCGCTGGACCACAGCAATACCGCGGCCGCGAGAGTCGTGAACGGGGTAAACACAAACCAGCTCATCGACATCGGGGCGGGCTTCAACAACGAGGGCGCGAACCTGTACATCAATGCGCAGGTGGCCCGCGGCATTCGTGTCGCGATGACAAGCTACCTGTCGTCACGGCACCACCCCGAGACTTGGGTCAAGGACGGATACCTCTTGATAGACGACTCACCGTTCGCGATTCCGCTGCTCGAGAACGTGATGCGATACACCACGGTAAAGTTCGGGCATTTCGAGATCAACTACGGCGATGCGCACTTTCGCCGCACGGACAACGGCAACTCGATTTACAATCCGTTCGTGGGCAATTACATCATGGATGCATTCACCACGGAAATCGGTGCCGAGGTGTACCTGCGCGGAAGAGGGATGCTCGCAATGGCCAGCGTGACCGGCGGCGAGATTCGCGGAAATGTGACCTCGCCGGACGATCGCGGCCCGTCGTTCATCGGCAAGCTCGGCTTCGACCGCCAGCTCAACCGGGACCTCCGCGTCCGGCTCACCGGATCCGCGTACCGCAGCCGAAAGTCGCCCGCCAACACGTTGTACGGCGGCGATCGCTCGGGATCGCGGTACTACTACGTCATGGAGAACACCCAGGCGAAGGAAGCCGCGCAGTTTACGTCCGGGTTGATCAACCCCGGCTTCCGCTACAAGGTCAACGCGCTCGTGGTAAATCCGTTCGTGAAGTTCCGCGGGTTCGAGCTGTTCGGTCTGGCGGAGCGGGCCACCGGGCGTGCGAAAACTGAGACCGAGGACCGAACGTGGAAGCAGTACGCGGCGGACGCAGTCTTCCGCTTCCTGCCGGGTGACAAGCTCTTCGTTGGCGCCCGGTACAACCGCGCGCAAGGCGAGGTCGCTGGGTTCGTCGACGAGGTGGAAGTGAACCGCTCAGCGTTGAGCGGCGGCTGGTTCATCACGCCGAACATCCTCATGAAGACAGAGTTCGTGAGGCAGAAATACGCGAACTTCCCGAGCACTGACATTCGCAACGGCGGCAAGTTCGATGGATTTGTGGTAGAAGGCGTCGTCGCCTTCTAACTCTGGTTGGCTTCGCGAGCAGAGCCGGCCGTGACCGGCTCTGCTCGCCCTTCTCACGCCCGACAGCGCCTCCGGCGCCCCCGTTGAGCCGCGCCATCGGCCAAACCATCCACTGCATTCGCCGGCACCCTGACCGGCTGCGGCAGTGCCCTTACATGCGGTCCAGACTTCCCCGACTGCATCGGTCGCGCGCAGGAAGCATTCTTGTGCGCTGAACCCGCGGCGTCCCGCACTTGCCCGCGCACGGCGTGAATCCCCAAGTCGCCGCTGTTTCGGAGCGGGCACTGGCGGGCGGCCGATGTCGGGGGA
Source organism: uncultured Gemmatimonadota bacterium (assembly GCA_937867645.1). Lineage (GTDB taxonomy): Bacteria > Gemmatimonadota > Gemmatimonadetes > Gemmatimonadales > Gemmatimonadaceae > JACDCY01. Next base: position 934 of record CALMKE010000267.1, on the reverse strand, counting down.
GCATCCGTCGGCTGTGGAGGACACGAACGTGTTGAGAGTACGCGACATAATGACCGATGATCCCATCACCGTCACGCCCGGATGTTCGCTGCGCGAAGCCATGGAGCTCTTCACGCGCGAGCACATCAGCGGAGCGCCCGTTTCCAGCGGCGGCAAGCTCGTGGGAGTGATCTCCGCGAGCGACCTGTTGGCGTTCGCCGCCGCGCCGCCCGAAGGAGCGCGTGGACCGCGCCCGGGGGAGGAATTCGACGACCTGGCGGACCTGGACGACGACGCAAGCGTTGGCCTAAGGGACGATCCTTTCATGGACGGCGCCTACTTCACGGATTTTCTGAACGACGCCGATGCCGACGTGGACGTGAGGTTCGCCGGGATAGAGGACCCCAACCTGGACGTGCTCGACCAATACACGGTGGCCGACGCGATGACGACGAAGGTGAAGACGATCGAACCCGATGAGCCTGCAATCGCGGCAGCGCGCCTGATCCAGGAGGCCCAAGTGCACCGACTGCTGGTACTCGAGCACGGCCGCCTCGCCGGCATCGTCTCGACCTCCGATCTAAACCGGGCGGTCGCCGAGCGACGGCTACCAGAGACGGCCCCGCCCGAGGCCGCCGCGCATTGCCCGACAGCGCGACCTTAACAGCCTGGCGTAGTTTGAGTTTTTATAACGCCAACCCTCGCAATCCATAGATGCCCGAAGCGTCGCGACTTCCACAAATCATCCAGGGCGGCATGGGCGTGGCCGTCTCCAATTGGAAGCTGGCTCGCGCGGTTTCCACCCGGGGACAGCTGGGCGTCGTCTCCGGCACAGTGCTCGACACCGTATTCGTCCGGCGGCTGCAGGACGGAGACGCCGGCGGCCACATGCGGCGCGCAATGAAGCTCTTCCCCATTCCCGGCGTCGCCGAAGCGGTGCTGTACAAGTATTTCC
>CALMKE010000266.1 GCA_937867645.1 uncultured Gemmatimonadota bacterium | reverse complement strand
CCGGTGCAAAGCTTCCGCGAAGCGATGGACTGGCTGCTCGCCGAAGTCAAACGCGGCATGAGCATCCAGCGCTACAAAGGCCTTGGTGAAATGAACCCCAGCCAGCTATGGGAAACCACCATGGACCCCAAAGTGCGCCGGCTGATGAAAGTGCAGATCGAAGATGCGATCTCTTCGGATCAGACCTTTGTTACGCTGATGGGGGATGAAGTCGAACCGCGCCGCGCGTTTATTGAAAGCAACGCCTTGGGCGTGCGCAACCTGGACGTATAGACGTGTCGCTTGCCTTCAAATCGGGTGAGGCCAGTATATGAAGCTGCTCAGCCCACTCAGGTATCCCGGCGGCAAGGCCGGGCTCGCCCCGTTCCTTACCGACGTCCTGGACCTCAACGGCATCCGCGGAGTTGATTACTTCGAGCCATATGCAGGCGGGGCAGGCGCTGCCCTGGCGCTGCTTGCCGATGGAGTTGTGCGACGCATCTCCATCAACGACGCCGACTTCCGAATCTACTCGTTCTGGCGGACCGTCCTCGATGAGCCTGAGTGGTTCGTCGACAGGATCATGACCGCGAAGCTTGACTTGCAGAAGTGGAAGGGACTACGTGAGACATGCCTCTCTCCCGAGGGCAAAGAGATGAGGGACGTTGGTTTCGCGGCCTTTTACATGAACCGCTGCAACCGATCTGGCGTTATCAACAGTGGCCCGATTGGCGGATACGCGCAAGCCGGTGAATGGCGGTTGGACGTTCGTTTCACCAAGCCTGCTCTTGCTGAACGCGTACTCGAGATCGCCAAGCTGCGCGAGCAGATCGACGTTAGTAACTTGGATGCAGTCGTGTTCTTGAAGGAGAAGCTGCCGACTGGCAATGGGCGCAAGAGCGCGTTCGTGTATCTGGATCCGCCCTATGTCGAGAAAGGTCAGCGTCTATATCTCAACGCCTACGAGCCTGACAATCATGGAGAAATCTCGAAGTACATGGCCCAGCAGAAGATCCTGCCTTGGGTGATGTCCTATGATGACGCCGAGCTCGTGAGGCGTCTGTACAAGAATCAGCAGATTGCGCTGTTGCCGATCAACTACTCGCTTCAGGAGAAGCGAGCGACCAATGAATTGGTCATTGCGCCGCATCGAATGCGTCTGCCCCGAACGATGAGAATAGGCGCCAGAAAATTCGAGTTCAAAGAGATCACCCCAAGGAACATAGCGTGAACAAAACTCTCAACGTAGTTCTGACCAAAATCTCGGATTTGGACTTTGATTACGAGAACCCACGCTTAGCAGAGTATGGGATTACCAAGGCCACGCCTGAGGACGAGATACTCAAAATCCTTTGGGAGGCGATGGATGTCCGAGAGTTGGTCCAGTCCATTTCCGCGAGTGGATTCTTCCCCCATGAGGCTTTGATCGTCGCCAAGGAAGACGGTAGGAACATCGTTATCGAGGGGAACCGGCGCCTTGCAGCCGTGAAGGTGCTGCTGGAGGGCGACAAGAACAAGGAACTCGGATGGGCCGTCCCCGCGCTTTCCATAGATGCGCGCGCGGACCTTGAAACCGTTCCAACGATCTTCTCGACGCGGGAAGAGGCTTGGCGTTTCCTTGGGTTCAAGCATGTCAACGGGCCGGCGAAATGGAGTAGCTACGCGAAGGCTTCCTACATCGTCACCGTCCACAAGACGTTTGGCATTCCCTTGGCTGATATCGCCAACCAGATCGGCGACCGACATAACACAGTTCAACGTCTGTATCGCGGCCTGATGGTTCTCGAGCAGGCTGAGCGCGAGGGCGTGTACAACCGAGAGAACATCTTCAGAACTCGACTGGCGTTTTCGCACCTGTACACCGGCCTGGACTACGAAGGCATCAGCAACTTCCTGAGCGTTTCGCCGAAGGAGAATGAGACCGAGTCTCCCGTGCCGCAGGCGAAGCTCAAGGAGCTCGGGGAGCTCTGCGTTTGGCTCTATGGCGATCGCTCGCAGAATCTCCCGCCCGTGGTTGAGACGCAGAACCCGCACCTGCGGATGCTCAATGCAGTCGTTGCGAATCGGGAAGCTGTTGCGGCCTTGCGGGCCGGTGAGGACCTGAACAGGTCGTACGAGATTTCTCGGCCTGCGACATCGGTTTTCGAGGAGGCGCTGTTGACGGCAAAGCGTGAGCTGACTACAGCTCGTGCAGCACTCTCCTCCGGGTACGACAACTCTCACGAGCTGCTGAAGATCGCAGGATCCATCGCAAACATGGCCGACGATCTCTACACCGAGATGGAACGAAAGGCGAACCCCAATCAGAAGAAGACCCGTATCGCCGAGTAACTATGTTTAAGCTTCCTGCACTCCCGTCTCCTCGGGCGGACGTACACGAACTCGCGGACTTCGCCGAACTCATGGCGTGGCAGAACGATTCAGTGTCGGCACGCGAGATCCTTGCCTACTTGGGCCGTACCGGCGACAACGAGTACAACGAGGGCGTAGACGACGAGGACGACATCAACGCAGACGCGTTGGACGACGTGATGATAGAAATTGATCGTCGCAGCAAATCATGCGTTGGAGGCTACCCCTTCGCGCTGGACCTGAAAGGGACAGTCCTGCGGCACGATCCCAGCGACTCTTCTGAGCGCGCTGTCGTTTACCGCTACTTGCTACTTAGCACGCGGCTCAACATGACGGCCGACAAGGTGCAAGCGGACATCGATGGCACTGGTCTTCTGGAGGAGATCTCGGCTGCCGTGCTCCGCTGCTATCTCGGCTATAACCGCGCCCAGTCCGTGGTCTTCGGCACGGCGATCGGAGGCACGTTCCGCGACAAGGTCGACGCGCTCTGTGGAGCCCTCGGAGAAGGTGGCCGCTTCGAGGCCTTGGATCCTGGTCCGGTGAATGCCAACGACGACCGGCTTGATTCAGTGGCATGGATTCCGTTCTCAGACAAGCGTGGAGGGAAGCTGATCATCTTCTGTCAATGCAAGACCGGATCCAGCTGGAGGGAGCACACGACACAGCTTCAGCCCGATGCCTTCATCAGACGGTGGATGAAGCATCGCACCTTCCTCGTGGTACCTGTGCGCGCCTTCTGCGTATCCGAATCAACCTCTCCTAACCGTTGGGGTGGTCTCGTCAGCTATGCAGGTCTTTTGTTTGATCGTTTGAGGCTCGTGGACTTTCTCGACCGCATCGAGCCCGATCTACTCAAGCGCATTCGGACCTGGAACGAGTCCGCAGTTGCGGTCGCTGCCAAGGCCATTAGCTAATCTGCGTAGCTGATCACAACTCGGAACGCCGGCGCGCTCAACTGGGCGAGCATCTCCTCCACGCGCGTAATAGGGCGTATTGGGGACGTACCACGGTTTCTCCCGGTGTCAGTGCTCAAGTCGGGAGCCGGTCGTAACCGAGAGGGAGGATCACCGACCGAAATTGGCCGAAACCTCCCGAGCCTTTGCGCGCGGCTAATGACCGCAAAGGCCGAAAAGCAGTCAATGTAAAACGGGACAAACCTGGCGACTTGCCCCGTTGGGAGAATCAGATCAGCAGGCACAATCCGTCCGAAGTTCGGACTGATCGGCCGCTGGCTCCAGGCGAAGGTAGTGGTCTCCGAATCAGATAAACAAGCACACGTCCGATTTTTGGGCCACCGGCAAAAAGGTGGCCGCACCGATCCAGTCCTTGATTTCCGGGATGAAATCTTCACGGGAATGGCCGAACAGATCCACAGTCATCTGACAGGCAACCAGCTTGACGTCGGCTTCAACGCATATTGATCGCAATTCTTCGATGCTGGCCACGCCACA
>CALMKE010000265.1 GCA_937867645.1 uncultured Gemmatimonadota bacterium | reverse complement strand
AAGCGCCGCTCGGTTCCGCCGCACGTGAACGCCGCGGTGCTGACCGCGCTGGAGAAGATGCCCGCGGACCGGTTCGCGAGCGCGGCGCAGTTTTCGGACGCGATCGCGGGACGGGGGCCGGTGGTTGCCGACACGCGCGCCGCGGCCGCAGTCGTAGCTCCGGGGAAGCGCGCGAGCTGGCGCACTGCTTTCGTTGCGGCGGCCGGCGTCGCCGTCGCCGCGCTCGGGCTGGCGGCATGGGCGCTGACGCGCGAGGGCGGCCAAGCCGGGGAGATCACGTCGTGGGAGTACGTCGCGCTGTCGGACAGCGCCGGAGTGAATCTCAACTTTCCGGCGCTCGCGCTGTCGCCGGACGGTAACGCCGTCGTGTTTCGTGACAACGTCACGGACACTCGCCTCTGGATCAAGAACCGCGGCGAGCTGGAGCCGCGGCAGATGCCGGGCACAGAGCGCGCGCAAAATCCCGCTTTCTCGCCGGACGGGGAATGGGTCGCCTTCATCGCGGACGGGCGATTGAAGAAGGTCGGTGTGCGCGGCGGCGCGGCGGTAACGCTCGCCGACTCGGCGTTGAGCGGCTTCGGCGGAGTTGCGTGGCTGGATGATGGCTCCATCATCTTCGTCGCGCCGTCGCAATTCGAGCTGCGGAAGGTGAGCGCGTCCGGAGGCAGCTACACGGTCGCTTTCCGAGATACCGCGCTCGGCGGCCGGGGCATCGGGAACCCGTCGGCGCTGCCGGATTCGCGCGGCGTGCTATATGAGCTGTGCTCGTCGGGGTGCGTCACCTCGAGCCTGTACGCAGTGGATTTTCGGTCGGGGAAGCCGAAGGTAGTTCTCGAGGACGCGGTCCAGGGCTGGTACCTGCCCACCGGTCACGTCCTGTACGTGCGGCGCGACGGCGCGGCGCTCGTTGCGCCTTTCGATCGCGACAAGCTCGAGATCACCGGAGGATCCGTGCCCGTGCTGGAGAGCGTGGCCGGAGGCGCCGGCTTCGCCCAGCTTGCGTGGTCGCGGAGCGGGGCGCTGGTGTACGTGTCGGGAGGCGCCCGCGCGCGCGACAACGCGGTGGTCAGGGTGTCCCGGAGCGGGCTGGCGACTCCGATAGACACCTCGTGGGCGGGCCAGTTCAACTCCATCGCGCTGTCGCCTGACGGCCGGCGCCTCGCGCTCGGCGTCGGGCTCGGAACCAGCGCGCTCAACATCTGGATCAAGCAGCTCGATCGCGGACCATTCACCCGCTTGTCGTTCGGCGGGCGCGACCGGCGACCAGAGTGGTCTCCGGACGGGAAGATGGTCGCCTTCATTCGGGATACGCTGACGACCGGCATCGCTGTCGTGCGTCCGTCGGATGGAACCGGCTCGGACCGCCCGCTCCTGCGTCTGCCACAGCAGCTGCAGGAGATCGCCTGGTCGCGCGATGGTGAGTGGGTGGTCGTTCGTACCGACAATGCGGGACCGGGCGCGGGGGATCTGATCGGCGTGCGGATCCGGGGAGACACGACCCCGGTTGCGCTCGTGGCGAGCGCGTTCACCGAGCTCAATCCGGCCGTGTCACCGGACGGGCGATGGCTGGCGTACGGCTCGAACGAATCCGGCCGCTCCGAGGTGTATGTCCGCCCGTTCCCCATGACGAGCGCCGGACTGTTTCAGGTCTCGCTCAACGGCGGCGGACAGCCGCGCTGGTCCAGCGACGGCAGCGAGCTGTTTTTCATAGGGCAGCGCGGCGAGATGACCGCCGCGCGCGTGCGCACGAGTCCATCGTTCGAGGTCGTTGCGCTGCAGCCGCTGTTCTCCACGGCGCCGTTCATTCTCGACCAGTTCCACCAGGCATATAACGTGATGCCCGACGGGAGCTTCATCTTCATCAGCGCGAGACAGCTGCCGGGCGCACGGGCGCCGCGCGTGGTGCGCGTTGACAACTGGTTCCGCGACCTGCGCGCCAGGCTGCCCCGGTGACGACCCCGGTGGACCGCCTCACCGCCGCGCTCGCGGGCCGGTACGAGATCGAGCGCGAGCTGGGGCAGGGCGGCATGGCCACCGTGTATCTCGCGCGCGACCTGCGCCATCAACGCAGGGTGGCGCTCAAGGTGCTGCGGCCCGAGCTGTCCGCGATACTAGGCAGCGAGCGCTTCCTGCACGAGATCCGTACGACCGCGAATCTCCAGCACCCGCACATCCTGCCGCTGCACGATTCCGGCGAAGCGGACGGGCTCGTCTTCTATGTAATGCCTTTCGTGTCCGGTGAATCGCTGCGGGACCGCCTCTCGCGGGAGACCCAGCTGCCGGTGGACGACGCGGTGTGCATCGCGCGCGAAGTGGCGGACGCGCTGGATTACGCTCATCGTCACGGAGTCATTCACCGGGACATCAAGCCCGAGAACATCCTGCTGCACGAGGGGCGCGCACAAGTTGCTGATTTCGGAATTGCACTAGCAGTGAGCTCCGCGGGCGGCGGCACGCGGATGACCGAGACCGGGATGTCACTCGGCACTCCGCACTACATGAGCCCCGAGCAGGCGATGGGCGAGCGCGAGATCTCGGCCAAGAGCGACATCTACGCGCTCGGCTGCGTGCTGTACGAGATGCTCGTGGGAGAGCCACCGTTCACCGGGCCGAGCGCGCAGGCGATCATCGCGCGCGTAGTGACGGAAGAACCGCGCTCGCTGGTGACGCAGCGCCGCTCCGTGTCAGCGCATCTCGAAGCAATCGTTCGGCGCGCGCTCGAGAAGCTGCCGGCCGACCGGTTCCAAACCGCGGCGCAATTCGCCGCCGCTCTCGCGAATCCCGAGCTGACTCCGCTCGCGGCAGCGCCCGGCACGGATGCCAAAGCAACGGCCCAGCCGCGTCTCCGCCGATGGACGTCGTCGCGGCACGCCTTGCCCGTGCTCGCGGCGCTGCTGCTGCTCTCGATCGTCGCGGGCGCCTGGGGATGGCTGCGGAACGAGCCCGAGCTGCCGGCGCCGGTTGCACGTTTCTCAGTTGCTCCCCCTGAGGAGGCGAGGTTCGCCGACTGGCAGCTCACCGGGATCGCGGTCTCGCCTGACGGCGCCCGCTTCGTCTACACGGGTGTCAATGCAGCCGGTATCAGCCAGTTGTTCGTCCGGGCTCTCGATCAGATCGAGCCGGTGCCGATCGCGAGCACGGGGGGCGCTGTCGCGCCGTTCTTCTCTCCGGATGGCGCGTGGATCGGATTCGCGATTGCCGGCCGGCTGCAGAAGATCGCCCTTTCCGGCGGACCGCCGCTCACGCTCTGCGCTCTGGACAGCGGGTTTTTCGGCGCGACCTGGGGCGACAAGGACGTCATCGTCTTCGCCACGGAGAACGGGCTCCGGCAGGTGCCGGCTGCCGGCGGAAAGCCGTCGCTGGTGCTGGAGATGGACACGACCGGCGGTGTGACGGGGTACCGCTTCCCGCATTTCCTGCCTGGAGGGGATGCGGTGCTGTTCCAGGTGAGCGCCGGACTCAATACCTTCTCTCCCGCCGCGCTGACGTTGAGTGACCGCCGCGTTAGGAGATTCGATCTGCCCGGCGGCGATCCACGGTACGTATCCACCGGTCACGTCGTACTCTCCAACACCGACGGCACGATCACGGCCGCGCCCTTTGACGCGCGGTCGCTCGAATTTCGCGGGAACGCGGTACCGATAGCGGAGCAGGTTGCCGTCGGGCTCGGAGGGGCCGCCGAGCTCGGGATCTCCCCGCGGGGGACTTTCGTGTACGCGACGGGCACCGCCAGCGCGAGGTCGGTCGTGGCGGTGGATCGCTCGGGCGCCGTGCGGGAGCTCACCACGGAGATGCGTACGTACGGCTCGCCCCGGGTCTCGCCGGACGGCACGCGCATCGCCCTGGAGATCTCCGAGGGCGGGAGCAGCTCCATCTGGGTCTATGAGATCGCGCAGAAGACGCTGACGAAGCTCACCGTCACGGGCTCCGCGGGCCGCCCTTTGTGGACACCCGACGGCTTGCGAATCACTTATACCTCGGACATCAACGGAACGCCGGACGTCGGGTGGATCAAGGCCGACGGCAGCGCGCTCGCGGAGCCGTTGATCGCCATGCCGGGTCGCCAGCTGGCGGACGAGTGGTCGCCCGACGGCAGGTGGCTCGTGTACCACCAGAACAACGCCTCGGTCAGCCGGAACGACATCATGCTCATGTCGGCTGACAGCGGGCGCGCGGTTCGCCCCTACCTCCAGACGCCGAACGACGAGTTCGCGCCGGCCGTGTCGCCCGACGGGCGGTGGGCGGCATACACGTCCGACGAGTCCGGTCGCAGCGAGATCTACGTCCGGTCGTTCCCCGAGCCGGGCGGAAAGGTGCAGATCTCCCTCGACGGCGGCCTGGAGGCACGCTGGTCGCGCAGCGGTAAGGAGCTCTACTACCGGAACGGCAACCGGATGATGGCCGCCCGCGTCGTCACGACGCCGACGTTTTCGGTACAAAGCCGCACCGAGCTGTTTCGCGGGAGCTTCACGAGTTTTCCTTTCCACGCGCAATACGACGTGGCGAGTGACGGTCGCTTCATCATGACGCAGGGGCCTCAGTCGTCCGCCACACTCGTGGTGGTGCTCAACTGGTTCGATCAGCTGCGCGGGAAGAAGGCGTCCGCGGTGGCAGGTGCGGTGGGCCAATAGTGTCTGAGCCGGTGAGCAGTCTCGACAAGCTTTCCGCCGCGCTCGCGGAGCGCTACACGATCGAGCGCGAGATCGGCGCCGGCGGAATGGCGACGGTTTATCTCGCAGAGGACGTCCGACACCGCCGCAAAGTCGCCATCAAGGTCCTGCACCCGGA
>CALMKE010000264.1 GCA_937867645.1 uncultured Gemmatimonadota bacterium | reverse complement strand
ACTCGCTGGAGAGGTTTCGCCAAGCTATATCGAAACACTCGTGCTGCGGTTACGATTTGATGACTTTTTCAGCAACCCGCTAGGATCGACGATCGTCTTCAAGGTGATGGTTTGTCATTCCTCAAAATGCCCTTGGGAATCCCACTCTTTCCCTCTTTCGGCAACCTGTTAGGCGATACCGTTTCGTGCCATGAACGCGAGAATGCCTCCCACTGTCGCCTCCAGCGAGGGATCAGGTACGCCCCACGAACTTGCGTTCCGAGCCTCCTGGTAAGACGAGTTATCGTACCGCTTGAACTCCATCGCGGAGATGTTGTCAACCGACCCGATCAGGAAGTCGAGAAGTGGGAATAACAGATCGTCCCTGGTGCATCGGCGGATCACCTCGGGGACGAACGCTCGCAGCGGGAATAGGTCGAAGCGACAGCCGGTAGAGGCGTTGATAATGTTGATGACGTCGACCATGTTCGCGTATTCATCACGCGTCACATGAAAGGTCCGGCCAAGTGTCGCCGATTGATTGGCGATTGCGACGATGTTGTTGGCCGTGACATCGGCCGGGACAAAGCTGACTTGATTGAGAGTGTCGACGCCGATTCCGTGTTTCATCATGAAAGCGATTAGCCGGATCGTAATGTCAATGTTGTTTCCGCCACCAGTCTGTGAGGGCGTAATAAACGACGACCGGAAGACTCGTGTCCCAAGTCCGCAACGCGCCGCTTCGAGCACGTTCTGCTCCGCCACCCACTTCGTCTGGCTGTAGCCGAAGTCGAGAAGCTCCATGTTCGCGTTCGAGTCGGCCTCGTGCAGCACGGACTTCACTGCCCATCCGAAAATGAACGTTGTCGATATATGGTTGACTTGCTTGCGTTGGCCCTCGAACGCGAACCGCAGCAGTTCCTGCGTGCCTGTAACGTTCGCAGCGCGTATGGCGGCGTAGTTCAACAGGTAGTTGACCGTCGCAGCGTTGTGGTAAATGGTGTCCACATCCCCGGCGAGTGTATGCCAGTCTTCCCTGCTCAGGCCGAATCGCGATCGCTGAAGATCACCGCAAACCGGCATGACGCGGGCTTCGAATTGCGCAAGCAGAGAGGTGGACGGCGCGACGGCTTTGTTGAACGCGGCACCCAGTCGGCGTCGTGCCTCACTCTTTGATCCCGCACGGATCAAGACCCGGATAGTCGCATCCGTCTGTTCTAGTAGACTCCGGAGAAGAAACGGTCCTAGGAATCCCGTGCCGCCGGTGAGCAACACCATCCGAGGTGTCTCTCGCGCCTGCTCCATAGTGGAGACTGTAAGACCGGCACACGGCGTTACACGTACTGCCGGTGGAGTGAATGGAAGCGGCCGGTCGTTTACCATCATCGTCCGCTCCTCGGCGCGGTGTTGTTCCCGTGCTGCCGCTAGTAGATGCCGAAAGTGATTGATCGCAACTTCGGGCGCCTGCTCGAGGTGCTCGATCAGGCGGAAGAGGTCCGCTATACTGACCCGCTGGATCAGTCGGAAATCAACCTGCTCCGAAAGAACTTTCGCCCCTCTGGTCTCCAGCAGCTCTTTCAGTTCGTGTAGGAAGACAACGAGATCAACGGAGTCCATGCCGACTTCGAGAAGCGAATGCGGTTCGTCTCCGGCAAGCTGATATCTCTCCTTCAGGAAGGCGAACGGCGAGGGAGAACTGCGATCGAGATCGGGCATCTCGTCGCAGCTCTTTTCTTGCACGTATTCGCTCACAACGCGGAACTCCCCGGACTCCCACATTTGCCTGGCCATGTAGCGCATGGTCTTACCGGAACTCGTCCTCGGCACGGCCTTGGGAGGGACGAAGACCATTACGCTAATGTCGATACCGAGGTAGTTTCGGACTGAGGCGGCAACGGCGCGGGCGTCAGGCAGGTCCTTCACGTTGCCAACTTCGGCCACAACACCGATAGCCGCTTGGCGGCCCTCATTGAGCTCGAACGCTGCGACGCCTCCGCGCCGCACGAGCGGCGAGGCACGCTCGACGAGTGTCTCAATGTCTTGTGGAAAAAAGTTCTGCCCACGAATGATGATCATGTCCTTTAGCCGTCCGCAGACATACAGCTCGCCATCATGGAAGAAGCCCAAGTCTCCCGTGCGGAGATACTCGACCCCGGGCTCGCCATCGTCGCTAAGACGGGCGTTGAAGACATGAACTGTGGCTTCGGGATTGTTCCAGTACCCGGCGCACTTGCTCGCGCCTCGAATCCAGATCTCACCGATGCCGCCATCCGGCAGTGCGGTCCGCTGTTCGGGTTGCACGATTCGCACTGTATTGCCGGCGAGCGGTTTTCCACAGCTCACGAGGTGTGTCGCAACACCAACGCCGGAAACGTCCCGAGTCGTTTGCGCGGTGCCTTCCGCCATCCCCCTCTTGCTCACTGAGATTACAGAGCGGCCGTAGTTAGTGACGGCTAGAGTGTTTTCGGCGAGGCCGTAGGCAGCGAAAAAACTCTCAGGTTTCAACCCGCACGGTTCGAACTTCCGTAGAAACTGCCGGTACGTATCGGGCTTGACCGGTTCGGCCGCGGCCATCAGGTAGCGAAGGGATGCCAGGTTCAGCCCCCCCAAGGTTTGCTCCGACAGCCGACCGGGTCGGAGACAATACTCGTAGGCGAAATTGGGCGCGGATGACGCTGTTGCGCGGTACTTGGTGATGGTTTCGAGCCACAGTGCCGGTCGCTGAATGAAAGTGGTCGGTGAGAAGCCGTATGTTGTCCCCCCCGTCAGTGAGATGTAGATGTAGTACCCGAGTAACCCCATGTCGTGATGCTGCGGCAGCCACGAGACCGTAACCGGCGCCTCGTGGTCGACCGCAATGCTGCAATTGTGCAGCACGTTACTGTGTGTCACCATCACACCCTTGGGGCTGCTCGTCGATCCCGAAGTGTACTGTAAGAAGAACACGTCCTGTCGATTGCCGCTGGGAATAGGCCCTGCCGGCTCGACGAGTTCGTCAGTGACAATCCACGCGACTCCCAACGCGACATTGCTATCGACGGCGCTGGGCACCTCGCCGTTCGCTTCGATTTGGTCGCGTATTAGAGACTCACAGTTCCGAGATGTCAGTACTGCGGCCGCGCCACAGTCTCGCGCTATATGGCGCATTCGGTAGAGCGCCGCCGAGAACCCATACGCGCTGGGTGCGGGAACTGGCACGGGGATGAGGCCGACGCGAGCGCATGCGAAAAGCGCAGCGAGCATTTCCAGCCCTTGTGGGTAGACGAGCAACACACGCGCACTAGGCTGGAGTTGTTGTCGCCCTGTCAGATGGCTAGCGATCAGGTTGACCCGCTCGAGAAACGTTGCATACGAGTGACGCGCGATCTCGGTGCCGTGGTGGCCGAGAAACGAATACAGCAGCTTATCGGGGTGTCGATCCACCCAATGCTCCAAGCTGGTGAGTACCGAATTCATAAGGATTGTGTCCTAACGCAAAGACAATCGGGAACGATGCCAGCGCACGTGCGTCCGGGCGATTGCTGAGCGCGGACACAGGGAAAGCTCTCGCGCGCGGCTTAGAACGAGACATCGGAAAAACTCTCCCGATCGGCGCACGGATATCATCATCTGACCACAGGCTGGCATGAATCTCTTGGAGGAGCGTGGGCCGTACGGCGATTATAGGATGATTGCGCGCCGAGATGATGCGTTAATCGACTGCGACCGCCGAAGCCCACTCCCGTGGCTCTCGGGCCGACTATGGGCTGACCGCGAGCGTGTCGAATACAGCCCAGCGCCGAGCGTAAGCACCGCCTATTGCATAGTCACCGGGCGTGATGTGGTGCTCGCTCAGATCCGATGCTATCAGAAATTCGAACACCCACCGCTTCGTCTCGAACGGCTGGAAGAATAGGGTCGAGGAGTCCGTTGCAATCTGTTCTCCTGAAATACCGCCGAAGGGCCCTGCTAATTTGTACCCGAAAGTGGATGGTGTCACCGGGTCGCCGGGAGCCGCCACCAAGACGGCACGCCCCCGCGAGTTCCACACAGTGACCTCCAGCGCAACCCAGCGTTGGCCGTCCGACTCGGGCGCTAGGAGTTCAGAGCGCGAGGCGACATCAAGCGAGTCCGGAGGCAACACTACATAGTCCTCCTGCGGGAGCTGCCACAGTCCCGCATCCCTGACGCAGACGCCGTGGCAGGTCACGAGAGCCGCACAGGCCCCGAGAAACTGGGAGCGCGGGTGCCCATCTGATCTTAGCAGCACATGCAACATCTCGTGTCGGACGGTCGGGCCGTGCTCGATGCCTGCTTCCGCGAGCACGATGCGATTGCTGTACCGGTTCCAGTAGCCCCCCACCGATTGCCCGCCCCGGATGAAGTCCCAACCAGGCACGCGGTACCAGTCAACGGCTCCCAAGTTGCCGGACCGCCCGGAGCACGCCTCAGTCATTGCCCACCAGCGGGCGTACACAGGAGGCGGAGCAAACGGCTCCGCCTCCTGTGGGAGCGGATCGATCAAGCTGCACGCGGCGAGGCCGCAAACGATGAACGCAACCCACATCGCCACTCCCAGTGGCCCTGAACGCGGCGGGCCTAGTCGAGAATCAGCGCTCACCCGCGCGTCTTCCGCACTAATGGAATCTCCTACACAACAGGATGATCGCGACAACCAGAACTTACCACTCGGAACTTACCCATACTGTTGTCTGTCCCGAAACAGAGCGACCATTGCCATCGGTGGCTACAACCTCCACCAGCTGCTCGGTCGACTCCGCCCCGGAAAGCACTTTAAAGCTGGGACTCGTAGTTGTTCCGGCGAGCGACCCGTCGACATACCACGACCACGTGACCGGATCAGTGAGCAGCGGATCACTAGTCGTCGCTGTCACAGGATACCGAATACCTGGGTATACAACTTCCGGCGCGTCGATTGAGTTGCTCGGAAAACCCAACTCGTACGTAATCCTGGTGGTTGCGTAAACCCACCGAGAAAGAGTCGAACTCCAAAAGCCGTTCTTAAGGTCGTCGTGGCCTCTATTGCCTGTGCCGAACCCGCCTATCCCCGCATTGTAGTTCCCCGAGATATTCACGAGATACCTGCCGTTGCCTTGGCCCCAAACGTCTTCGAAAATGACAGCCCAGATAGAGCCATTCATATCGATGTGCTGACTCTGGTAAAAATCGTAACTGACACTTCCAGCTGGAAGGTCGGCGCTGGCCGCGTACGCTACTTCTGTGAAGCCTGGTATTCGCAGCGGACAGTGTGCTGGCTTGTTAAGGTAGAGGTATCCGCTGCTCGGAAAACCGGAGTCGTACGTTGGGACGGGGCAATCCTGAACCTTTGGATCGACAATTACGTCACCGCATTGGATGGCCGTCAGCCAGGACCAACCCATGACGATGGCGGCGGTTGCAACCACTTTGCTTGAGATTTGCGTTTTCATCGTTCAGTTCCCCCAAGCGGAGATGGGCTCGACGCGAACAGGTGTGTCCACACGACGTAGCAACTCGATGGTCTGCGTGATAGCCCGTGCGGTATACGCCGTCGCGGCTTCCCCCCGGTGCGGGACGGGAATCCAATTCAACTCGATCGTCACCGGCTGCTCCGGCGCGGCGGCCGAGGTCGCGATGTTCCTCTCGCCGACAACCGTCGGGCCCACGAAGACCTCATTCGTTGCGCGCTGGCCGGATGTCGTGCGCGCCATTGTTGGCGTCTCGAGCGTCAGACGCCATCGAGCGAGCTGTGGTGGCCCGTCGGTCGGAAGTGGAGTGACTAGCTCGGGGACCTTGGCAATCCGCTTTCCTACCTGCTCAGCGGTCATTACAATCGCCATTTCCGGCGCCATCGGATATTCGCCGACGTGGCCGAGAGGAATGCCTATCGCGACGAACTCGGTGCCCGAAACCATCGGGAAGCGGATCATCCCCGCCTGGACAGTGAGCTCGGTGGCCCAAGCGGAAACCGCAACGCTGACAGATGGGGATCCGTCATCGCAAAACGTGACCAGCCACCACGGGCCGTGACTACGTCGAAAAGGACTCGGAATACTCTGCGGCGGCGCATTAAACGCGCTCCGCGCGTAGAGGGGCCGTCCACAGGTCTTAAGCGTTTTGAAATTGATCGCCGCACCGTGCGTGCGCTCTAGCCACCCGCGAGTCATCGGCCCGTAGTTCCGCGTCCACACGGAGGCGAGATTTACTGCCTCCGAGGCCGTCAACTCGTTTTCCTCCCCGGAAAACTCAGCGAGCTGAATCTGATCATTGGGGCCGATCGCCTCGGCAGCGAACCCGGTTACGGACGCCCGCAGCACAGACGGCGTTGGCATCGGCCGCGCCCCCGTCGGCGATTCGCCCGAGCACGCTGCCAACACGGTGACGAGAACTTGTCCGCACACTACGGCTGCGTAGCCGCGCGAGGTGCGAAAGACAACCGCTCTCGCTCGACTACGAGGAGCCTCGGTGCATTGCATGGCCAACCTCCAGGTAAATGGGGGGATAACTGAAAGTTCCACAGGGAAAGCCTTGGCGCGGCCCGGTCATACGCAGCAACGATGGCAGCATCGAGCGATTTTGAGAGCCGATCATTCCCATTCGGGGCGATCTCATCGACCTCACCCTGGAGTGTCCATTTCTACGTTTTGGATGTCGCGCTTCGATGATCTGGCGTTGACAACGGATAGCTCCCCGGTCCTCCACCCTCGTGTCTTCGAGCGATCGACCAGAGGTCCACAAACGGGGCCGCGACAAGTCGAGCGTTTCCTCGATGCGGCGCTCCGCAATTGACAGCCCTCGAACCACTTGACTGCGGTCTCGGGTGACGAAGAGATGATTCCGATAGCTTCCAGCCATACAGCGACGGTGACCTCAAAGCCGCCAGGAACATGGAAGGATGACGTTTCGACGAGCGCCGCCCAGAGATTTGAGCAGAGCCTGGTGAAGCGACGAGAGTGTCCGCGACTACAATGAGCGATCCCACTCGGTCGAACAAAGCAAACTCCGACTTCAGAGGGGGATCCAGCATATGCTCTTTAGTTGGTGAGGGACCAACAAAGAGCAACTACTAGCAGTAGTAGTGTGTCGGCCAAGCATTCGTACGTCGCCCTAACTCGGCAATTCTTAATCTTTCATGTACTGAAAACGAACAGCTCGCGCCGCCGCCACCTCGCTCGCTCATGGCATGCCCATCAGCGGATGCCTTTGCTGGCGCGCGGCGCCGGAGGACCCCAAGCTCGCGCTGATCGATTTCGGGATGACCGCGCACCTGCCGCAGCGGCTGCGCGATCAGATCGTGCGGCTGCT
>CALMKE010000263.1 GCA_937867645.1 uncultured Gemmatimonadota bacterium | reverse complement strand
ACGTTCTACATACTGGACGAGCCCACGACAGGTTTGCACTTCGAGGACGTGCGTATGCTGCTGCACGTGCTGCACCGCCTGGTGGATCGGGGGAACACCGTACTCGTGATCGAGCACAACCTCGACGTGATCAAGACCGCGGACTGGATCATCGACCTCGGGCCGGAGGGCGGGCTACGGGGCGGGACCGTGGTGGCCGCGGGGACGCCGGAGGACGTGGCCGCGGTGGAGGCATCGTACACGGGAGAGTATTTGCGACCGATAATTGGCCGGGCCGTTTCTCCGCGATAACCAGCCAGTGGCGCCACCAAGCCCGGAGCATTTGCCGACATCATCGCCGTGGATGGCGATTATGGAGCGGACATTCGCGCATTGGATCGAATTCGATTCGTCATGAAAGACGGGGTTGTCTTCGTGCCGGAGCAGTGATACCGGTTACGTAATGCGCGATCCGATCCGCACCCTTTTGGCCGAGAACGTTCAGCCTCGCCCGGGACGGGGCAGCTGGCACGGCGGGCCCACCGCCGTCGGCGCGCTTCGGGGTGTGTCCCCCGAGCAGGCCGCGTGGACGCCCGCCCCGGGAAGGAAGAGCATCTGGCAGCTCGCGCTGCACATCGCGTACTGGAAGTACGCGGTGCGGCGCCGGCTCGAGGGCGGGTCGGAGTCGCGCTTTCCCCGAGGCCCGGCCAACTGGCCGCGCCTCCCCAGGCCGGCGGACGCGAACGCATGGGCTCAGGACCGCCTGCTGCTCAAACAGGAGCACGAGCGGCTGCTCGCGACGATCGCGGCGATCCCGCTTCGGAGATACTGTGAGACTCTGCCGCGCGGCAAGCGCTGGACGATAGGTGAGATGATCCTCGGCATCGCGCAGCACGACGCTTATCACACGGGCCAGATCCAACTGCTCAAGCGACTATGGGCGGCGCGCGGACGGCACGAGGCCAGACGGTGAAGAGCGCAAAACAACAGCAGCTCGAGCGCAGTTGGGAATCGAATGCCCACGCCTGGACGGAGGCGGTCCGTGGGGGAGCGATCGCCAGCCGGCGACTCGGCACCGATGCGGCGATCATCGACTCAATACTCACGCGCGACCCGCGCCGCGTTCTCGACGTCGGTTGCGGCGAAGGTTGGCTCGCCCGCGCGCTGGCAACTCGCGACATCGATGTCACGGGCATTGATGCATCGGCTCCCCTCATCGAGCGGGCACGGGCCGAAGCTGGAGGGACGTTTCATGTGTGCTCGTTCTCCGCGCTGCCCGGCGCGACAATGCTCGGGAAGTACGACGTCGTGGTGTGCAACTTCGCGCTGCTCGATGAGGACATCGTGCCGGTTCTGCAAGCTCTCCGCTCGCTCATCCAGGCTCGCGGCGCCCTGATCGTTCAGACGGTCCATCCATGGACCGCAAGAGGGGACGGCGAGTATCGCGACGGCTGGCGGACGGAAACCTTCGCTGGATTCGGCGACGGATTCAGTGAGCCGATGCCGTGGTTCTTTCGTACGCTCTCTTCATGGACGAGCGCACTCGACGACGGGGGCTACCGGGTGGAGGAGCTGCGCGAACCGCTGCATCCCGAGACGGGCGAACCTTTGTCGCTATTGTTGATCGCCAGTCCCCACAACTGAAGGCACGGTCTCATGCGTCCAGAGCTGCAAGCCATCGCCGACGAGTACCGAGCTGCAATTGGTAAATCGTGACGAAGAACTGCAACCATTAGCCATTCCTCGACGCCAATGAGCTGGCTGGAGTTCCGGATCCCGCCGCCGCTGATCGCGCTGGCGGCCGCGGCCGCGATGTGGCTCGTCGCCCGATCGTATCCGGGATGGGCCATGCCGTTCGAGAGACGCGGCGCGGTCGCGATCGCCGTGGCCTTGATCGGCGTCGCGCTCGTGATCACCGGCGCGATCCAGTTCCGTCGCGCGCGCACCACGCTGACTCCGTTGAACCCGGCCGCCGCTTCCACGCTCGTCATTTCCGGCATCTACCGGTTCAGCAGAAACCCGATGTACCTCGGCCTCGCGATCGTGCTCCTCGCCTGGGCGATCTACCTTTCGCATCCGCTGGCGCTGCTCGGCGTCGGTGCCTTCGCCGCATACATTCAGCGCTTCCAGATCATTCCCGAGGAGAAAGCGTTGCGCGCGCTTTTTCCAGGAGCGTACGAGGCGTATGCCCGGCAGGTGCGCCGGTGGCTGTGACGACCGGCCGACGCACGCTGGCGGTTGACCGGCCGCGCGATAACATATGCTCGTGGCTCGAACATCGGTCGGCAAGGAGGGGATCCCGCCCCAGGTAAGGCCGGAGAAGCACCTCATGCTCGCCGCCCGCACCGGCGTCGTCCTCGCGCTCCTTGTCGCATGCTCCGGCGGCGCCTGCATGTCGGCGAATGCGCCGGCGCTCCACAGGCGCGCGGCCGAGACGATCACCGAAGAGCAGTTGCGGCGCGACGTCCATGCGCTCGCCGCCGATTCCATGCGCGGCCGCTGGACGCCGAGCCCGGAGCTGGAGGCTGCCGCCGGGTATCTGAGCGCGCGACTACGCCGCGCCGGGCTTCGCCCCGGCGGGGATCAGGGATCCTATCTGCAGCGCTTCCCGATAGACGTCTTTCAGCTGCTGCTCGACAGCGCCGCGGTATGGACGACCGGCTCGCTCCCCATGCGGTGGACCCACGGCGAGGATTTCGGTTTCGCCTTCAACACCTGGGCGAACTGGGACGCGGCGGGACGCGCGGTCCTGTTGCGTGGATCGGTCGGCGCGAGAGCGAATTTCGATACTGCCGCGCTTGCGGGAACCGTCCTGTTCATTCCCGGAGGCTGGGGCAGGAATTACGACCGGGTCGCGGCCTGGAGGCCGGCCGGAGTGATCTGGCTGGACGACGTTCCGAGCGCGACTCTCGCCCGCATGGCGCGACCCAGACTACGGCCGACTCGTCGCGCGCCAGGCGATACCATGCCGCTCGTCCTCATGTCCTACCGTGCCGCCGCGACGCTCGCCGCGCGGGCAGGGGTGGATACGATAGGGATCGCGCGCGCAATCTCCGATACGATATTGCAGGCGATTCCGCTCGGCGACGCGGTCGTGCACATCAGAGGACGCGTTCGGCACTTGCCGCACGAGAATCCCGCCAACGTCGTCGCCTTTTTGGAAGGAGCCGATCCCGCGCTGCGGGGCGAGTCCCTGGTGTACAGCGCGCACTACGACCACCTGGGCGTCTCCGCTGCCGTCGACGGTGACTCCATCAACAACGGAGCGGATGACAATGCATCCGGAACGGCTGCCGTGCTCGCCGTGGCCGAAGCGTTCGCGCGAATGCCGACACGACCGCGCCGGTCGGTCGTCTTCGCCTTTGTCGCCGCCGAGGAATTTCTCGGGCTCGGCGCGCGCCACTTCCTCGACCATCCGCCCGTACCGGTGTCGTCCATCGTGGCCAACCTCAACGCGGACATGGTCGGCAGAAACTGGTCCGATACGGTGCTGGTCATCGGGCGGCGTGATTCGGATCTCGGACTCGTCGTCGACCGGGTCCTCGCCGCGCATCCGGAGCTCGCGCTCGCCGCCACCGACAGCAGCACGCGCCCCAACGAGGCGAGGAATCTCGAAGGTTGGTCGGATCACGCCGCTTTCATACGCAAGGGAATTCCCTTCCTGTACTTCTACAGCGGCATGCACGCCGACTACCACAGGCCGAGCGACTCAGCGGACAAGATCGGGTACGAGAAGCTGACGCGAATCAGCCGGCTCCTGTTTCACACGGGGCTCGCCGTCGCCAACGCGGGCGAGAGGCCGCGCTGGACCGAGGAGAGCTTTCGCCGCCTCGTCCCCCAACCGTGAGCCGCCCGCTTCCCGGGTTGTCGGAAACGCAGGGGATCCGAAACGCTCGACTACGGGCGGGTGGGCCCGGGCCGGACGCTGGCGCTCCTTGACCGTCGAGCTGGGCTGAATCACGTTCTTGGGCCTCACCGGAGGATAGCCATGCGACCCAGCTTCTCTTCCTACGTCGGCGCGGCCGCGATCGCGCTCATCGCTGTCGTCCCGCTCCCAGTGCGCGCGCAGGATTCCGACCGAACGCGCTTGTTTTCGGACGCGCAAACCGCGATCGGCGGCCCGGCTGCCCTGTCGCCCGACGGCAAGTGGGTGGTGTTCCAGGTCATGGACTCGCCGTCCGTGTCCCATCTCGCGGTGGCCCGGGTGGGCGGCGGGCCACTGCAAGCCATTACTCCGGCGGACTCGTGGGCTCAGAACCCCGATTGGTCACCTTCGGGCGATCGGATTTATTTCCTGTCCAACCGGCCCGCGGCGGCGGGAGACCAGTACTACTACGGGATGGAAGTGCGGTTCGATCCGGCTACGGGCCGCGCTGTGGGAGAGCCGCGACAGGTGACGACGGATCCCGCCGTCGCCTTCGTGCGCGTTTCGCCCGACGGAAAAAACGTGGTGTTCGTGGATGCCCGCGATCGCCGGCTGCTCAGGACAGCGCCGGTGGCGGGCGGCGAATCGCGCGTGATTGCGCGTATTCCAATGCGTTCGGGGAATCCCGTGTGGAGCCGCGACGGCCGGTTCGTGTACTTCGTCACCAACGAGGTTCCGCAGACTCGACGCGTGCTGCACCGCGTACCTGCTGCCGGGGGCGAGGTAGAGGTCGTCTCCACGGAGCTGCCGGCTCAGGGACAGCTGCTCATCGGGCCGGGCGCGGAGATTTTCGTGAGGCAGGAAGATGAAGACGGCCCGCGCAATCGTCGCTTCCTGGTGTACGACCAGCGTGGCCGGTTGCTTCGAACGATCGCCGCCAGCCGGAACACGCGGCCGACCCAGGTGACGGCTGACGCGCGAGCGCTGGTCGCGGTCGAAGCCGACGTCGTTGCCCCGACCAGGATCATGCCGGTCGAGGGCGGCGCGTATCGCGACATCACTCAGCCGGTTGCGTATGACTGGGTCATGCGCTGGAGCGACGACGGAAACACAGTGTACACGTGGACCGAGCAGGACGGAAAGAGCGTGCTGGCCGCGATCCCTGTCCAGGGCGGCGCGCCGTCACGGACCTTTCCGGAATCGGCGCAGTGGGGCGCGCAAGGCGCAAACAGCCGCTTCGTGTTCCAGGCCTCCCGGCGCGATGGCGTCAGCCCGCGCACGGTGGTCGCCATAGATTTGCGGAACGGCTCACGGCACACGGTCACGGAGACCGCAGCCCACACCGGGACATTTCCTTACGGGCCGGGCGGCACCTGGGCGGCGCACGAAGAGCTCTATTATCTGGAGCGCCGCGGCGACTGGCTGGACGTGAGAGGCTGGCGGGGTCCGGACGCGGTGCGCACGTTGCATTCGCTGCCCGCGACGCTGCTCGGTCGTACCAACTTCGCGGTGCACGGAGACCGCGTCGCCTGGCAGCAGGAGCGCGGCGATAGCGCGGACCTCATGATAGCCGACGGCGAAAACGCGGAGCATCGCCGGCTGCTCACCATGCACGCGATGCCGGGAGTAAATGAGATCTCTTTCTCCCACGACGGAAAGCTGCTCGCGCTGCATTATTCGCGCGGCCCGGGCTCACCGGATCTGATGGCTGTCGTGGATCCGTCCGGCGTGGCGCCACCGCGAATCATCGACACGGGACTGAGTTACTGGTACTGGCCTCGCTGGCTGCCCGACGACAGCGGAGTGCTCGTGGTGGGCGGGGGCTCGGGTGCGGAAGCCTACATTGCGCGCGTGCCGGTCGCCGAGGGACAGCAGGTCGTGAACATCACGCGCAGCGATCCGGCGTCGAAGTGGGGGTTCGAGGTGTCGCCGGATGGCCGCTTCATCGCGTACCCTGGAGAGATATGGAGGGGGAGCTCGGTCTGGCGCATGGAAATGGGCGATGGGGGGCGCCAGGTTCCACCGGAGTAGGGTCGTGGCGGGCGTGAAGCACGATGTTACTCTTCCGGGATGAAGAGCACGTGGACTGGTGGTGCAAGGCGCGAGACATTCCCCGCAGCGAGATCTTGACGGGGCCGTGCTGGAGCGCGCGCTGACGGGCTGGCTCACGTGACGACCATCGTCCCGGCGCGCGAGGCGCTCGCCCGCCTGAAGGAAGGGAATCGCCGGTTCGCCTCGCACGAGCGGGGCACGGATCCGTTCCTCGCGCACACTCCGCTGTCCGAGCTGGCCGCGCGGCAGAACCC
>CALMKE010000262.1 GCA_937867645.1 uncultured Gemmatimonadota bacterium | reverse complement strand
CGGAGGAGCGTCGCCGCGGGTCCCACCGAGTCCACCCGCGTAGCGACGAAAAGAGCAATGGTGTAGTTGTCCGCGCGCGGGGAGCCGGCTGCCGACCCGCAGTCGAGCATGCGCGAAAGACGCACGCCGCCGATCATCCGTCTCACGTTGCTCTGGGAAGTGATTACGCGCGCGGCCGCGTGGGTCGTCGTACCCAGGCCGAACCTGGCGTACGCCTGTGGCACCGCCAGCCACGCGATCGATGCGGGAGCCCGCACGCTGTCCGAGGATACGCCGGTCTGCGGGTTGAAGTCGATCCGCAGACTGCTGGTGGGACCCTGTGCCTCCAGCGTGGCGTGTTCGGCGGACGTTCGCTCCGGCGGCGCCGAGGCGCACGCCGGGAGGGTGACCGCCAGAAGCCCCCCGAGCAGACAGCGGACAGGAAGTGAGTCCTTCATCGCATTCTCCGTGGTTGACGCTGCTATGGCATTACCAGAGTCTCGCCTGCATCTTCGATGCTACCGGCGCGGGGGGAACCAGATGGCTCGTCCCACCGCCTGCGGTGTATTGTACGAAGGCGCAGAAGGAGTCCCATGGCTGGGATGTGTACAGAATGTAAGGTGCCGGGCGACCGGGTACGGCGCGTCCCGGCAGGTCGGGCGGCTCGGCGTGCGTTGCTCCGCTTCGCGGCGACCCTGGGGTGGATGCTGGCGCCGCTCCCGGCGCTCTCACAGGCCGTGCAGGGCACGATCAAGGACAGGGCGTCGGGGCTGCCCGTGCCGGGCATGGTCATCTTCCTGCTCGACTCCACGGGTACCGCCATCGGCTCCACGCTGTCGGATGAAACAGGAGCGTACTTCCTTCGGGCTCCGGCCAGCGGCACGTACAGGCTGCGCGCGGAAGCGGTCGGGGTCTTCAGCGAAACATCGGCGGATCTCCATCTGACAGAGGGCGAGGTCACTCCGCATGACTTCGTGTTCGGGGCGCGCTCCCGCGATCTCCCCGAGGTGAGAATCGTGGAGAAACAGCGGTGCGTTGTCGCGCCCGAGGCGGGAGTCGCCGTCGCGGCGATGTGGGACGAGGTTCGCAAGGCGCTTACCGCCACCCAGCTTACGACTGCGGCAGCGAAATACCGATTCAACCTGCGGCAGTACGAGCGGGAGATCGACAGCAAGACGCTCGCGGTCCGGCGGTCGCGGAGCTGGGAGCGGGCGGGGCTCAACGAAGAGCCGTACGGCAGTCTCCCGGCGGAATCGCTCGCCACTCACGGTTACGTCCAGGTGACGCCTGAGGGGACGTGGTATTACGCGCCCGACGCGCGCACCTTCCTCTCCGATGCGTTTTCCCGGACACACTGTCTCAGGCCCGCGGAGGCCAGCGCCGAGCGCCGTGGCCTGGTGGGCCTGGCGTTCGAGCCGGTGGAGAAGCGCGACCGCACAGACGTCCGCGGAGTTCTCTGGCTCGACGCGCGCACCGCGGAGCTGGAGTTTCTCGAGTTCGGCTACACGGGTCTCCCCGCTACCACCAGCGAGCATTTCTTCGGCGGGCGGGTCGAGTTCGACCGGCTCCCATCCGGCGCGTGGGTGGTGCAGAGATGGTATATCCGGATGCCCAAGCTCACCCGCGAGCTGCGGTACAGAACGAGCCCCGTGCTCGAGATGGGCGTCCCCCCGCGGATGACGCCGTACAGCGAAGAGGTCGTCACAGCGATCATCGAGCGCGGAGGGGAGGTAAAGGACCGCGCGCCGGCCAACGCGCAGCTCGAGCTGAGCGAGTTCGCGTCGCTCAAGGGAGTGGTGTTCGACAGCACGAGCGACGGCCCGCTGACCCGCGCGGACGTGTGGCTGGAGAAGCCGGGGCAGGCAGTGCCGACGGGACGCGCGGTGACCGACTCGCTCGGTGGCTTTCGCCTCGACAGCATTCCCCCGGGCGAATACATCCTCAGCATAACTCACGCGCGCCTGGACACTCTCGGCGCCTCGCTGGAGCCGGTGCCGCTGGCACTCGAACGCGGTGACGCGATCGAGGTCGGCTTCAGCACGCCGTCACCGGCTACGATCGGGCGGGCGATGTGCCCGGAAGCATTGCCCGAGGATGCCGGGTTGGTTCGCGGCTCCGTTCGCAGGGATGCCGGCGGGCCGCCCGTCGCGGCCGCCCGCATCGTCGCGCGCTGGGAAGGGAATTGGCAGACCATCGCCGGCGGCTTTTCCACGCCGTTGACGGAGATGGTGACGACATCCGACGAGAGCGGACACTTCACGCTGTGCGGTGTGCCGCGGTACCGCGCGCTGGAGATACGAGCGACGGATTCCGAAAGTCCCGGCGAGCCGCTGTCGCTGTCGCTCGATTCGGCGCGCGTGACGGTGATCGAATTGCTCGCGCCGGAGGGGATGGCCGTGCGTCGCGGCAACTCCAGCGTCGTGGGTGTGATCTCGGGCCCGGACGCGAAGGCGCTTCCCCAGGCCGAGGTCCGCGTGCTGCCGTCCGAGGCGGCGGCCAGAACCAACAGCCGCGGAGCGTTCCGGCTCTCGGGCCTGGCTTCCGGCCGCCACTTGCTCGAGGTGCGCGCGCTTGGCTACGAGCCCGTGCGGCGGATCGTCGTCCTGAGCTCGGGCGCCACCGACACGCTCAACGTCTGGCTGACGCAATCGGTTCCGACACTCGCCCCCGTGACGACCACGGCAAGGCGGGATCCGTATCGGACCGGTTTTTACGCCAGGATGAGAAATAATTCCGGCGGCCATTTTCTCACGCCGGAAAGGATCAACGCCAGCCCCACCAGGCGCGTGACGGAGCTGCTCGGGACCGTCCCCGGGATCAGGATCAGGAAGGTGGGCCAGGTCTCGGTCGTGGAGCTGACGGGTCGCGGCGTGCGTACGCTCGGGCCCTGCCCTGTGCTGTATTATCTCGACGGCATACGCTACGAGCCGGGCCTGCAGGGCCTCGATGGCGAGATGGGCCTGGATCATATCGAGGCGATCGAAGTTTACGATGCGGCCACCGCGCCGCCCCAGTTCGCGGGGCTCGGCGCCGGGTGCGGCGTCGTGCTGCTCTGGAGCCGGGAAAAAGCGGTTTTCGCCGAGGACGATGAAAAGGGGAAGGCGGCTCCGACAGAGGTGACCGATCCGTCCAGGACAGCCCCCCGCGATGCGAGAAAGAAGAATCGTTGACAAACCGCGCCGCGCCGCCGTGATTTCGTC
Organism: uncultured Gemmatimonadota bacterium; assembly: GCA_937867645.1. Lineage (GTDB taxonomy): Bacteria > Gemmatimonadota > Gemmatimonadetes > Gemmatimonadales > Gemmatimonadaceae > JACDCY01. The sequence goes on along the minus strand of CALMKE010000262.1, from coordinate 9,476 downwards.
CACACCATAGACCAATCATCCATGAAGCGGATATTCCCTCTCGTTGCTCTGGCGCTGTTCGGCGGCTGTTACTCCTATACGCGTGTGGCCGCGCCGCCCCAGGCCGGGACCGACGTCGAAGTCGAGCTCACCGACGCCGGGTCAGCCGAGCTCGCGCGGCTCGTGGGGCCGAACGTCGTGTCCATACGCGGCCGCGTAAATGAAATGAGCGCCGATACGGTCGGCCTGGCCGTGGCGTCCGTCCTCAAGCGATCGGGCACGGACGAGTACTGGTCCAGGGAGCCGCTGGCGATCTCGCGGACGCACATAGCGTCGATCGCGACACGGAAGTTCTCGGCTGCCCGCACCGGGGCTCTGGCGCTTACCGCCATAGGCGGCGCGCTGCTCCTCCGCTCGGCCATCGAGCTCGCCGTCGATGGCGGGGGCGGCAAAGGAAAGCTGCCGGGACAATAATCCCCGGGTCGTCCGGCAACGAGAGGATGGGCGTTTTAAGTCTGATCGGGGCGCCTTTCGGCATCGCTTTGTCCGGCTAGCGTGGTGCGTTCCCCGTCGTCGCGTGAGCCAGTTAGGTCGTAATAAGGATTAGTTGGAAAACGGGAGAACCAGACGACGGAATGACAGGCAACGCACTACGCTAGCCTGGGCAAGACAATGTTGAGCGGACAGGCACAAACGCCGGGCGCTGAAGGCTACGCCGGCTGCTCTTTCGGGAAGAGCGTCGCGCCCCTGACCACCTTCCACCCGTCCGGCCGCAGCGACTCGACGCCGCTGAATCGAAATTCGCTCACGAGCCCGGGCGCGCCGAGAGACGACCACAGCTCCTGCGCCTTGCGCGGCATGAACGGCGCGAGATGCACCGCGTGCCGCGCGAGCTGGCGGACGAGCGATGCCAGCACCTGCTCCAGCTCTCCGGCTTTCGCCGGATCCTTGGCCAGCTTCCACGGCGCCTGGCGGTCCACGTACTCGTTGCCCCGCGCGACCGTTGCCCACACGCTCTTCAGGGCTTCGTGCAGCAGGTAGCCGCGTGACCCGTCCATTGCCGCATGGTACGCCGCGTAGTCCGCGGCATCAGCGACGTCCACGTCGCCCGGCGGCGCGTCGGGCACCACTCCGCCGCGGTACTTCTCGACCATGGCGATAGTCCGGCTCGCGAGGTTGCCGAGCGCGTTCGCCAGCTCCGAGTTGTACCGCTCCTCGAAACGCTCCCAGGAAAACGACCCATCGGCGTCGAACGGGACCTCGCGCAGCAGATAGTACCGCAGCGCGTCGGCCCCGTACCGGTCGATCGCCTCGTTCAGATCGAGCCGGACCCCGGACGACTTGCTGAACCGCTCACCGCCCAGCAGGACGAAGCCGTGGGCCCATACGCGCTCGGGGAGCGGCAGCTCGGCGGCCTGCAGCATCGCGGGCCAGACGACGGCGTGCAGCCGCGTGATGTCCTTGCCCACGACGTGCAGCTGCGCGGGCCAGCGCTCTCGATAGCCGGCGTCGGGATAGCCGGTCGCGGTCAGATAGTTCGGCAGCGCGTCGAACCACACCCACGTGCCCTGCTCGGCGGCGGCGGGATCGGCCGACTGGAGCGGGAAGGGAATCGCCCAGCTGAGCCGCGCGCGCGAGATCGAGATGTCCTCCAGCCCCTGCTCCAGCAGGGAGCGGATCTCGTTGCGCCGCGTCTCCGGCTGCAGAAACTCGCGCCGCTCCTCGATCAGCCGCTGGAGAAAATCGGCGTATTTCGTGAGGCGGAAGAACCAGTTGCGCTCCTCGGTCCACTCGAGCTCGCGCGTCGGGTGATCCACGCACCGCCCGGCGACGATCTCGTTGTCGCGCTTGAACAGCTCGCACCCCACGCAGTACCAGCCCTCGTAGCTCTTCTCGTAGAAGTCGTCCGGGTTGTTGTCGTAAATGCGCTTGATGAGCGCGCGCACTCCTTTCCGGTGCGCCGCGTCGGTCGTGCGGATGAACTGGTCGTGCGAGATGTCCAGCCGCCGCCACATCGCGACGAACTTCTCCGCGATCTCGTCGACGAACTCCTGCGGGGGGATGCCGCGATCGGACGCGGCCTGCGCGACCTTCTGCCCGTGCTCGTCCATCCCTATCAGGAAGTGGACGTCGTCGCCCCGCATGCGGTGGTACCGCGCGATCGCGTCCGCGCCGATCTTCTCGAAGGCGTGGCCGTGATGCGGGTCGCCGTTGGCGTAGTCGATCGCGGTTGTGAGGTAGAATCTCGCCAAGCTCAGTCGCCTTGCTTCGGACCGCGGTTCTTTCGCCCGCCGCGGCGGCCGCGCCGCCTGCGTCGCGCGGCTTGCGCGGCGTCCTGTGGGGCTTCCGTCCGCCGCAGCGCGCCGCTTTCCGGCTCGTCGGACTCAGCCGGCCCGCCGGATCCGCTCTCTTCGGCGATCAGCTCGTCCACGAGCGCGAGATCGCCGGCCAGCTCCGCCGTCTCGATCGTCTCCGTAGCGGTATCCGTGGGGGGCGCCGCCGCGGCCGGCGGGACGAACCCCGTCTCGAGCGAGAACTGCGCGAGCGACAGGACGCGCTGCTCGCCGTCAACCGCGCGCAGCGTGACGCGCTCCTGGAAAATGTCGTTGGCCATCACCTTTTCCTCCCCCTTGGAGGTCGTGAAGACGCGACCTTCCTTGGGGAACCGCTTCCGCGCCGTCACGTACATCTCGTGCTCGTACCTGAGGCAGCACATCAGCCGGCCGCACGCGCCCGAGATCTGCGACGGATTGAGCGACAGCCGCTGGTCCTTGGCCACGCCGAGGTTGACCGGCCGCAGCTCGGGCAGCCACGACGCGGAGCAATACTGCCGGCCGCACCGCCCGATTCCGTCCAGCCGCTTGGCCTCGTCGCGCACGCCGATCTGCTTGAGCTCGATCCGCGTCTTGAACAGCGACGCGAGGTCGCGCACGAGGTTGCGGAAGTCCACGCGCTTCTCCGCCGTGAAGTAGAGCGTGAGCTTGCGGCGGTCCCACTGCCACTCCGCGTCGGAGATCTTCATCTGGAGCCCGGCGCCCTTCACTTTCTCCGCTGCCTGCCGGCGCGCGTCGGCGCCGAGCTTCTTCATGCTGCCCGCCTGGCGCACGTCCGCGTCATTCGCGATCCGCAGCGCGCGGCGCGCGGGCGCGGCGGGCTCGTTCGTTCCCGGCGAATACCCGCACCCGTGCGCGCAGCCGCGGCTCCGCTTTTCGGCCAGCTCGCCGATCGCGTGCACGTAGCCGAAGTCCTCGCCGCGGTCCGCGTCCACTATGATCGGCGCTTTCAGCGGCGGCGGCTCGGGCTCTGGCCACTCGAAGAACTCTTTCCGATTGCCGGGGAAGGCGACTTCGATGAGATGGGGCATGCTGGGAGCTATTGGCTATTGGATCTTGGCTCTTGGCCAGCCAACAGCCAACAGCCAACAGCCAACAGCTCAGTTATTCGCTCCATTGCCCGATGCGCAGGAATTTCTGTCGCCTGCGACGAACCAGCTTCTCCGGCCGGTACTTGCGCAGCTCCTCCAGGTGCCGGTTCAGCGCTTCCTGCAGCGTCGTCGCCATGGCCTCGTGGTTGGAGTGCGCGCCGCCGGGCGGCTCGGGAACGATCTCGTCGATGACCTTGAGCGGAAGCAGGTCGGGCGCCGTGATCCGCAGCGCGGACGCGGCGCGGTCGCGCAGCTCCTGATTCTTTCCGTCGGCCTTCCACAGGATCGCCGCGCACCCCTCGACCGTGATCACCGAATACACGGCGTTCTCCAGCATCAGCACGCGGTCCGCCACCGCGAGCGCGAGCGCGCCGCCGGAGCCGCCTTCGCCGATAATCGTCGCCACGATCGGTACCGTCAGCTGGCTCATCTCCAGCAGGTTGCGCGCGATCGCCTCCGACTGGCCCCGCTCCTCGGCCCCCAGTCCGGCCCACGCGCCCGGCGTATCCACGAACGTCAGCACGGGGACGTGGAATTTCTCGGCGAGCTTCATCAGCCGCAGCGCCTTGCGGTAGCCCTCGGGGTGCGGCATCCCGAAGTTGCGCTTGAGATTCTCCTTCGTGTCCCGCCCGCGCTGGTGCCCGATGACCATCACCGTCTCGCCGTCGAGCCGCGCCCAGCCGCCAACGATCGCGGCGTCGTCGCGGAACGCGCGGTCGCCGTGCAGCTCGATGAAGTCGGTGAAGATGAGCCGGATGTAATCCTCGGTGAACGGGCGCTTGCTGCTTCGCGCCACCTGCACCCGCTGGATCGGCGTGAGGTTGCGGTACACCTCGGCGCGCATCTCGCCGAGCTTGGATTCCAGCGTGGAGATCTCCTCGTCCACGCTCACCTGGCCGTCGCCCGCCGCCTTGCGCAGATCCTCGATTCGCCGCTCGAGCTCGGCGATGGGCTTCTCGAACTCCAGCGTTACGCCGGTGCTCATGCGCTCGCCCGCACGACTTTCACGCGGTCGTCGCCGACCAGCGCGCGCAGCTCGGAGATGGACGGTCCGTCCGCGGACACGGTGAACGTGCGCGAGCGGAACGCCGCTCGCTCGCCGTTCCCGTCGCTCCAGCGGATCTCGACCGGCGCCGACCCCGGATGGTGGCTGATCACCTCGCGCAGCTCGGCGGCGAGCGCCGGCGTCGCGTGCTGCCCGAGCGTGAGCTGGAGCTGCACGGCCACCTGCCCGTCGGCGCGCAGGTCCGTCATCGGCTTCACCGATTCCACCACGAACAGCGGATTGTCGGCGGTCTGGTCGCGGCGCGCGTACGCTCCGCGCAGGACCACCGGCACGTCCGTGCGGAGCTGCGTCGAAAGCGACGCCCACTTCTCCGGGAAAACCATGACTTCCGCCGAGCCGGAGAAGTCTTCGATCACCAGCCGCGCGAACTCCGCTCCGGTCCGCTTGCTCATCTGCTTCTTCGCGGCGGTGATCACGACGCACAGCGTCATCGCATCGGGTGACCAGGTGCCCAGGTTGGACACGGTGTGGGTCGCGAACAGCTCGGCCTCCGCGCGGAACGGGTCGAGCGGATGGCCGGAGATGTAGAAGCCGAGGATCTCCTTCTCGCGCGCCAGCCGCTCGCTCTCCGTCCAGGGCGCGACGGGCGGCAGCTGCCGCGGCGCGCGCGCGTCGCTCTTCTCGCCCTCGGCCGGCCCGCCGAACAGCGACGCCTGGCCCGACCGCTTGTCGTCCTGGTGCAGCGATCCTTCGCGGATAGCCGCGTCGAGCCCGGCGAATATCTGCGCCCGGTGCGCGCCCAGCGAATCGAGCGCGCCCGCCAGCGCGAGCGCCTCGAACACGCGCTTGTTGCACACGCGCAGGTCCACCCGCTCGCACAGATCGTACAGCGACTCGAACGGCCGCTCGGCGCGCGCGGCGAGGATCGAGTCGATCGCCCCGTGGCCGACGTTCCGCACCGCGCCCAGCCCGAACCGGATCTTCCGCTCGCCGACCACGGTGAACTTGTAGCCCGACTCGTTCACGTCCGGCGGCAGCACGTCCAGCCGCATGTCGCGCGCTTCGGCGATGTACTTCACCACGCTGTCCGTGTCGCCGATCTGCGACGACAGCAGCGCCGCCATGAACTCGGCGGGGAAGTGCGTCTTCAGCCAGGCCGTGTGGTAGCCGATGATCGAGTACGCCACGGAGTGCGACTTGTTGAAGCCGTACCGGCCGAACGTCTCGAGCTGCCCCGAGATCTCCTCGATGATCGAGCGGTCGTACCCGCGCGCGACCGCTTTCTCCACGAACTTGCCGAGCTCTTCGCGGATCAACTCCGCGTCCTTCTTGCCGACGGCCTTCCGCAGCACGTCGGCTTCGGCGAGCGAGATCCCCGCGAGGGTCTGCGCGATCCGCATCACCTGCTCCTGATACGTGATCACGCCGTAGGTCGGCTCGAGGATGTCACGCAGCTCGGGGAGGCGGTACGTCACCGGCTCCTCGCCCCGCTTCCTCCGGCAATACACCTTGTGCATCCCGGCGTCGAGCGGGCCGGGGCGCATCAGCGCGTTGGACGCGACCAGGTCGTCGAACCGGTCGCAGCGCATGCTGCGAACCATGTCAGTCGCCAGCGGAGACTCGAACTGGAACACGCCGGCCGTGCGCCCGCTGCGCAGCATCCGGTACGTCTCCGCGTCGTCCAGCGGCAGCGTCGCCAGGTCGGGCGCCGTGCCGGTGCGGGCGCGGATGGACTTGAGCGTGTCGTCTATGACGGTGAGCGTCGTGAGGCCGAGGAAGTCCATCTTCAGCATCCCGGCCTTCTCGAGCGCGTTCATGTCGTACTGCGTGACGACGATCGTATCGTCGTCCGAGGCGAGTCCGGCCGCGCCCTTCGACGCGGTGGTGCACACCGGCACGTACTCGTCCAGCGGGCCCGGCGCGATCACCACGCCGGCGGCGTGCACCCCGGCGTGCCGCGACAATCCCTCCAGCTTCACAGCGTATTCGAGCAGCTCACGGTACCGCGCCTTTCGCTCGCGCGTCTCGCGCGTGTCGTCGCGCGACTCCGCGTACAGCAGCTTCACCTCGGGCACCCGCTCCATCGCCTCGCGCACGGTGAGCGAGAAGTTGGGCGCGTTCGGGATCAGCTTCGCGAGGTCGTCGGTCTCCTTGGGCGTGAAGCCGAGCGCGCGGCCCACGTCCTTCACCGCCGCGCGGGACTTGAGCGTCCCGAACGTGATGATCTGGCCGACGGAATCGCGCCCGTACTTCTGGCGGACGTACTCGATCACCTCGCCGCGGCGCTCGAAGCAGAAGTCCACGTCTATGTCAGGCATGGACACGCGCTCCGGATTCAGGAAGCGCTCGAACAGCAGGTCGAACTTGAGCGGGCACACGTCCGTGATCTTCAGCGAGTACGCCACCAGTGAGCCGGCTGCGGACCCGCGTCCCGGCCCCACCGGGATCCCGCGGTCGCGCGCGGCCTTGATGAAGTCGTACACGATCAGGAAGTAGCCGGCGTAGCCGGTACTCGTGATGACGCCGAGCTCGTAGTCGAGCCGCTCGCGCACTTCCGGCGGGAGCGGCGCGTCAGGGGCGGCTCCCGGCAGGTAGCGCTCGCGCGCGCCCTCGGTGGCGAGGCGGATGAGCAGGTCGTTCTCGGTCTCGACGCCCGGCGGCAGCGGAAACGACGGGACCTGATACTTCTTCGACAGCGCGATCGAAGATTCCTCGGCGATCCGGAGCGTGTTCTCCAGGACGTCCGGCCGGTCGGGGAAGCGCGCCGCGACCTCGTCCGCGCTCTTGAAGTAGAGCCCTTCGTCGTAGTGCATCCGGTCGGGCTCGGCGCGCTCGCGGCCGAGTCCGATGCAGAGCAGCACGTCGTGCGCGTCGTGATCCTCGCGCCTGAGGAAGTGCGAGTCGTTCGTGGCGACGACCGGCAGGTTCAGCTCTTCCGCGAGCTTGAACACGCGCTCGTTGAGCGCCGACTGGTTGGGGCTGTCGTGCGCCTGGACCTCCAGGTAATAGCGGTCGCGAAAGGTCTCGGCGTACCACGAGGCGGCTTCGCGCGCGGCGCCGTAGTTGTCGTCCAGCAGGGCAGCGGCGACTTCGCCAGCCATGCACGCGGACGACACCACGATTCCCTCGCTGTATTTCGCCAGCAGCTCGCGGTCCACGCGCGGCTTGGCGTAGAAGCCCTCGGTGTAAGCGAGCGAGGAGAGCTTGACCAGGTTCTTGTAGCCCACGGCGTCGCGGGCCAGGAGCACGAGATGGTAATAGGGCTTCGAGCGGAGGTCGGTGCGCGCCTTGAGCCTCCGGTCGCCCGGGGCGACATACGCCTCCATCCCGATGATCGGCTTGATCCCGGCCTTTCTGGCCTGTTCCTGAAAGTCCCAGGCCCCGTGCAGGTTGCCGTGATCCGTGATCGCGAGCGCCGGCTGCTCGAACTCCAGCGCTCGCGCTATCAGGTCACCGATCCGGTTGGCGCCGTCCAGGAGCGAGTACTCCGAGTGGCAGTGCAGGTGGACGAACGACACGCTGCCGTTACTCCGCTGGCCGCGCTGGATCAGTCTCCAACCAGCGTGACCTCGATGTCGAACACGAGCGTCGAGTTGGCCGGAATGATGACGACGCCATCCCGCCGCTGCGCTATCGAGCCATAGCCCAGCTCGGGCGGGATGATCAGCCGGCGCGTGCCGTTGGTGCGCATTCCGATCACTCCCTGCTCCACGCCGTCGATCACGCCGCTGAAGCCGGGCCGGAAGCGGAGCGGGCTGTTGTTGTCCCGGGAGTTGTCGAATTCGGTCCCGTCGAGGAGGTAACCCGTGTAGTGAATGGTCACTGGCTCGCACCACGGGACGGCGTCACCTACTCCGGCGGCGCCGTCGATGTACCGCAGCCCGGTCGTTGTGATGGTCGTATCGCCGCTGGTCGAGGCGATGCTGAACTGGGTCGGAGTGCACTCCAGATCAGTCGGAGCCTTGATGCAGCTCGCGGCTACCGCCAGAACGGAGCCAAACAGGGTTACGAGCCTGAGTGAAGTCATGCGCAAGAATGCCCGGTCGCCAAGGAGTGTGGGGTTCATGCCCGATCCAACCAAATTCGCCCGCCGGAGGCCCTGAAACGCATGCGGCGCAAGCGAACGATGCCGCCAGGGTGGCTACATCGCAATATAGCGGGAACTGCCTAACGCGGGAGCGAAACCAGCCCCCGGCGGGTCGGCGCGGAGCGACCGTTCGCGCGCGCCCTACGGGTTCGGCGGCGCCGGCTGTAAGTTTGCGGTCGACCAATGTTTACCGCGCTTCGAACCGCCGGCAAAGTGCTCGCGCTGGCTGCCGCGATGGTGGCGGCCCAGGGGTGTTATCTGGCGCGCGCGGCGTACGAGGAGGCGCGGATTCTGGCCGCGCGCAAGCCGATCGTCGAGCTCGTCCGCGACGGATCGATCCCCGACTCCGTTCGGCGGAAGCTCCGGCTGGTGCTGGAAGCGCGCCGATTCGCCGCCGATTCGCTCGGCCTCGATCCCGGCGGGAGCTTCACGACTTTCGCCGACGTCGGCCGCGACACCCTGGTTCTGGTCCTGAGCGCGGCGCGGCGCGACTCGCTGGCGGGCTACAGCTGGCGCTATCCGGTAGTCGGGCGGCTGCCGTATCGCGGCTTTTTCGAGCTCTCCGACGCGCTCGAAGCCCGGCGCGGCCTGGAGGCCAGGGGCTACGATACCTACCTGCGGACGGCGGACGCGTTCAGCACGCTGGGCTGGTTCGAGGACCCCCTGCTCAGCACGACGCTGCGGCACGACTCGCTGGATCTCGTCAACACGGTGATCCACGAGATCACGCACAGCACTTACTTCCCGAAGGGGCAGGCGATCTTCAACGAGTCGTTCGCCAGCTTCGTGGGTGCGCGCGGTGCCGAGCGGTTCTTTCGCTCCCGCGGATCGCCGGAGATCGCCGCGCGAAGCGACGCTTCGTGGCAGGACCAGAAAGTGCTATCCGCGTTCTGGGCATCGCTGTCACGCTCGCTCGACTCGGCGTTCGCCGCCCATCCGCGCAGCCGCGAGCGCCGGCTCCTCGCGCGCGACACGGTGTA
>CALMKE010000261.1 GCA_937867645.1 uncultured Gemmatimonadota bacterium | reverse complement strand
CGCCCGCCTCGGCGCGGAGACCGAGGATCCCAGCGCGGTCCAACCGGACCAACGCGCCGGCGTTGAAGCCGTAGCCCTGATCCACGTAGTCGGCGAATTCTCCCTTGGGCTTCGATACGACCGCGTCGCCGAAGACGACGAACCTCGGCTCGATCGCGCCCCGCCGGGAGAACTGCGCCTCGGCCGGGGACAGCGCTATTGCCAGCGCCGCCGCTGATGCGAACAGAGACAGTGTTTTCATGACGTCCTCCATACGGAAATACGGGGTCCAGGATTCAAGCACGCATCCAACGGCTCGTGCCCGCCGCATGGCCGCAAAGCAGAGGCGGTGCCGCCGATGCTCGGCGACCTATCATCTTTGGCACCAGCGACATGCCGAACGGTCGGCGCGCGACCGCGCACGCAAGGTGACACCTACTCGCTACAATTACCGTCCCAAATGGGATACACAAAACGGATGACGGCGACTCCCCCCCGGCTCAAGCTGTTCTCCGCTTTCGCCGCCGTGTATCTCATCTGGGGATCGAGCTACCTGGCCATCGTGTGGGGGCTCGAGACCGTCCCGCCGCTGCTGCTGGGTGCGGCACGGTTCGTCACGGCGGGCGCCGTCCTGCTCGCGATCTCGGCCGCCCGCGGGGGAGGCAAGTTCACTTCACGGCAGCTGCTCAACGCATCTGTCGTGGGCCTGCTGCTTCCATTTCTGGGAAACGGCTCGCTGATCTGGGCGCAGCAGCGCATTCCGTCGGGGATCGCCGCGCTGATCGTCGCGACTGTCCCGCTGTGGATGGTCGTCATTCAAACGGCGGTCGAGCACGTCCGCCCGAGCCGGCAGATCTGGATCGGCGTAGGGATGGGGCTCGGCGGGCTGGCGATCCTGGTCAGCACGGGGGGAGGAGTCGCCGGCGCGGTGCACCTGCCCTCCGCTCTCATCCTGTGCGGCGGGTCCATCGCATGGGCGGCGGGATCCATCTACTCGCGCAGCGCCGAACTCCCCGCCTCCGGCCTGACTTCCGCCGCGCTCACGATGCTGGCGGCGAGCGTGTTCTTTTCCGTCTCCGCGCTCGTCGCCGGCGAGCACCGCGGGTTCGACGTGGCGGAAGTTTCGCTGCGGTCCCTCGCCGGCCTCGCCTATCTGTCCATACTCGGCTCCGTCGTCGCGTACAGCGCGTACATCTGGCTGCTGCAGGTGGCGAGCCCCGCGAGAGTCGGGACGTACGCGTACGTAAATCCACTCATCGCGGTCGTTCTGGGATGGGCCTTCCTGAACGAGCCCATTTCCGCACGCACCGCCATTGCCGCGGGCGTGATCCTGCTCGCCGTCATCCTCATCACCATGGCGCCGCAGCCGTCCAGGCGGCGTTGACCGTGCCGGGGGGCCGGGAGACGCCTCAAACCTTCCGCCCGGATCCGGCCGTCAAAACTTTATAGGCCGTGACGCCGTATGAGAGGCGTACACAACAACTCCGGAGAGCCCCATGCACGCCAGCGTCCTCACTACCGCCCTGCTGCTCGGCACGGCGATGCCGCTTCTCTCGCAGTATCGTGAAGATTGCAGGCACGAAGCACAGAAAATGGCCACCGTGGCAGCCGCCGGCGCCCGCAAGCTCACGGTGAAGGTCGGCGCTGGCTCCCTGAAGGTCGAAGGCAGGGCAGGCCTCGATCGCGTAATCATCCGCGGCCGTGCGTGCACGTCGAGCGCGGGTCTGCTGGAAGACGTTCAGCTTCGCGCCGAGCGCAACGGCTCCGATATACACGTCGAATCAGTCATGCCGGACCAGGGGTGGACCCTCACCGGCCAGCGGTACGTATCGCTCGACCTCGTCATCGAAGTGCCTGAGCGCATGGCAGTCGACATTTCCGACGGGAGCGGCTCCATCGACATCACCAATCTCGGCGCGGTGACGATCACGGACGGCTCGGGCGAGATAACGGGAACGAACCTGCATGGCGATGTGCGCGTGCGGGACGGTTCGGGCGGCATCACGCTTACCGACCTGGCCGGAGCCGCGAGCATCCACGATGGGTCCGGCGGGATCGAGCTGAGCAACGTGGGGGGCCAGGTGGACATAGTGGACGGCTCGGGTGAGATCGAAGTTCGCGGCGCTCGCAACAGCGTGCGCGTCAGCGACGGGTCCGGGAGTATCAACGTGTCCGACGTCGCCGGCAATCTCACCATTGAGCGCGACGGCTCGGGCGCCATCGAGTACGCGAACGTGAGAGGCACCGTTGACATTCCCCGCCGGCGCGTGCGCGGGAGACAGGCGCTCTAGCTTTCGCTGCCCAGACGTTCGATAAAGCCGGCGGCGGCGGCGAGTAGAGTCCGCTCGGCCGGGGCGAGCGCCGCCAGATCGGTGGCGAGCGTTGCGACGCGGCGTTCACGCGCCGCATGGAGGAGCCGGGTGCCCTTCGGTCGGGCGTGGATCCAGACGACGCGGCCATCGTCGGCGTCCGCCCGTCGTTCCACGAGCCCGTCCCGCTCCATTGCCGCGACGAGTCGCGTCATCGTGGGCGGAGCCACCTGTTCCGCGGCGGCGAGCTGTCCCATGGTCACCGGCCCCGCGAACACGACCACGGATAGCGCGGAGAGCCGCGCCGCGCTGATCCCGGCACGGTCATCCTGTTTGCGGAGTCTCCGCAGGAGGTGAATGGCCGCGGAGTGGAGCCGGTCCGCGAGCTCGACGGCTTCGGGAAGCGGGTCTTGGCGGGGAGGGTTGCGCGGCATAGTTAGTCAAGCTAAGCTCTTCCTTAGCTAAGCTAACTATATTCGTCTTGCACCGTATGGGCAAGGAGAGAGAAGTGAACGCGATCAGCGATTTGGCGGACGCCACGATAGGACAGCTGCTGATACCGGTAGAAGATCTGGAGTCGGCCATCGCGTACTACCGCGACACTCTTGGCCTCCGGTACCTGTTCTCCGCCCCGCCGCAGATGAGCTTCTTTCAGGCGGGCGCGGTCAGGCTGCTCGTGGGAGTCCCCGAGCCCGGGCAACCCCGGGCGCGGGGATCAGCGGTTTACTTCAAGGTCTCCGACATCCACGCCGTGCACGCCACGCTGAAGCAGCGCGGCGTCGAGTTCCCCTCCGAGCCGAAGCTCATCCACAAGACTCCGGCTTCGGAGCTGTGGCTGGCCGAATTCCGGGATCCGGATGGCAATCAGCTGGCTTTGATGAGCGAGATAGCCGTGAGCTAGTGCGTGCGGGTCTCAGGCTCGAGTTGGTACGGCTGAAACTCGCAGCCTACCCGCACGGGAACGTACAGGACCTCCGGGAGCTCCACCGTGCCCGTTTCCACGAACAGCGGGACCGTCCCGATGGTGGAGCTGAGCCGCGCAACCTCTGACGTTCCCAGCACGCGAGGCAATCCGTACTTGCGATACCTTCGGCCGCGATGCCGCAGTGTGTTGTTCTTGAAATACCACGCGTGGCCCGCTGCGTAGTTCGCATCGTTCGGATAGACCGCGTGGAAGTACACGGGTCCGGTCGAGACCGTGACGAGCGTGTCGCCGGTTCTGGTGTCGTACGATGCGGGAACCTCCTTGAGAGTCCCGCTGCTCAACACGCAGACGGAGATTGTGCGCGTCACCGCGGCCTGGCCCTGCGCTGACACCGGCGGATAAACGAGGATGGTGACTGCGGCGAGGATTGCCGTTCTAAGCAACGTGATTTTCTTTTTGAAATGGAATGTGGCGGGATCGGCGCGAGATCGGCCGCGCCATGATTCTTTTACTCCGCTAACCCCGTTCGGTTTCAGCGGGTGCGGCGATCGGAATTCCATGGGTCCGAGAGCTCGCCGGAACGGATGGGCGAAACCGCTTCATGAGCCACTCCCGCCACTCGTCCAGGATCTCGTAGAACGTCGGAATCACGAGCAGCGTGAGGAATGTGGAGGTGATCACGCCGCCGATCACGGCGCGCCCGAGCGGGGCGCGGAATTGCGCGCCCTCGCCGCCGCCCATCGCGATCGGCAGCATCCCGGCGACGAGCGCAAGCGTGGTCATGATGATCGGTCGCAGCCGGATCGCGCCCGCCTGAATGAGCGCGTCCCGCAGGGACAGTCCTTCGCGCTCGCGAGCCCACTTGGCGAAATCGATCAGCAGGATCGCGTTTTTGGCGACGATGCCCGACAGCAGGATCACGCCGATCAGGCT
>CALMKE010000260.1 GCA_937867645.1 uncultured Gemmatimonadota bacterium | reverse complement strand
CAGGACGTGGTGCGGCTCACGCAGCGGCTGATCGAGCTGGGCAAGACGGGGTGGGAGCTGGCGGTGTACCCGGTGGAAGACCACGCTTTCGTGCGGCCGTCCTCCTGGACCGACGAGTATCGCCGGATCTACGAGATCTTCGAGGAGAACCTGCCCGTGAGGCGCGTGCCGTGACCGGCGTTTCCGCGCGGTCCTGGTGGGTTCGGCTGGGCGAGCTCGTGCGCGCCATTATCGGTGCGCCGAGCTACGACCGATACATCGAGCACATGCGTCTGGCGCATCCGGACCGCCCGGCGCTCGACCGGGAAGATTTCATCCGGTGGCGCCTGGGCGAACGCTACTCCAGGCCTGGCGCCCGCTGCTGTTAGTACGGGGGCACCCGGACCCGTCTTTTCTCAGCACCGCTGGAGAGGCGCATCCATCCCTTGCCTCGCCGCCAACTCTTTGGCGAGGGGGGCCCCTCAAACCCGTACGCCCCTGGCACAATCCTGCCTTGCACAGGTTTGACGGCAGACCTCACCTCAGTACAGCTACGACGGATCCAGCACAACGGAAACGTCCACGCCTCCGAACGCGCGTACAGTACACGCCCCTTTACGCTCGAACTGCGTCGGACGGACGTCGGTAACCGTCACCGTCTTGCTCTGATAACCCGGTGCCGAGGCGGTGAATTCGTAATCACCGGCCTCGGCGGCAAAATCGCAGGCAACCGTGCACAAAAGTTGCGCTCCGTCCACCGTCACATTTCTGGCGCGCTTGGGCACCAGGAAGGTCATTTCTCCTGCCTGCTGCAAGCGTCCGCGAATCTTTATCTGGCTAAACGTCACCTGAGGGATAGACGCGCCCGATGCCGAGTTACGCGCCTCGCGAACATGAATCAGGGGATCGTCCTGGGGGTACCCCTGCGGGCATACTGTTGGACTATTACAGGCCGCAGCGACTGCGAAAGCGATCACCGGGCCGGCCAAGCTTGTTGAATGCCTTGGTATCCGAATCATTTCAGCACATCTCCCCGGGAGCGCATGGCGGTTCCTCGGGCGGTGGAATGACTCTGACGAAGTGGTTATCAGTACGCGGGTCTCCGGCGATTACAGCGGTGAGGCGCAGCTCGAAGTCGTAAGATTCGCCCGGATAGATCGTGCGGCTATACGAATTGGTGGTCGAGACCGTGCTGAAACTGCCGCCGTTTATCGAAATCTCCCATACGTAGGAGCTGGCGCTTCCGCCTGTCGTCTGGCTGGTCCAGCTATAGGTGCTCTCCACATCTGAGGCGATGGAGCTCGGGCCGGAAATAGCGACGCTCCGGAAGCTCGTGTGGAGGAATCTGTTCGCTGACCCGGGCCCGATATTTGAGAGAACGTCGTTTGTTGCCGCGCTCCGGATAATGTCGAGCACGGCGGTCGGGCTAGCGGAAGGGTTTTGTTGGAGATAGGTCGCTGCGACTCCGGCGACGTAAGGAGCAGAGAATGAAGATCCGTCCGCCACCGCGTTATCGCCGTCATGGTCCTTCCAAGCAACCCGGACCTGATACCCCGGCGCGAACACCGTGATTAGGTAACCGTACGTGGCCAAGCCGTTGCTAAACGTGGCACGACGGTCGTAGTAATCGCTAGCTCCGACTATGATTGCGTTCGCGGCACGGTTGGCCCGATCGTCGTAGGCATCGTAGGGATCATTGCCCGCGGACTTGGTCACTACGATTCCAGCCGCAATCACGCCCTCCATTGCATCGCGGACTGAGAAGCAAAATGGAACCCCGCCATAGCTGAGATTTGCGACCGCCGGTCGGATGGCATTGCCCCCTACCCAGTCGAATCCAGCGACGATATCGTCGCAATATGCGTCGCCGTTGTCATTGATGCGGACGGGGTGAAGGATCGCCCCCTTGGCGATGCCATATGTGGTGCCGCCAGCGGACGAAGCAACTCCGGTTCCATGGCCGTCCTGATCAATGCACGGGCTGGCACCCAAGGACCAGGAAAGGCGGGTTACCCCTTCGCCAATCCGTCCGGCGAATTCCTGGTGGGTGCACCGGATACCGCTGTCCAGGATATAGATGTGTACTCCGCTGCCGGTATATCCGTATTCGAATTGACCGTCGAAAG
The DNA here is from genome assembly GCA_937867645.1 of uncultured Gemmatimonadota bacterium. Taxonomy (GTDB): domain Bacteria; phylum Gemmatimonadota; class Gemmatimonadetes; order Gemmatimonadales; family Gemmatimonadaceae; genus JACDCY01. The sequence continues at coordinate 4,438 of CALMKE010000260.1, read as the reverse complement.
ACAAGGGACGCACATGCACTCGGTCCAGCGACCATAGGCTCGACGTCTGGTAGTTGTAGTTATCGAGCGGGAGGTACTGCACCGCCGTTTGCGGCACCAGAAGACTTTCCTCGACCAATCGCACGACCGGGTTGGCGCGCAGCGAAACGACCGCTGCGTCGGGAAGGTTCGCTACGGCGAATCCCTTCACTACATGTTCGTAAAAGTGGATCGCGTGGCCCCCGTGTGCAGCGATCAACTGCTGAGCGAGGGTTGCCGGTTCGGTCACATCGTCACGAAACAGAACGATCCAGCGATTGGAGACGCTGTCCGGAGCACCGGCAGCGATCGCGGACTCTAGGTACCCCCCCCCCCCGGGTTCGACCGGCAGCGGTCTGTCAGCGCAAGCGGCCATAGTCACTGGGAGCAAGGCTGTTACCACGCGGCACGTTCTTCCCACGTTCATAGCCAACCTCCTTTCGCGGGTGTTTTTAGCACATGTAACCCCAGGGCTCGCCCTCCGCAATGCTCCCGCGAGCCTAAGTTACCGGCCTCCAGCCAAGGCGCGCGAGAAGGGCCGATAGCGCCGGAAAAGCTCGCGGAAAACGTCCGTGCTGACACAAGTGGTTCGCTCACGCCATACGCGCGGGTCGGAACCGTAGCGAGACGACGAGCACAGCCGCGGCCGCGAGCGCGAGCGCGGCGCCGGTCACGAACGCAGTCGCCGGACCGTACCGGTCCCACAGCACGCCGAACAGAACCGACGCCGGGAGCGCGCCGAGTCCGACTGCGAGATGGAACCAGCCGAACGCGGCGCCGCGATCGTCCGTGGCCACCATGTCGGCCACGAGCGCCCGCTCGGTTCCCTCCGTCAGGCTGAAGAAAAGGCCGTAGGCGCCGAACAGCGCCCACACATGCCACGTGGCGCTCGCGAACGCGAACGCGACGTACACCGCGGCGTACAGCAGCCAGCCGGAAACCAGCAGGGGCTTTCTGCCGAAACGATCGGAGAGAGATCCGCCGAACGTCCCGGTCGTGGACTTCACGACGTGCAGATACGCCCAGAGTAGTGGGACCCACGCGACCGGCAGGCCGAGATCGGTCGCGCGCAGCAGCAGGAACGCGTCGGTCGAATTACCGAGGGTGAACAGCAGCACCGCGCCGAGGTAGATCCAGAATTTCCGGTCGAGTCGTCTTCGCAGCGAGGAAGCCGGCGGCGCGGACGGCAGCGGCGCGTCGGGCCTTCGTTCCTTCACGGCGAACACAATCAGGATCAGCGCGATTGCCGCCGGAACGCCCGAGAGGAGAAACACCGTCCTGAGCGGCAGTCCCATCTCCCGCAACAGCAGGAACGCGACGACCGGACCGGCCACCGCTCCGGCATGATCGAGCGAGCGGTGGAAGCCGAACGCCCGCCCTCTGATCGCCGGGTCCACCGACTCCGCGATGAGCGCGTCGCGCGGCGCCGTGCGGATCCCCTTGCCCACGCGGTCGGTCACGCGCAGGGCCAGAACCTGCGACGCGGTCTGCGCCAATCCGATCAGCGGGCGGGCCGCCGAGGCGAGGGCGTACCCCGCGACGACCAAAGGCTTGCGGCGGCGCAGCCGGTCCGACCACCAGCCGCTGGCGAGCTTGAGCAGCGAGGCCGTCGATTCCGCGGCGCCCTCGATGATGCCGATGAACGATGCGCTCGCGCCGAGCGTGGTAGTGAGGAAGAGCGGCAGCAGCGGATAGATCATCTCGCTCGACAAGTCGGTGAAGAAGCTCACCGCGCCGAGCGCGATTACCGTCGGGCCGAGCTTCGGCCGGGTCACTATGTGACGCGCACCTCGGAGTGGTCACCCACGGTGACTTCACCGCGCAGTCCTTCCAGCACCGTCTCGTCGCCGATCAGTGAGTTGCTCAGCCTGGATTTCTTGATCTTCGCGCCGGTCCCGACGATCGTGTGGCTCAGCTCCGAGCTCTCGATCACGCTCCCCTTCCCGATGGAGACGTTGGGGCCGACCGTGGAATCCCTGAGCGTGACGTCGTCCTCGATGTAAACGGGATCCACGATCTTCACGCCATCGAGCTTCGCCGGCTTGCGGGCGTGCCCCTTGGTGAGCATCACGCGATTGGTGTCGAGCAGCGTCTCGATCTTGCCCGCGTCGTACCAGCCGGCGACGTCCACGACCTTGAGCTTCGCGCCGTGGTCGATCATGTACTGGAACGCGTCGGTGAGAAAGTACTCGCCCATGTTCATCGGTGACGCGAGCACGTGGTCCAGCCCTTCGAACAGCAGCTTCCAGTTTTTTATGTAGTACAGCCCGATGTTGGCGCGCTTCGAGATCGGCTCCTTCGGCTTCTCCACGATGCGCGTCATGTTGCCGTCGGCGTCGGTGACGACCACACCGAAGCGCTGGTAGTCCTCGACCTCCTTCACCCAGATGATGCCGTCGGCGTCGGTCCGGTTGATGAGCGAGAGGTCCGCGTCGAAGATCGTGTCCACGAAGATGATGAGCACCGGCTCGTCCACGTACTCGCGCGCCAGCGCGATCGCGCCCGCGGTGCCGTCCTGCACCTTCTGCTCGATGAACACGGACGGGAAGTCGTACGTCTTGGCGAACTCCTCGACCTTCTCCTTGAGGTGTCCAGTGATGTACACGATCTGCTCGACGGTGCCGAGCTTTTTCAATTCGTCGAGCACGTACGCCATGACCGGCTTCCCCGCGACCTTGAGCATCGGCTTGGGCGTGACGTGCGTGTGCGGCCTGAGGCGCGTGCCTTTCCCTGCCAGCGGAATGATGACTTTCATTTTTTGCAGTTACCAATAGCCAATAGCCAATAGCCAATAGCTGAGTTCATGGCTCGCTCGTCCCCTCGCGCCCATACCGGTCCTTGAGCCGCACCACGTCGTCCAGGTGCGCGGTCGAGGCTTCCAGCACGTCGCAATCGGTCACGGCTTCCATCTGGTGCACGGTGTGTGGGGTGATGCGGAACGACTCGCCCGCGCGGAGCCGCACGTCCTCGAGATCGTTTTCGCCGGGCCCGGTCTGCACCCGGTAGACGATCTCGCCGGAGAGCAGGTGCACGGTCTCGTCCTTGACGTTGTGGTACTGGATGGACAGGGCATGCCCCGCCTTGATGTGCAAGATCTTGCCCACGTACTGGTCGGTGGACGCCCAGATCGTTTCGTGTCCCCAGGGCTTTGGGACTGTGCGCACGTCCACCCTGCCGGAGCGCGGCGGATCACCTGTTTCAGACGAGCGGCTGCGCTGCGGACCTTCTGACGCGGTAGGCATGCGGTAATATCTCGCCGTGCGCGGAACAGCGGCAACCGATGGGCACGGGTTCTGCCTTTGGAGGCGGCCATGATACTGTCGCCGCGGTACCTCCCGCGTCTCGCCTCGACCATAGGGCTGTTCACCAACTACGGCCTGCGCGACTTCGCCAAGAACCAGGGCCTGCTCAGCGTGCAGGGCGCGGAGCTCGCCACGGATGGCGAAGAGCCTTCCGACGAGAGCCAGGACAAGGCCGTCGCGTTCCGGAAGCGGCTCGTCGCGCTCGGCCCCGCCTACGTGAAGCTCGGGCAGGTTCTCTCCACGCGGCCCGACCTGCTGCCCGCGCCGTACATCCGGGAGCTCGAGCACCTGCAGGACGACGTCGGCAGAATGGAGTACGCGGACGTGCTCGCGACGATCGAGGAGGAGTTGGGCGCGAAGGTCACCAGGCTCTTCTCCCGCTTCGACGAGGAGCCGCTCGGCACCGCGAGCCTGGGCCAGGTGCACTCGGCGGCGCTGCGCGACGGGAGAGAGGTGGTGGTGAAGGTGCAGCGGCCGAACCTGCGCGAGCAGCTCAGCGACGACATCGAGTTCTTCCGCGAGCTGGCGAACTTCCTGGCGGCGCACACCGCGGCGTCGGAGCGCGTGGACATCGTGGGCGTAGTGCAGCAGGTGGAGCGCTCGCTGGCCGACGAGCTGGACTACATGACGGAGGGGCGCAACAGCGCGACGTTCCGGAAGATGCTCGCCGGCTTCCCGCACATCCTGATTCCGCGCGTGATCGAGGCATACAGCACGCACAAGGTTTTGACGACGGAGCGGATCAAGGGGATCAAGATCAGCGACATTCCCGCGATCAGCCGGGTGGATCACGACTTCGGGACGCTGGCCGAGGAGCTGGCGCACGCGTATCTGCACATGATCACGGTGGAGGGCCATTTCCACGCCGACCCGCACCCCGGCAACATCTTCGTGGTGCTCCCGGGGCGGCAGAACCCGCTGACGCCGGGCGAGCTGGTGGAGGCCGACCGGCGGGAGGAAGTGCGCGATTCCGCGACCGCGCTGTCGCAGCTGGAGGTGGAGGCGCGGGAGGCCGCGACCGACGTCGCGTCACCGGAGGATCCCAAGCTCGCGCTGATCGATTTCGGGATGACCGCGCACCTGCCGCAGCGGCTGCGCGATCAGATCGTGCGGCTGCT
>CALMKE010000259.1 GCA_937867645.1 uncultured Gemmatimonadota bacterium | reverse complement strand
TGCATGTCCACGGTCCGCGTTTGGATGTCAGGAGCGGCGTCCCAGACCGTTTCGAGCAGGAGGCTGCGCGACTGCACGCGGCCGCGCCGCTCAGCAAGCGTGAGGAGAAGCTTGAATTCCGTCGGAGTGAGCTCGATCTCCTGGTCGCCGACAGTGACCTTATGCTCTCCGCGGTCGACCCTGATCGGCCCGATCTTGAGGATGTCCTGACTCGAAGAGCTTGCGGATCCAACGCGTCTGAGGATCGCGCCGACGCGCAGCACAAGCTCCTGCGGACTGAACGGCTTGGTCAGGTAATCGTCAGCGCCAAGCGTAAGCCCGCGAATTCGGTCCGCCTCCTCGCGGCGCGCTGTCAGCATCAGCACCGGGATCTGCTTGAGTCCCTCGTCCGAGCGGATCTGCTGCAGAACGTCGTATCCGGACATCCCCGGCAGCATCAGATCGAGCACGACGAGAGCCGGTCGCTGCTGCCGCGCCTGCTCGAGTGCATCCCCTCCGCTCGCGGCCGTGACGACCCGATAGCCGGCCTTGGCGAGATGGTAGGCGCACAAGGCCACAATGTCGGGCTCGTCGTCGACTACCAGCACGCGGTCGGCGCCGGGCGGCGCGGGGCTCAATGCACGGTCCTCGTCACTGTCCGGCAGAAGTTTGCGGACGGTGCGGTGTCGAGGCACCTCCTTGCGTGTCACAGTTGCGTATCGAGAGTTGAGGGAAGCGTACCCCTTAATCTCCCTGCCGGGTGCCCGTCCGGCTACTTTGGTGGGATGAAATTTTGTAGCGCCGCCATCTGCCTTGCCGCGCTGGCTTGTATCCCGCCTCAGCCGGCCGCGCGCCAGGATGCCGGGACGTTTGTGCGGATCATCGGCACCAACGACTTTCACGGCGGCCTCGAGCCCCGGGCGGACAGCGCCGGGATACGGTATGGCGGCGGGGCCTACGTCGCCGCCGCGATTCGCGCGGCGGCCGCCGAGTGCGCGCCCCGGTGCGAGGTCCTGCTGCTGGATGGCGGTGACATGTTCCAGGGGACGCCCGCGTCGAACAGCGCGTACGGCAAGCCGGTAGTCGAGCTGTTCAACGAGCTGGGGTACGCGGCGGCGGCGCTCGGCAACCACGAGTTCGACTGGGGAATAGACACGCTGCGCGCGCGCATGCGGGACGCGCGGTTCAGCATCATGGGCGCCAACGTGCGCTACGCCGACGGCCGCGACGTCGAGTGGATTCCGAACGACACGATAGTCGTGCGCGGGCGCGCGCGGATCGGAATCATCGGCCTGTCCACGCCGCAGACGCCGACAACCACGCGGCCGCAAAACGTCGCGCACCTGCGCTTCGTGGAGCCCGCGCCCGTCGTGGACGCGCACGCCCGCTCGCTCCGCGCGCGCGGCGCGACGCACGTGATCGTGGTCGGGCACGTCGGCGGATTCTGCGGCTCGACTTGCGGCGGAGAGGTTTTCGACCTGGCGAGGGCGCTGACCGAGCCGGTGGACGCGATCATCAGCGGTCACTCGCACAGTCTGCTGAACACGACAGTGAAGGGCGTGCCGATTGTGCAGGCGCGCTCGAGCGGCCGCGCGATCGAGGTGCTCGACGTACCGCTCAGCGGACCAGGAGCCCGCGCGGAAGTCCGGCCCGTGCTCACCGCGCAGATCCAGCCGGATCCCGCGGCGGCGGCGATCGTCGCGAGCTGGACGGCGCGGGTAGCCGGTGAGTTCTCGCAGCCGGTCGCGGTCCTGTCTGAGCGACTCACGCGGACCGGCCAGCAGCACGCGCTCGGCAACCTCATCGCCGACGCGCAGCGCGCCGCGGCGGGAGCCGACGTCGCGGTAATGAACAGCGGCGGGATCAGGGCGGACCTCGCGGCCGGCCAGATCACCTACGGCCAGATCTTCGAGGTTCAGCCGTTCGACAACACGCTCGTCCGGGTGACGATGAGGGGCGCGGATCTGCGGCGCTATCTCCAGCAGATAGTAGCGCGCGGCCGGCCGAACGCGCACGTGAGCGGAGCCTCCATCGTGTATTCCCGCGACAGCGCGGGCGCGGGACGGATAGACACGCTGCTCGTGGCTGGCCGCCCAGTGGACGACGCGGCGAGCTACACGGTCTCCATGAACGATTTCATGGCCGCCGGCGGCGACGGGCTCGGACCGCCGCCAGCCGCCATCGTCGAGCCGCTCCGGATTCTGGACCGGAGCGCGCTGCGCGACTACCTGAGCCGGCTGCCGCAACCGGTGAACGTCCCGCGCACGACGCGAATCCGGCAGGCAGGGCAGGCCCCATGACGCTGCCACAGCCCGTCACGACAATCGTTCGCATCTACATAGATGCGAAGCCGGTGGACGCCCGCTGTGGCGCCACTCCACTCGAAGCCCTGGCGGCGCACGACCCGGCGGCCGCGGAGCTCGTGCGCGACGGCTCCCGAGTCATGGTGGACAACCGCGGGTTGCCGGCGCCGCTCGGCGAGCCAGTGACCAACGGCTCCATTTTCCGGCTGGTGAGCTCGAAGCAGGCGTAGTGGGAAGTCGCTCGCTGCGGGAAACCCTTCGCCGCCTTCCCAAGGCGGAGCTGCACTGCCACCTCGACGGCTCGGTGCGTCCCGCCACGCTCGCCGAGCTCGCGGCCGAGAGCGGCGTCAAGCTGCCCGCGACCGGTACCGAGGAGGTCGCGCGTCTGATGCACGTAACGGATGCGGCGCACCTCGAGGACTACCTCCAGCGCTTCGAGTACACGATCTCGGTGATGCAGACCGAGGAGTCGCTGGAGCGCGTTGCCTACGAGCTGGTCGCCGACGCGCATGCCGACGGCGTCCGGTACATCGAGGTCCGCAACGCGCCGCTGTTGAACACGCGGCGCGGGCTGTCGCTGGATGCCGTGGTGGATGCCACCGTCCGCGGGCTGCAGCGGGGGGAGCGCGAGTTCGGCGTCGTCGCGCGGTTCATCGTATGCGCCCTGCG
>CALMKE010000258.1 GCA_937867645.1 uncultured Gemmatimonadota bacterium | reverse complement strand
AAACCGCTCGTTCCCAAGGCCTCGCGAAGAGCGAGTGTGAGGAGCGTGCCGACCGGCAGCCCAATCAAAAGCATCACGTAATACAGAAACTCCACTGGATCGCGGTCGGGCAATGGGATCACGAACGCGCCGACGGTCGCGATGGCAATCGCGACGACAGCCGAGCCCGCGGCTACCAGGGCGCTCCTTCGTACCGGATCATTCATGGGCATATGGCGACTTTCCTGTTCGCGTTCAACTCCCGTGCGTGACGTCCACCGCCTCGGAAGGTAGCTCGATTGCCGCGCTTTTGTCGGAACCGGAGCTACCGAGCAGCTGCGCGAGCAGCTTCCGAGCGCCCGCCACCGTCCAACCAGGCAGCCTTCCGATGTCTTCGGCGGTGGCCTGCCGCACCCCCTCGAGACTCCCGAACGCCTGAATCAACTGCCGCCTCTTCGTCGGACCGATACCGCGGATCTGCAGCAGCTCCGACGTCACCGTCCGCATCGAGCGCCGTTTCCGGTTGTACGTGACGGCGAACCGGTGCGCCTCGTCCCGCGCCTGCTGCAGCAATCGCAGGGCCGGCGACCGGCGCGAGATTCTTACAGGGTCGGTCCTTCCCCACACGAACACTTCCTCTTCCTTCTTCGCGAGGCTGATCAGCGGCCGGTCGCCGAGGCCGAGTGATTCCAGCGCCTCGTGCGCCGCGGACAGCTGGCCGCGGCCGCCGTCTATCACCACCAGCTCGGGACTCGGCTTCTCGTCGGCCATCCTGCGATTGAAGTAGCGCGTCACCACCTCGCGCATGGACGCGAAGTCGTCACTCCCTTCCACGGTCTTCACGCGGAACTTCCGGTACTCGCCGCGCTTGGGCCGGCCGTTCTCGAACCACACCGCCGAGCCGACGGTGTCGGTCCCCTGCGCGGTGGATATGTCGAAGCAGACGAGCGTGCGCGGCAGGCGCTCCAGCCCCAGCTCTCGCTGCAGGTCGTACACGGGCTCGCCCGCGCGCTCCTCCGATTCCAGCGACGAGAGCTTCAGCTCTTCCAGCAGGTGCCGCGCGTTCTGCTCGGCGAGGTCCACGAGCTCGCGGCGGGGCCCGCGTTGCGGGACGCTCATCTTCGCGTCCGGCACCGATTGCTCCAGCAGCTCGCGGTCCTCGAAATCGAACGGCAGCAGCAGCTCGCGCGCCCGCTCCTGCATGACCGGATAGCTGGCCGCGAGGTACGCGGACAGCACCGCGGGATCGGGCTCGCCCTCGATGTTCTCCAGAAACCTGTGCTCCCGGGCGAGCAGCTTCCCTTCCCGGATGCGCAGCATCGTCACGCATGCGTCGTCGCCGTCGCGCGCATATCCGATCACGTCGCGGTCTCCGCCTTCCACGCGCAGCACGACGGTCGGCTCCTCCATTCGCTCGAGATGGTGCAGCACGTCGCGGAGCTCGGCGGCGCGCTCGAAGTCCATTCTCGCCGCGGCCTCGTCCATCCGCGCGCGCACGCGCCGCACGACCTCGCTCGCGCGCCCGCCGAGGAAGAGCAGCACCTCGTCGATCATCTGGCGGTATTCCTGCTGCGACTGCGCCAGGATGCACGGGGCCTTGCACCGCTTGATGTAGTAGTCCAGGCACGGCCGCTCGGGCATCTCCGCCGGCATGTCGTAGCTGCACGAGCGCACGGTGAAGATCCGCTTCACCACGTTGAGCGCGCGGCGCATGGCGCCGACGTCGGTGTACGGTCCGAAATACTTTGCCCCGTCGTTCGTCACCCTGCGCGTGACGAACACGCGCGGGAACGGCTCCTGCGCGGTCACCTTGATGTACGGGTACGACTTGTCGTCCTTGAGCGCGATGTTGAACCGCGGGCGATGCTCCTTGATCAGGTTCGCCTCGAGAATCAGCGCGTGCGCCTCACTCGGCACCACGATCGTGTCGAGGTCGGCGATCTGCCGGACGAGATACGTGGTCTTGAGGCTGGTGCCGGGATCGTTCGCGAAATAGCTCCGCACCCGCGAGCGCAGCTTGGCCGCCTTGCCGACGTACAGAATCGTCCCGTCCCGGCCCTTCCAGAGGTAAACCCCGGGGGATTCGGGTAGGTGAGGGACCTTGGAGGCGACGAGCTCCGGGAACGGCTGCATGATTCTAATTATACCCCGACAAGGAGCGGAAACTCGGGCCAGCGCCACTCGAATAGTCTGGCGCTTTCTCGTCATGGCTAGCGTAATGCGTCACCCGTTAAATCGTTCTCCGTCAGGCCGTCATCAGGATTTGTTAAGACGGGAAAACGTAACGACGGAAAAACGGTGCACGCACAACGCTAGCCAAGACGAGCCTATCTCCCCTTTCCGAGCGATCTGCAGTTCACAACTGAAAACTCTACCTCGCCTTTCGCCTGACCAGCCCCGCCAGCTCCGAAACTCCCAACACCCACGCTCCCCCCAGATAGATCGCCCCGTACACCGGCAGGATCGCCAGCGCGAGCACGAGCGGCTCCGTCTCGCCGATGAACAACGCTCGCATCCAGCCCGCGACGGCGGCAGCAAGGCCCGCGATCGCGATCAGCTTCGCCAGATGGTTCGCCTCGACCGGCACGTGCCCGATCCGCTTGCCCAGCGCGCGCCGCAGCAGCGCATACTCGACCCACCCCGCGATCCCGCCCGCGAGCGTCAGCCCGACCGCCCCCAGGCGCCGGTCGACGCCGAGCGCGCGCGGCAGCCAGACAGCGAGTATCAGCCCGAGAATGACGCTGATCGCGATGCGGATTACCGCAAAACGCACGGGCGTGCGCGTGTCGCGCGTGGCGTAGAACGTCGAAGCGTACAGCCTGCTCAGCGTGAAGGCGAGGAGCCCAATGGATGAGCCGATGAGGATCTGCCAGACCCACACCGTGTCCGCCCGGGAGAACTCACCGCGCTGATATATCGCCGCCACCACCACATCGCCCAGAAAGAGAAACGCCACCGCTGACGGCACTACGAAGAACGCGATGCGGCGGAGCCCGCTGCGGAGCCGCATGCGCAGGTGCGCGGCGGTCTCCCCGAGATCGCCGGCGATGCTCGACATGGCGGGCAGCTCGGCCGCGGACACGGACATGGCGAACAGGCTGATGGGAAGCAGATACAGGATCTGCGCGTACACGACCGCGGCGAGCGCGCCGGAGACCACGAGGCTGGCGATCAACGTGTCGAAGTACGCGCTGATCTGAACGACTCCCCGGCCCACGAACACCGGGACGAAGTTGCGCATCACACGCTGAACGCTTTCGCTCGCGCGCGCGTACGCGACTCGCGTGCCCTTGATGAGCGGGATCACCACGGGGAGCTGCACTCCGAATTGCAGAGCGCTTCCGACCACCGATCCCCACGCCAGGTAAAGGGCGAGCTGCGCCTGCGACGACGTTTCGCCGTAGAACAGAAGCGTCACGATCATCGCCGCGTTCCAGATCACGGGCGCCACGTAGGGCAGAAAGAAGCGGCGGTGCGAGTTGAGTATTCCGAGGCACCAGGCCGATAGCACGAGCAGCGCGGCGCCGGGAAAGAGGACCCGCGTGAGCTGCACGGTGAGCTCCCGCTTCTGGCCGGTGAATCCAGGGGCGATCACGGCCACCAGCACCGGCGCCAGCAGAATGCCGAGCAGCACGAGGATCGCGGCGACCGTGGACAGCAGGGCGAGCACCGCCCCCGCCAGCCTGGTCGCTTCCTCATGCTGCTCGCGCGCGCGCAAGCCGGCGTATTCCGGGATGAACGACGCGGACAACACGCCCTCGCCGAACAGGTTCTGCAACAGATTCGGGATGCGAAACGCGGCGTTGAAGACGTCGCCCGCCATGGACGTGCCGAAGAAGTGCGCAAACACACTCTGCCGGACGACGCCGGCGATCCGGCTGAGGAAGATCCCGGCCGCGACCAGGAACGCGGACTTGCCGGTCTGTTCGGTCACAGCGACGCCGCGTGCTCGCGCGCCTTCGCTCGTATCGCCGCGAACACCTCGTCGCCGTATTTCGCGAGGAACGGAATCACATTGAGGACGCGCTCCTGCGGCTTGCCGTTGGGGTACAACGCCCCGCGGGCGGTAGCAACTTCAGTGAGCAGCTCGCTTCCGTGCCGCTTGGTCGCCGCGACGTATCGCCGCTCGAGCCGGTCGAGCTTGTGCAGCAGCTGTCGCTTGGCGCCCTCCACAACCGTTGGCGGGAGCGCGGCCGCCGCGGAATCCGCTTTCTCGAGCTCCTTCACGGCGGCCTCTATGCGGCTACGCGCCTTCTTCAGCGCCTTGGCCAGCGCGGACGGCAGCTGCGCGCGCGCGACGCGGGTTTCGACCGCGTGCGGATCCGCGAAGTCGTCCACGTCCGCGCCGACCTTCGCGAGAATCCTCCGCACATGCGGCTCGACGATCACCCCTGACCAGCGCGGCACGATCAGCGGTCGCTTCGCGCCCAATCCATCCGCCACGGCGCTCACTTGCGCGAAGTACGCGATCTCGGCTGGCCCACCCACGTACGCGACTGTGGGTAGGATGGCCCGCTCCATCACGGGACGAAGCAGCACGTTGGGCGAAAGCTCGGCGGAGTCCATGGACAGCGCATCCGCCTCGCGGGTGCGCACGCGGTGGCGCACGCCGCCAGCGGTGGTGAAGACAAGCGTGCGGCCGGCGACATGCTGGACCTGCGCGCGGTGGCCGGCGTCCTTCAGCGCCTTCGAGCGCTCCTTGAGCGCGGCTTCGAGCTCACGACTTCTGGCCAGCGAATTCCGCAGAAGCGGAAGTCCCGCCGCCCGCACGGCAGAATGGGACGCGTCCAGCACGGCTACGCCCAGCGGCTCGAGCAACGTGCGCAGCAGGCGCACGTAGGCGCTGCCGACGGTAGCATCCCGCGAATATGCGGCGCGTACGGCTTCCAGCGCCCCGCTGTTAGGGGCGGAGCCGCACGCGCGGATGAGCGTCTCGATCTGCGCGCCAGCGTCGCCGAGCGGGACGGCCGCCATCGGCAATCCTTCTTCCGCGCGCGATTCGATGCGAATGAGCTCCGTGCCGCCCGGTACGCTCACCGCGGTCTCGCTCGCCTCCGCGAAATCCGAATCGTCCGTGGCAGCCCAGAACACGGGGGCGACCGCTACGCCGGTACGCTGCTCCAGCTCGTCGGCGAGCGCGAGCGCGGACATCGCCTTGAACCAGGTGTACAGCGGGCCGCCGAACAGACCGGGCTGCTGTCCCGTCGTCACCACCACGCCGCCCGCGTCCACCACGCGTTGCAGCCGCGCCGCGGCGGCGCCTTCGGCGTCGATCGCCGGCGCCAGCGCCGGCAGCCATGCGCCATCCCTGAATTGATCCGCGGTCTCCGCCACGCGGCGCTTCCACCCCGCGGCATCCGGGCGCGGCTCGTACCAGCCCGCTGACGCGTCGCGCCGCTCCGCCAACGCGACCAGCGGCGAGGCGCTCAGCGGCCGCGAGCGGAGCTCGAGCTTCATTCCCTTATCGCGAATACGATGGTGCGGGGAGAGCTCTCGGAATGCGGCCCGCCGGCGTAATCACCCAGCACCTGCTCCACGCCGAATCCGCTCTCCTCCAGCATGGTCTCCAGATCCATCCGGTCGAACAGTCGCACGCGCTCCACGAACGTCTGGTCTCCGGCTTCTCCGCCGGACGCGATTGTCTTCACCACGAACCTCTCGTCCGGCGAGATCTCCCGGCGCACCTCCACCGACCGCCCGCCGACGTCGCTGGATTCCTTCGGGACGAGCGTGCTGCGCACGTGGTCCGGGTTGAGAAAGTCGAGCACGAACTTCCCGCCGCGCCGAGTCACGCGCGCGACCTCGGCCAGCACCCGCAGATGCTGCGCATCGTTGTCGAAGTAGCCGAAGCTCGTGAACAGGTTCACCACGAGGTCGAACCCGTGATCCACGAACGGCAGCGCCCGCATGTCGCCGCGGACGTAAAAGCCGTCCGGGTCGGCCGCCTTCGCCCGCGCCAGCAGCGCGGCCGAAAGATCGAAGCCGGTCGTCGCCCACCGCTCTTTCAGCAATCGCGAGTGGCGCCCGGCGCCGCAGGCGAGGTCGAGCGCGCGCGCCACCTTGAGCCCGCCGAGATTGGACTCGACGAGCCCCAGCGCGGCCGCCGCTTCGCGCTCGTCGCGATGCGGATACAGCGCGAGGTACTCCTCGCCGAACCAGCGCTCGAACCATTCACTCATAGAGGCCAGCTGTTGGCTGTTGGCTATTGGCTATTGGCACGCGGTGCTCGGGATCACTTGTGATAGGGCTCGCCGCGGATGATGGTGCCGGCGCGGTACAACTGCTCCGCGAGGACGAGCCGGGCGAGCTCGTGCGGCAGAGTCCAGGGCGCCAGTGACAGCTTCATGCGCGCTTCGTCACGCAGCTCGTCCGACACCCCGTGCGCGCCGCCGATGACGAACGCGAAGTCGCGGCCGGATTCGCGCTCGCCCTGCAGCCATGCCGAGAACCGCGTTGAGTCGAGCGACTTGCCGCCCGGGTCGCACACCACGGCCCGCGCGGGCTCAGCGATCCGCTCGCGCAAACGCTCACCCTCCCGCCGCTTCACTGTCTCGGGCGACGCGCCCTTTCCGGATTCTTCGCGCACCTCGATCACCTCCAGCGGCCAGTACCGCGACGCGCGCCTCTCGTACTCGGCGATCGCGCCGGCCAGGGAAGCGTCCTTCGGCTTCCCCACCACGGCTACGATCACGCGCATGGGCGGGCGTCAGGCGTAGATGCCGCGCAGCTTGTGCACGGTCGAGACGCGCTCGACCGAGAGCATGTACGCGGCCGTGCGCATGTTCACCTTGTGCTTCTTCGAAATGTCGAGGACGTTCGAGAAGCTGCGGCACATGATGTCGCGCAGACGGTCGTTGACCACGTCTTCGGTCCAGAAGTAGCCGCCGCGGTTCTGCACCCACTCGAAGTACGAGACGGTCACGCCGCCCGCGTTCGCCAGAATGTCCGGGATGACGAACACGCCCTTCTCTTCGAGGATCGCGTCCGCCGGGGCGGTCGTCGGCCCGTTGGCGCCCTCGCAGATGATCTTGGCCCGGACCTGCCCCGCGTTCTTGGTCGTGATGACGTTCTCCAGCGCCGCGGGCAGGAGCACGTCCACGTCCAGCGTGAGCAGCTCGTCGTGCTTAATCCGATCGCCGCCGGCGAACTCCTTCAGCGAGCCGTGCTTCCGGTAGTGCTCGATGGCCTTCTGCACGTCTATGCCGTCCGCGTTGTACAGCGACACGTGCCGGTCGCCGATCGCGACGATTCTGCATCCTTCCTGCGACAGGAGATCGGCCGCGACCGATCCGACGTTGCCGAAGCCCTGCACCGCGACCGTCGCGTTTCGCACGGCGAGGCCGAGGTGATTGAGCGCTTCCTTCGTGACGATCATGCAGCCGCGCCCGGTCGCCTCGCGCCTGCCGAGAGACCCGCCCATGACCACCGGCTTGCCGGTCACGACCGCGGTGACCGTGTGGCCGACGTGCATCGAGTACGTGTCCATGAGCCACGCCATCACGCGCTCGTTGGTGTTGACGTCGGGCGCGGGAACGTCGGAGTCCGGACCCAGCGTGTTGATGATGCCGGCGGTGTAGCGGCGCGTCATCCGCTCCAGCTCGCCGATGCTCATCTTCTCCGGATCACAGTTGACTCCGCCCTTCGCTCCGCCGAACGGAATGTCCACCACAGCGCACTTCCACGTCATCCACGCCGCGAGCGCTTTTACTTCTTCCAGCGTCACCGCGGTGTCGAACCTGATGCCGCCTTTGGCGGGACCGCGCGAGGTGTTGTACAGCACCCGGTAGCCGGTGTACACGTCCACGCTGCCGTCGTCCTTGAGCACCGGGACCGCGACGATGATCTGCTTTTCGGGCTGGCGCAGGACCTTCACCAGTCCGGCGTCGAGGTCGAGCAGCTCCGCGGCCCTGTCGAAGCGCTGCATCATCGCCTCGAACGGGTTCTCCTCCGACAGGAAACGGTCCTTGTCCCGGCCGAGTATGCCGTGCGCGGGTGTGAGGCGGCGGTCTTCGATGGTAGCCATTATCGGGAAGACAATTCCGCGCGGTGCGCGGGTGTCGGTTGTTCGTTGTCAGTGAGTGTCATCGGGCGACGCGGCGGGCCAGCAGCGCATCCATCAGCCGCTCGAAATGCTCGGCTCCCCACCCCACCCGTACGGGCTGTGAAACATACCATAAGGCAGGTGCAGCGGCAGGCCATAAAGGCGCCACCTTGACCGCGTCCTTGAGCGTGCACACGGCCAGCCCGCCGCGCGGCGCGAGGGCGGCGAGCCGCTCCACTTCCTCACGCGTGAACCGGTGGTGATCCGGGAAGCCGCGCGCCACCACGCTCGCTCCCGCGCGGCGAAGCTGCGCAAAAAATGCGTCGGGGTTTCCGACGGCCGCGACCGCCAGCACCGACGCGCCCGCCAGCCCGCCGAGGGGCAGCCGCGCGCCGGGATCGCCGAAACGGAACAGGTCGCCGAGCTCCAGCGTCACTCCGGCGATGGGCGTATCGGGTGCGGCGTGCGTCATCGCCAGCCGCGCGGCCACGATCTCGGTGTCGCTCGCGGCCTTGCTCGTGATCACCGCCAGGTCCGCCCGGCGCAGCGACTCCAGCGGTTCCCGCCACGGGCCCGACGGCAACAGGCGGCGATGCACCGTCCAGCCGTCGGCGGCGACGAGCACGATGTCAGCGTCGCGCGCCACGCGGCGATGCTGGAAAGCATCGTCGAGGACCGTGACGTCGGCGCCGCGCGCCGCGGCATCCGCCACGCCTTGCGCTCTGTCGGGCGAGACGACGACCGGGATCGCGGCGTTCAGCACCGCGTGCACCAGCGGCTCGTCGTCGCCGTACCCGCGCAACACCACCGCCGGTTGCGCGCCGCGGTCCGCGAGCTGGCTGGCGATCCACGCGGAGACGGGCGTCTTGCCGGTGCCGCCGACCGTGAGATTGCCCACGCTCACCACCGGGATCGCCGTCGCGCGCGTCCTGAGCGAACCGCGGTCGTACAGCGCGTTCCTCGCGGCGACCATGCCCGCCATCGCCCGTTCCGCGGGCACAAGCAGCGCGCGCGCGGCGCGCGCCCCGCTGCTGTCCGACCGCCAGAGGTCGTCGATCCGCATCAGCTCGCGGCCGCCCCGACCGCGGCGTTCATCGCGGACTCCAGCCGCGGGGTGTCCGCGGCCGCCGCCCGCGCGTCGTCCGGCAATCGCACGGGATCGCCGTACGCGAGCGTGACCCGCGCGAACGGCCGCGGGATCATGAACCTGTCCCAGCTGTTGAGCCGCCAGGCCCGGTCCGCGTGCGCCGCCAGCGGCAGAACCAGCGCGCCGGCTTTGCTCGCGGCGACGGCCGCCCCGGGCGCGTAGCTGCACGCTGGTCCGCGCGGCCCGTCCGGCGTGATGCCGACCTCCGTTCCTTCACCGAGCGCGCGCACCAGGCCGAGCAACGCGCCCGCCGCGCCACGCGAGGACGAGCCGCGGATCGTGCCGTACCCGATGGACTCCGCGAATCGCGCGATGAGCTCGCCGTCCTTGTGCTCGCTGACCAGGATCGAGATGCCCTGATGGCGGTGGTGCCAGAGCAACGGAAGCAGCTGTCCGTGCCAGATGGAGAAAACGAACGGCCCGCCCCCTGCGCGAAGCTTCTCCAGCTGCTCGACGTTGCGCACACGGTACCGCCAGGTGGAGGCGAGCGCGCGGATCACCGCGCCGCCCAGCAGGACCGCCAGCCGGTCCTTGAGCCGGAGCCGCCGCCGGTTGGAATCCTCGTCGCTCACGCGACGAGCTCGCTCGCCATCCGCGCTACGCGGGCGGACGCGCCCGGTGTGCCCAGCTTCGCGCGCACTTCCGCCAGATCCTCGATCGTCCGCCGGCGGAGCTCACTGTCGGTCAGCAGCGCGTCCAGCGAGCGCGCCACGGCCTCCGGATCCAGCGCACCCTGCACGAACTCGCGCGCGACCTCGCGCCCGGCGACGATGTTCACCAGTCCGATGTGGCTGATCTTGACCATTCGTCGCGCGATCGCGTAAGACAGCTTGCCGACGCGATACGCCACGACCATCGGACAGCCGGCGATCGCGGCCTCCAGCGTGGTCGTGCCGCTCTTGCACAGCGCCACGTCCGCGGCGCTGAACATCGTCAGCGCGGGAGCCGCTACGACGGGGTAAGGCATGTTCGAGTAGCCGTGCTCAGTCGCGGGGGCCGCGCTGATGATCACCTGCAGGTCCGGATGCTTCTTCTGGAGGGCGCGGGCCGCCTTCACGAACGGCTCGATGTGGCGCACTATCTCCTGCACTCTGCTCCCCGGATACAGCACGAGCACCCTGGCGTCCTTGTCTATCCCGAGCACGGCACGCGCGGCGTCGCGCGTGGGTAGACGGTCCCATCCGTCCAGCAGAGGGTGGCCGACGAAATGCGCGTCGATCCCGTAGCCGCGCAGGAGCTGCTCCTCAAATGGAAGAATCACGGCGGCGCGCGTGACGATCCGGGCGAGCTTGGGAAGCCGCTTCGCGCCCCACGCCCACACCTGCGGCGTGACGTAGTACAGCACCGGGACGCCGGCCGCCTTCGCGCTTTCGGCGAGCCGCATGTTGAAGCCGGGATAGTCTATGAGGATCAGCAGCCGGATCTCGCCGCTCCGCAGCCGCGCGCGCACGCGCTTGAGCAGCGCGTAGTGGCGCGGGATGTGGCGGATGACCTCGGTCAGCCCCATCACCGCGAGCTGATCGTAGGTCTCGATGAGCTCCACGCCCTCGGCCGCGAGCCGCGGACCCCCGATGCCACCGAGCTTCAGCTCCGGCCGAATCTTCCGCAGCTCCGCCGCGACGCCCGAAGCGTGCAGGTCGCCCGAAGCCTCTCCGGCGACGAAGAAGACTTCAGCCAAGCGGCGCCGGCTCCGGGTGCGTCCGCCCGAGGCCGCCCTGCACCGATCCCGCGAGCTGCGGCAACGTGCGCTCGATCTCACGCACGATCTCGAGCGCGACTTCCAGCGCGCGTCGCCCATCCTCGCCCGTCACCACCGGCGGCGCTTCTCCCGTCAGGGCGCGGGCGAAGCTCTCGAACTCGAGCCGCAGCGGCTCGCCCGCCGGCGCCGTCAGCTCCACGCGCTCCACGAACTGCGAGAAGTCCAGCGGCGCCGACGCGAGCTTCTCCATCGAGATGTTCTTGTTGAGGCGATAGAACTCGCCGGTGCCGGCGCCGAGATCGAGCGACAGGTAGCCGGTCTTCTGAAAGATCCGCAGCTTCCGCACGCGCTCGCGGGATATCCGGCTCGCCGTGATGTTGGCCACCGCGCCCGACGCGAACGTGATCCTCGCGTTGGCTATGTCCACCGTGGGCGTGAGCACCGGAACGCCGACCGCGGCGATCGACGCCGCGTCTCCGACGGCGAGCGTCAGGATGAGGTCTATGTCGTGGATCATCAGGTCCAGCACGACGGCCACGTCCGAGCCGCGCGGGTTGAACGGCGCCAGCCGCTCGCTCTGGATGAAGCGCGGCTCGTCTATGTGCGGCAGCGCGGCGCGAATCGCGGCGTTGAACCGCTCGACGTGCCCGATCTGCACGATCACGCCGTTCTTACTCGCCGCTGCCAGCAGCTCGTCCGCTTCGGCGACCGTCGTAGTGATCGGCTTCTCGATCAGGACGTGCTTCCCCTGCGCGATCGCGCGGCCGGCTACGTCGAAGTGCGCGGGCGTCGGCACCGCGATCGTCACCGCGTCCACCTGCGACAGCAGCGCGTCCAGCGACGCGTGCGCCGGAACGCCCAGCTCCGAGGCGACGGCCGCCGCGCGCTCGGCTCGCGAGTCGAAAAACCCGCCGAACTTCACCGCCGGCAGGTCGCGCATGATGCGCGCGTGGTGGAAGCCGAGACCGCCCACACCCACCACGCCTACCCGCGGAACGCGCCCCGCGGGGGTGCTCAGATTACGACTCCGCGACCGCTCGCCTCCAGGAAGCGCATGAGCTCCTGCACCTCGGGACGCTGGTCCAGATCCGTCTCCGCCCGCTCGAGCGCCTGCGTGATGTTGAGATCGGAGTTGAAGAACAGCCGGTATGCGCGCTTCAGCTCGCGCAGCGTGTCCTCGTCGAACCCCGACCGTTGCAGACCGACCGTGTTCAGCCCGTACAGCTTCACGGGGTTTCCGACGGCCTTGAGGAACGGCGGGATGTCCTTCGACACGCGCGAGCAGCCGCCGATGAACGCGTGCCGCCCGATCCGCACGAACTGGTGCACCGCGCTGAGGCCGGACAGGATCGCGCGGTCCTCGATGCGCACGTGACCCGCCAGCTGCACGCCGTTGGCGAGGATCACTCCGTCGCCGAGGTGGCAGTCGTGCGCCAGGTGCACGTACGACATGATGAAGCAGTTCTTGCCGACCGTCGTCTTGAAGGACTCGGACGTGCCGCGATTGATCGTGCTGTACTCCCGGATCACCGTCCCGTCGCCGATCTCGACGGTGGTCTCCTCGCCCTGGAACTTCAGGTCCTGCGGGTCGCCGCCGAGCACGGCGCCGATCCCGACGCGGACCTTGCGGCCCAGCCGGACGTTCCGATCGAGCGTCGCCCGCGGCGCTATTACGCACCCATCCCCGACGATACAGCTGGGCCCGACGATCGCGAACGGCCCGACCTCTACGTTGCTGCCGAGCTGCGCGTCGTCCGAGACGAGCGCGGTCGGATGGATTTTCTTCATCTGTCGCGGACCATCGCCGCCATGTCGGCCTCGACCACGATCTCGCCGTCCACGCGCCCGACGCCGTGCATCTTGCACACGGTTCCCCGGATCTGGGCGATCTCGACCTCGAAGATGATCTGGTCGCCGGGGCGGACGGGCTTGCGGAACTTCACGTTGTCCAGCGACATGAAGTACACGACCTTCGATTCCGGCACTTCAATCGGACCCATGAGCAGCATCCCGCCAACCTGCGCCATGGCCTCGACGATCAGCACGCCGGGCATGATCGGGTGGCCCGGGAAGTGGCCCTGGAAGAACGGCTCGTTGAGCGTGACGTTCTTCAGCCCGACGATCCGCTTCTCCTCGACCTCGAGTATCCGGTCCACTAGCAGAAACGGATACCGGTGCGGAAGCACCTTCATGATCTCTTCGACCGAATACGTGCGCTTGTCCGCGCCTGCCGCCTTGGTTGCCACTTTGGTCGCCCCCTTCGCCGCCGTTGCCGTTGCCGCCTTCACCATTTCTCGAACCAGAGTCACCGTGCCCCGGTGACTCGGCCGTACAGCCACGATGCGCGCCCGCACGCGCGCGCCCGCCAGCGCCAGGTCTCCCAGGATGTCGAGCGCCTTGTGCCGCAGAAACTCGTCCTTCCACCGCAGCTTCGCATCTACCAGGCCGGTGTCGTCCAGGACCACGGCGTTGGAGGTGGACGCCCCTTTTATCAATCCTTTCGCGCGCAGCGAATCTACTTCGTGAACGAACCCAAAGGTGCGCGCCGAGGCCAATTCCCGCTCGAACACCGAGGAGTCCACTTCATACACGCCGCTCTGCCGCCCGATCAGAGGATGGTCGAACTCGATCGTGACGTCCAGCGTGAGCTTGTCGGAGGGGTACGCCTCATAGACGGAATCACCGTCAATGATCCGGACCGGCTCGGCCAGAGTCAGCACGTCAGCCTCGGCTCCGTTCGACCGGACGCCCGCTCCCTGCAGCGCGCGGAAGAACTGCTCCGAGCTGCCGTCGAGAATGGGCGGCTCGGGGCCGTCCATGTCTATGGTCAGGTCGTCTATGCCGAGCGCGACGACCGCGGCCAGCACGTGCTCCACCGTGTGCACCGCGCGGTCGCCCTTTTGGTCGCCCAGGTGGGTCCGCCGCTCCGTGGAAGCGACTTCGCTCAGCGCGACCCGGATGGATGGCTTGCCCGGGAGGTCCACTCGCCGGAAGGAAATACCATGTCCCGACGCGGCCGGCACGAACGTCAGCGTGCACTGCTCGCCCAGATGCAGCCCGACGCCTGAGACAGAAGCCGGCCGCTCGGTCGTGCGGCGCGTCACGGCTCGTCCTGCTTTTCGGCCAGACGCTCCAGCTTCTTGATGATCCCGGCCAGCCTGAACAGCGCGCTCGATGCGCGGAGGGATTCGCGGTGCGGGCGCGCCGGGTAGCCGGACCACGTCTCGCCGGGCGGAATGTCGCTGATCACGCCCGCGCGCGCGGCGACACGCGCGCCCGCGCCGATCGTGAGGTGGCCCGCCAATCCGGACTGCCCGCCGAACACCGCCCCGTCCTCGATGTGCACCGACCCGGATATGCCCACCTGCGCCACGATCAGGCACAGCTTGCCGATGCGCACGTTGTGCCCGATCTGCACCAGGTTGTCTATCTTGGTCCCTGCGCCGATCACCGTGTCGTCCACGCTGCCGCGATCGATCGTGGTATTGGCGCCGACGTCAACGTCGTTCTCGAGCACGCACCGCCCGACGTGCGGGATTGGCTGGTGCGCGCCGTCGCGGAACACATAGCCGAACCCGTCGCTGCCGATGCGCGCTCCGGACTGGATCTTCACGCGCTCGCCCAGCTCGCTGCCCGAATAGATCGTGCAGTGGGCGTACAGCATCGAGTCCCTGCCGATCCGCGCCCCGTCGCCAACCACGGCGTGGGGGCCGATCCACACACCGTCGCCGACGGTCGCGCCCGCGCCGATCACCACGTACTCCTCGATTGCTACGCCGGCCCCGATGCGGGCTCCCCGGCCGATCCTCGCCGTCGGATGCACTCCGGGGACGCGTTGCGGCGCCACATACAGCCGCGGCAGCAGCGTCAGCACCGCGTCGTGCGGCTTGTCCACCACGATGGTGGCGCGCGCCCCCGTCGCCGTATCCGCCAGCTCCCGGCTCACCAGGAGGACGCCCGCGCGAGTGCGCTCGGCGGCCGCGACGTAGCGCGGAGCAGCCAGGAAGCTGACGTCGCTCGCGCCCGCGCGGTCCAGCGGCGCTACGCCGGTTACAGCGGCGCCCGGATCGCCGCGGAGCTCGCCGCCTACGAGCTCTGAAACAGCTTCAGCGGTGATGGTGCGAACACCATCACCGCTGACTGAAGAATCACTATCGGTGGAAGATGGCGCCGAGCGCGCCATTACTGTCTCGGTCGAGTCACTCCGGCCGGCTGCGGCGTGGTCGCGGGTGCCGTCGCGGGTGCGGCTGCCGGTGGCGGGCCAAGTGCCGTGAGACGCGCGATCACGCGGTCCGTCAGGTTGAGAGTGGTGTCGGCGGCGACGATCGCCTGACCCGCGGACGACACGTCGAAGATGAACGCGTAGCCGTCGGCGCGGCGGATCTCGTCCAGCACTCGGTTGAGCTGGTCCATGATCGGGCGGATGAGCTCGGCCTGCCGCTGCTGCATCTGCTGGTTGAGCTGCGCCGCGCGCTGCTGGAACGACGTCTCGAGTGCTTGGAGCGCCTGTCCCCGCTGCTGGCGAACCGCCGGCGTCAGCGACGCCTGCTCGCGCTGGAACGCTTCGCCCATTACGCGGAGCGAGTCATCCATCCGCTGGATCTGCTGCCGGAAGCTTCCGACCTCGCTCTCGAACTGGCGCTCTGCGGCATCGCGGCCGGGGGCGGCAGCGAGAATCTGCTGCGCGTTGATGTAGCCCAGCTTGACCGGTGCCTGTGCATACGCCGGTGTCGAGCCCGCTGCAACGAGCAGCACGGCGATCGCGGCGACGCGGAAAATCATCTTCATCAAGACTCCAAAAGGTTTAGAAAAGTTGACCGAGCTTGAAATGCAGCTTCCAGCCCGGCGTCGGGCGGCCGAGCAGGTCCGTCTTGTCGAGTCCATACCCCAGGTCGATGCCCAGAGGTCCGAGCGGGCTGAGCGTCGCGCCGCCGACGCCCACGCTCCGGAACAGGCGCGTGGGATTGAACTCCCGCGGGCTGTCCCACACGTTGCCGCCTTCCGCGAACGCGTGCACGTACAGCGCCGAGGACAGCCTCAATCCCAGCTCGGCCGTGGCAGTAAAGTACGCGTTTCCGAACGATCCGCGACGGGCCGAGCTCGTTTCGGAGGTCGGATCGAACCCGCCTGGCGTGATGGAGAACTCGTCGTAGCCGCGCAGCTGCTCGCCGTACTGCGTGCCGCCGAGCGCGAACGACTGGGAGTAGAAGAACGGTCCGGGGTTGCCGAACAGCACTCCGCCCCGCGCGCTCAGCGCCGTGACGAGCTGCATCGGCTGGCCGCCGAAGATCTGGTTGCCGAAGGCCGCCAGCGGCGCGTACGACCTCAACTCGGCCGTATACCTCTGGAAGTTCGAGGTGCCGCCAAGCGGACCGCCGTTGAATTGCGCCGCGATCGTCTGCAGCCCCCCGTCCACCGGGAACGGAAGGCCGATCCGCGTGTCGCGCGTGCCGGTCACCCCCAGCGTGGAGCGGAAGCAGCTCCTGCAGTCGCGCGCGAGCTGGCCGAGCAGCGTGGAGTTCTCCTCCGAGTACCGGACCGACTCGCCGCCGTAGGACACGAAGAAGCGGGTGTAGTACGACCACGGCACCGGGAAGCCGAACTGCAGCTGCCCGCCCGTGCGCGTGCTCTGCCCGAGGTCGGCGATCCGGAAGCGCGAGCGCGTGTGGTAGGCGGTGACGCTGCCGGAGATCCGCGTCTGCCTGATGTTCGGATCGGTGTACGTGCCGTTGAAGTCGTTGATGTAGCGGCCGAACTGCCACCGCACATCCACCTGCTTGCAGCGGCCGAACAGGTTCGGCTGGTTCATTCCGACGAAGCCACCGAGGCCCGTGCCCTGCCCCATGGAGGCGCCGAAGTTCAGGTTACCGGTGCGCTTCTCCTTCACGTTGAACACGATGTCCACGTCGCCGGCATCGCCGGCGGGCCTGGTCTCCGGCGCCGGCATCGGCGACTCGAAGAAATTCATGTTCGAGATGTTCTGGTAGCTGCGGACGAGCGCCTGCCGGTTGAACACCTGCCCCGGGATAAGCACGAGCTGCTCGCGGATGCAGGTCTCCCAGGTGTAGTCGTTCCCGGCGATGTCGATGCGGTTAATGATCGCGGGCGACCGCTCATCGATCTCCCAGCGGAGGTTCACGGTCCGCACCGAGTCCCCGCCGGGCACGCGCTCGACCACGGGATTAACCCGGGCGTAGATGTATCCCTCGTTGCTGTACGCCTCCATCAGCTTCTGCTCGGCTTCCTTCCATTTGCTCTCGTCGAACGTGTTGGCCGGATTCCGGTAGCCACGGCGGATCAGGTTCGTCGCGCGTCCGGCCAGCGTCGTCTGCTGCTCGCCGAACGGGTAGTACTCCCGCACCGCCTCCGTCGGGAAGCGCCGGTTGCCGATGACTTCGAACGAGCCGATCCGGTAGCGCGGTCCCTCGCGCACGGTGATCTCGATCAGCGCCTTGCCAAGCTCGCGGTCCACGATCATGGTGTCCGACAGGATCTGGAAATCGATGTAGCCGCGGCTGCCGTACAGCTGCGGGATCCGCTCCGACAGGTCGCCGGCGTACTCGATCTCGTCGA
>CALMKE010000257.1 GCA_937867645.1 uncultured Gemmatimonadota bacterium | reverse complement strand
ACGCCGCCACCTGACCTCATCCGCGTACTGATCGCGGACGATCACGCCGTAGTGCGCGAAGGGATCCGCAGCGTACTCGGCCAGGACTCCGGGTTCGAAATCGTGGGGGAAGCCGTGGATGGCCGGGGCGCGGTCACGCTCACCCGGAAGCTCGAGCCGGACGTGATAGTCCTCGATATATCAATGCCCGAGCTTTCGGGTTTCGAGGCGGCGGAGCAGATCCGCCGCGCGGCCCCGAGGACGCGCATCCTCGTGCTCAGCATTCACGATCGGGAGGAGTACGTGACTCGCAGCGCCGAGGCGGGAGCGCACGGCTACCTGCGTAAAGATTCGTCCCCGGTCGAGCTCCGCGAGGCCGTCCGCTTGCTCGCCGGGGGAGAGTGCTACTTCGCTACCCAGATCAGAATGGCCGGCTGCCCGGGGACCGCCGACCCGGGCCCGACGGGTGCCTGCGGCGAGCGGGTGGCCCTGCTCACCTGCCGCGAGCGGGAAGTGTTGATCGAGATCGCGCGCAGCCGTTCCAACAAGGAGATAGCCGCGCGCTACGGCATCAGCGTCCGAACGGTGGAGTCGCACCGCGAGACCCTCATGCGCAAGCTGGGAATCCGTGGAACCGCCGCCCTGACACGGTTCGCCATTGATCACGGCTTGGTAGACTAGCCACTGATCCCACCCGACCGCAGGTTCGTTCAGTAGTAGTGCGGATTGTACCGCCTGTTGGCTCCCCGATAGTGTTGGGATTCGCCGTGGACCGCGCCTGGTCCCGTGGCGTCATTCGCACTCCAGTTTCGTCGTCTTCGGGCGACGGGCATTCATATGCGTCGCGACTGCTCGCGACAGAAAGTGTGCTGTAACTTTTGCCGGCTCCACTCGAGCCGGACGTAAGACTGCGTCCCGCGACGAGGGCGCAGCGCACCGCGCAAGCGGTATCACTTTCTCATTATGGAGTGTGTATGAAGCAAAGGCTGGCTGTTTTGGTTGCCGCGGTTTTCGCGGTAACCGCGTGCGCTGACACCCCCACCAATCCTACCTCGCCGGACATCGCGGCAAACTTCAGCGAAGCGGCATCCGACGTAATTCCAGGTCGCTTTATCGTCACGCTTCGTGCTGGAACCGCCCCGGCAGCGCTCGCTCGCGAGCATGGCATCTCGCCAGACTACATCTATACCCGCGCCCTCACGGGTTTCGCGGGCCGAATCCCGGATGCCGTCCGCACCGCCCTGCTTCGGGATTCCCGAGTCGTTGCCATCGAGCAGGACCAGATAATGCGCGCGATCGGAACCCAGAACATGAACGCGCAGAACAACCCCTGGGGCCTGGACCGCATCGACCAGCGGGATCTGCCTCTCTCGGGAACCTACACCTACAACACCACAGGTTCCGGCGTCAACGCGTACATCATCGACACGGGCCTCCGGCCGACGCACAATGAATTCGGTGGCCGTGCGTCGATCGGGTACGACGCAGTGGGCGATGGCCAGAACGGCAACGACTGTAACGGACATGGCACGCACGTAGGCGGCACGGTCGGCGGAAGCACGTATGGCGTCGCGAAGGGGGTCAAGCTCATCGGTGTCCGGGTGCTGGACTGTGATGGGTCTGGCACCAACTCGGGCGTAATCGCCGGTGTCGACTGGGTGACGAGCAATCATGTGAAGCCGGCGGTGGCCAACATGTCACTCGGCGGCGGAGCGTCGGATGCACTGGATAACGCAGTTCGGAACTCCATAGCCGCCGGGGTCACGTACGCGATCGCGGCTGGTAACGGTGACTTCCTGGGCCGCCCGGAGAGCTCGTGCAACAAGTCTCCCGCCCGCGTGGCGGAAGCGATTACGGTCGGCGCGACCGATAGCACGGACAAGGAAGCCTCGTGGTCGAACTATGGAACCTGCAACGACATTTACGGGCCGGGCGTGGCGATCATCTCGGCATGGTACCAGAGTGATACGCAGCTCGACACGATCAGCGGAACGTCGATGGCCACACCGCATGTTGCCGGTGCGGCCGCTTTATACCTCGAGACAAACACGGGCGCTACGCCGGCAAGCGTCCGCGATCAGCTGGTCAACAACTCGACCTCGAACACGATCACACAGCACAGTTCGAGCAGCAGCAACGGAACTCCGAACCGGATGCTGTACATGGCATTCATCGGCAGCGGCTCGCCGCCGCCGCCGTCCGGGGACAACCCGCCGACCGCCAGCTTCACATACTCGTGCAGCGGCTTCACCTGCAACTTTGACGGCAACGGGTCGTCCGATGACAACGGCATTTCCGCCTACGACTGGAATTACGGTGATGGAACGACCGGGACCGGCGTGACATCCAGTCATACCTTCGCCAAACGGAAGAACTACACGGTGACGCTCAAAGTCACCGACACTGCCGGCCAGACCGGTAGTACGTCCAAGACCATTTCTTGTAACTCAAGGCGCTGCAGCTAATCCGCTGACTCCCAGCCCCATGCCAATCGCTCCTCACGACTCACCAGTCGTGAGGAGCGATTTTGTGGCTTTCCCCCAACGTGCCGAGGACTATTAATGCAGAACTATCGCACTCTGTTAGGCCTGAGCCTCTTCCTGACGCTCGGGGCTTGCACGGAAAACCGCGTCACTTCGCCCGACCTCCCCAGCGCCGGCGCGGCCCCGCTGTTCGCGGCTGCGCCCGCGGGCGGACGCGCAATTCCGGACCAGTTCATCGTTGTACTGAAGGAAGGATCTGATCCCCGAGCGGTCGCGGCGGTGGCGGACGTCGCCCCGCGGTATGTCTACGAGCACGCCCTGACCGGCTTCGCGGCCCGACTGAATGCCGGGCAAGTGACGGCGCTCCGCAATAACCCGAACGTCGCGTACGTCGAAGAAGATCAGGCCATTGCCCTCACCGCTACGCAAAACAGCGCGACGTGGGGGATCGACCGGACGGACCAGCGGGCGTTGCCGCTTTCGGGCACGTACAACTACAACCAGGACGGGACGAACGTCCACGCGTACATAATCGATACCGGCCTCCGGTACGATCACGCCGAGTTCTCGGGACGCGTCGGCGGGGGTTACGATGCCGTGGATGGCGGCTCAGCGGACGACTGCAACGGGCACGGCACCCATGTTTCCGGTACCGTCGGCGGCACGACCTACGGAATGGCCAAGAAAGCAACGATTCATCCCGTGCGCGTGCTCGACTGTAACGGCAGCGGCACCACCTCGGGAGTCGTAGCTGGAATGGATTGGGTTACCGCCAATCGCGTGAAACCCGCAGTAGCCAATATGTCCCTCGGTGGCGGGGCCAGTACGGCCATGGATGATGCGACAAACCGGATGATCAACGCGGGTGTCATCACGGTCGTAGCCGCGGGCAACGACAATGCCAACGCCTGCAATTACTCGCCCGCGCGGGTCGCGGCCGCGATTACCGTGGGCGCCACCGACAAGACCGACGCGCGAGCCAGCTACTCGAATTACGGGAGCTGTCTGGACATTTTCGGACCCGGCTCCAGCATCACTTCGGCGTGGCACACATCGTCGTCCGCCACGAACACGATCAGCGGCACGTCGATGGCGACGCCGCATGTCGCCGGCGCGGCGGCGCTCTTTCTGAGCCAGGTAACGGGAGCGACGAACGCCCAAACCCGGGATCAACTCGTGTACCACGCGACCAGCGGGAAGGTCACCAACCCCGGCAGCGGGTCACCGAACAAGCTCCTGCACTCCCTGTTCTACGTGTACAAAGGGAGCCTCAGCGGAGCTGGCGTGAGTCAGTGGAGCCCCAGCACCAGCGGCTATAGCGCGAACGTATCGGGGCCTCACATCGCGAAGCTGACAGGCCCGTCAGGAACGGATTTCGATCTCTACCTCCAGAAGTGGAACGGATCCGCCTGGGCAGATGTCGCGTCGGGGACGTCGTCGTCCTCCAGCGAGTCGGTCACGTACAGTGGCGCGACGGGCAGCTACAGGTGGGAAGCGTATTCGTATAGCGGAAGCGGCTCGTACACGCTTACGACTACACGCCCGTAAGACCGTTGATCGACTCGGCCGCGGGGGCAGCTTCCCGCGGCCGAGTCGAGTTGGGCTGCCAGGCCGTCATCGCATGGAACGGAGCGGGTCAGGGAGGGTACTGAGCAATTCGCCTTCCCTGAGCCTTCCGGCATTGGCCCACCTGCGCACCGCAACAATCATCTTCAAGCTCTTTCCCTTCGCGCTCTCATTCGTGCGCGATTGGCGAAGGTGGATTTTCTTCGGTACCGGCGTCCGGCGCAGCACCGCGTTTCACGCGCGGCGCGCGCAACGTCTTGTCGCAGCCATCGTAGAGCTAGGCCCGACTTTCGTGAAGCTGGCGCAGGTATTCGCTTCGCGTCCCGATGTGGTTCCCGAACCGTATCTGACCGCGCTGGGAAGTCTCACGGACGATGTTCCTTCCGCCCCGGTCGACTCGATCCGCCGCACATTGCAGGTGAGCTACGGCAGAAATCCCGACGAGATCTTCGACAACCTCTCGCGCGAGCCGCTTGCGGCCGGCTCCCTCGCTCAGGTCTATCGCGCCCGGTACGAGGGCCGCGACGTAGTCGTAAAAGTGCTCCGGCCCGGGGTTGCGACCCTCGTAGAGCGTGACATCAAGGCTGTCCGTCGCCTCGTGGCGTTCGCATCCGCCAGGTGGCCGAATCCCCATCTGAGCGGCCTGCAAGTGGTAGTGGAGCAGTTTGCCCTCACCATTCGTGAAGAAATGGACTTCCGTTTGGAAGCCGCCAATGCCGTGGCCATTGCCGGGCGGTTTGCCGGGAGCCGGCATGTGCGAATTCCGGCTATCGAGCCCGCGCTTGTCCGGGAGCACGTGCTGGTCATGGAGTACATGCCCGGCACGCGAATCGATTCGCTCGCGCCTCTCATCATGGAGGGCCGCTTCCGCGCGGAGCAGGTGATCGAGATGGTGCTGGACGCGTACGTGCAAATGATGCTGGTTGATGGTCTCTTTCACGCCGACCCCCATCCTGGCAATCTGCGCATCGCTGAAGACGGCGCTCTGATCTTCCTCGATTTCGGCATGGTGGCGCGCGTAAATCCGGCGACTCGGGGCCACCTCGTTCGTACCGCGCTCGCTGCCATCTCCCGCGATGCTGACGGCGTGGTGCGTGGATTCCATGACCTCGGCATCGTAAGACCGGGCGCCGACATGACGACAATCCGAAATCTGGTGGAAGCCATTCTGGCGATGGCCTTCGAAGGTGTCGCCTCCGCCGACATGGCCGCCCGCGTCCTGACCGACCGCACGCTGGCAGATGACGTGATGCGCACTCTATACGACTCGCCAATCGTACTCACGGGCGAGATGGTATACTTCGGGCGCGCGGTTTCGCTTATCGAGGGGATCGGCGCGCGCTACCTACCCGGATTCAATGCCGTGCAATTCGCGGCGCCGGCCATCCTTCGCCACCGGCGCGCTGTTCTGGCAGCCATCGCAGGCGACGCCGACCGCGGCGGCAGCGGGGCCAGCCTCGCGACGCTCATTGGCGACATAGCCCGCGCGGTGGCGAGCGCAACGCGCCAGTTCGCGGTAGCAGTTGCTGCGCGGGTGCCCGGTGTAGCCCTCTTTTCCGAATTGGTAACCACGCTCTACGACGAATCGGCGTTGGGCCCGGTCGTGCAAAAACATGCCAGGGCCGCACGGTCGATTGGGCGGGTTCTTTCCGCGTAATCCATCCTACCGGCGCGGGCGCCACGGTCCAGTAAGGACCGGTTCGCCCGCGCGTGTTCCTGTCGTCAGGAAACGATGATTGCGGCGTAGGCCGCGGCCTGGAAGGCCGCAGACGCCGCCGTGCGGCTCTGCATGGTACTGGAGGTGAGCCAAAGCTCGGAATTGAGATCCCAAACGACCCTTACCGTCGTGCCGGCGCTCACTGTTACGGGCTGGATCTGCTTCTGGATCACCACTTGCCCGCTGCCGAAAGCGATCGTGGTACCGGAAGCCGTGGTGCCGCCAACGGTTCCGGAAACCTGCGCCTGGAGCCCTGAATTGAAGACCAGCCGCACGTACGCATACGTGCCCGCCGGTATGGTTACGTTCGCGGCGAGCTGGGCGGAATTGTTGGTGCTTTGCAGCGAAAGAGACACGGCTCTCGGCTGCCCCAGCGAGACCCAGCTCTGGCCGTCAACGGAGATCTGGGTCTCGACTGTCCCGGTGAGTGTCCCGGAATATGTGCTCGAGCCTGACCCGCCCGCACCGCTACTGGAGGTGCTGCTGGGATTGTCCGTGACGACAGCGCTTGCGACCGTTGCTTCCCCGGAGACGCCCGTCGGCTCATCGTCATCACCGCAAGCTGCGATCAGAAGAAGCGCGATGGCCCCGCAGCACCGGCGGAGCTGAAAATTCGAAATCATCGGTAAGTCCTCTCAAGTCGAAGATTGACAAGTCCACGCGGGTCCCCGCCACCTTCAGCTACAGCGGTGCCACAGCGCGACATTTCGAGCTTAGAGAGTCTGCAAACCGTGTACCGCCCGGGGGGCCAGAAGCGAAAAAAATCCATCCTCCGCGGGTGCCCCGGCACGACTGTCTCGAATGACGCTACGAGGAAGGTGGACTGTGGTCAGAGCGCTTGCCGTAATACTACGGATGGCAGAACCCCGAGACTGAGCCCTATCGTCTGCGGCCCACGGACAGGCGCTGGCCGTCGACGCCCAGTCTCGTGTCTTCGCTGCGCGCCTTTGGATTTGCCCACCTTTCGGAGGAGTCGTATTAATGCGTTCAAGCTTGAGAAGAGATGTCAGCCGCCTCGGAATCGCACTGGTCGCATTGTCCGCCCTGTCGGCGTGTTCAGCGGACCAGCTTCCAACGAATCCAGCGTCGGCCGACGTCGCGCGAAGCAGCGAAATCGGCGCCGCAGAATCCGTCGCGAACGAGGTCATAGTCAGGTTTCGTGCCGGCGCCTCCGCAGCCAGTCGCAGCGCGTTGCTGGGCGCCGTGAACGCTTCCGTGAGCGAGCGCATCGTTACGGCGGCGATGCGCCGGGCGGGTGACAGCGAGGGGTTGACGGTGATCCGCACCGGTCTCGCGGTCGCCGCGGCAGTGCAGCATCTGCGCAACTCGCCAGAGGTTGTGTATGCCGAGCCGAACCAGATCTACCGGCATCAAGCTACATCGAACGACCCGTACTACACCGACGGCTCACTGTGGGGTATGTACGGCGACGCGACCTCTCCCGCCAACCAGTATGGCAGCCAGGCGGGCGAAGCATGGGGCGCGAACCACACGAATTGCAGTAGCGTGTGGGTTGGCATTATCGACGAAGGGTACATGTATACGCACGAGGACCTGGCAGCGAATGCCGGTAAAAACCCCGGCGAGACCGCCGACAACGGCGTGGACGACGATGGCAACGGATATGTTGACGACGTTTACGGGTGGGATTTCGCCAACGGTGACAAGAGCGTGTTCGATGGCACGACGGACGATCATGGCACGCACGTCGCCGGGACGATCGGCGGAGTGGGCGGCAATTCAAAGGGTGTCGCCGGCGTGTGCTGGAGCGTGAAGCTGATCAACGCCAAGTTCCTCGGCCGTAACGGCGGCACCACGGCCAACGCGGTTAAGGCGGTGGACTACATGACGGATCTCAAGACCCGTCATGGCATCAACCTTGTCGCGACCAGCAACTCATGGGGCGGAGGCGGCTTTTCCCAGTCTCTGCAAGACGCGATCGAGCGCGCCAACGCGCAGAACATTCTCTTCATTGCCGCGGCCGGCAACGACTCGTACAATTGCGATACCAGCACTTCGTGTTACCCGGCGGAATACCCGAACGACAATCTCATCGCCGTCGCGTCCATCACGAGTTCGGGCGCGATGAGCTCCTTCTCGAACTACGGTGCGACCACGATCGACAT
Source organism: uncultured Gemmatimonadota bacterium (assembly GCA_937867645.1). Lineage (GTDB taxonomy): Bacteria > Gemmatimonadota > Gemmatimonadetes > Gemmatimonadales > Gemmatimonadaceae > JACDCY01. The sequence goes on along the minus strand of CALMKE010000257.1, from coordinate 19,514 downwards.
CGGCGCGCCGGGAAGCGGCATCTATTCCACCGTGCCGGCGAGCTCGAAGGGGAAGGTCGTCTCCAGCTACGCGAGCTACAACGGCACCTCGATGGCGACGCCGCACGTGAGCGGGGCCGCCGCGCTCTACGCCGCGTATCATGCAGGCTCGTCGGCCGCCACCATCAAAAACGCCATCCTGAGCAGTGCGGCCGCCACTCCCTCACTGAACGGAAAGGTCGTCTCCAACGGCCGGCTGAACGTCAGCGGATTCTGATCGCCGCGGGCCCGATCTGGAGCAGGGAGCCAGCGCGGGCGCAGGAATCGGGTAGGTAGGGAGCCTTACGGCTCCCCACCTCCCACACCACCGTACGTGCCGGTCGGCATACGGCGGTTCATGATGAGTACGAAAGACGGTGGTGCTCCTGAAGAAAACTCACGAGTCCCCAGCGACGAAGCAGGGCGATGGGAATTGCCTGATTCATGTGACTCGCCCCCGCGTTCCACCACGGACCATACCCGTTGTAGGCCGAGAGACGAGCCCGTTCGGCGTCTAGCCCAAGCGATCTGAGCTTCGCAAGCCGGGTACGTGGGCGCTTCCACTGCTTCCATAAAATGCGACGCAGCTTCCGCCGTATCCACGCGTCCAGTTCCTCGAAGCGCGCCTTCACTTCGGCTAACCGGAAATACGCCACCCACCCCCGGACGATCGGGGTGAGCTCCACGATGACGCTGCCGGGATGACGGCCCCGGCCCCGTCGCAGCAGCACCCTAAGCTTCATCTTCAATCGGTGGACTGATTGAAGCGCTACCGTCAGCTTCGGGTCGCGATGCGCTGTCATGCCGTACCCTAAGAACTTTCGTTCCGAAGGCCGGCCCACCGCGCTTTTGTCCCGATTCACCTTGAGCCGGAGCCGCTTCCACAGCCAGCGCTCCAGTGATGCCAGCACGCGCTCGCCCGCTTGCGCCGATTGGACGTAGATGTTGCAGTCGTCAGCGTAACGCACGAAACGATGCCCCCGCCGTTCCAGCTCGCGATCCAGCTCATCGAGCAGGATGTTGCTCAGAAACGGGGAGAGCGGCCCACCCTGCGGCGTGCCCTCCGTTCGGGGTGACACCAGCCCGCCTTCCATCATCCCGGCCTGCAAGGAGCGCCGGATGAGGAGAAGCACTCGCTTGTCTGAAATCCTCCGCGCCACGCGCGCTATCAAAACATCGTGGTTCACACGGTCGAAGAACTTCTCAAGGTCCAAGTCCACCACCCACCGATAACCCGCCGCCACGTGTTGCTGCGCGCGGCGCACCGCATCGTGCGCGCTCCTTCCGGGACGAAAACCAAAGCTCGCCTCCGAGAAAGACGGATCAATCAGTGGTTGTAAAACCTGGAGCAGGGCCTGTTGGATGAATCGATCCAGCACCGTCGGGATGCCAAGGGCCCGCGTGCCGCCGTCAGGTTTCGGAATCTCCACCCGCCGAACAGCCTGCGGTTGATACTCGCCCTTAAGCAGCTCCTCCCGCACACGCGGCCAGTGCGTCCCGAGATAGCTCTTGAACTGCTGGACGGTGATTCCGTCCACACCCGGAGCGCCCCCGTTCCGCACCACTCGCGCATACGCCTTCGCCAGATTCCCGCGACGCAGCACTTCCTCCAAGAGTGCCGACGTTTCCGCTCCCACGACTGCGGCTTGTGCCGTGGACGTTTGCCGCGCTCCTCCTCCCGCTACCTCGGCGGTTCCGCCGCCTGCCTCACGGGTGTGCTCCGGCTTCTCAGCCATCTTTTCTGCGGCTCCCTCGTCCATCGAACGCCTCGCGCGTGAGAGTCCTCTCATGTTCAGCCCTTCGCCGCGGTGCGCACACGGCTACTACGGCCTCGGCTGACTGCTGCGGCTCCCTCACCACGCCTTGCAGCGTGATTAGCTCCTTCGAGCAGCGCCGCAGCTCTCCCAGGGTAAGATCCCGGACTGTCGCTCCATCTACCCGTCGCATCTACGCCCGTCCGGTCCGGATGACATCGGGCTTCGAGTCTTCGTGCCCTCTCGCCCACCAGACGAACGCCTCCTATGCGCTTCGTATTCCTCGGGCCGGAGCTTTGCCTACAGCTTCCTCCCCACACCGCCTCGCGACGATGCGGTTGCCGTTCAGCTAGAGGTTCCTGTCATCAAGGCCCTCAGAGGTCTTTCACCTCCTAGTCAGAGATCATGCCTGGCGCACACGAGGAGCCCTGGTTGCGAGCCGCAACCAGGGCTCTTCCGTTTTGATCGCTGGCATAGCGATGCGAAGCACCTGGCGCATTGGTTGAGCATAAAAAACCCTACACTGATTAAGGGCGGCATCCGGAAAACTGGCGTCGGGGCCCCCGAAAGACAGCGCGACATTTTTTGCCCCCCTTGCTCCGGCTCTTGCTCCCGTCTCGCACGCGCACGAAACTTACGCACCCATGCGCAAGCTCCTGATCACCGTCGCGGTGCTGCTCGCCGTCCACGCCGCGTTCCTGGTGTTCAGCCCGCGCGGGACCGAAGCTGTCGGCGACGCGGACGCGACCAGGGTCGGGATCGTGCTCGACGTCGGCGGGCGCGGCGACAAGTCGTTCAATGACGGAGCCTATGCCGGCGCGGACAGCGCCAGCAGACACCTCGGCGCGGACGTGCGCTTCATCGAGCCGGGTGAGGGCGCCGACCGCGAAGCGGGACTGCGGCTCCTCGCCGCCGAAGGGATGGATCTCATCATGGGGATCGGGTTCATCTTCACCGACGACCTGACGGTGCTGTCGCGCGAATATCCGAACAGTCGGTTTGCCGGCGTGGATTTCGCGCTCGCCACCGACGATTCGGGCAACGTGATCCCACCGCCGCCCAACGTCGCGGCGCTCAAGTTCCGCGAGGAAGAAGGCTCGTTTCTCGTCGGCGCGCTCGCGGCGCTCGTCGGAAACTCGAAGCGGATCGGGTTCATCGGCGGGATGGACATTCCGCTCATTCATAAATTCGAGGCCGGCTATCGCGCGGGCGTGAAGCACGTCTGCCCCGACTGCACCGTCATCGCGCAGTACGCCGGCGTCACTCCTGAAGCGTTCGCGAATCCCGGTCGTGGCAAGGAGCTCGCGCTGTCGCAGTATCAGTCGGGCGTGAACGTGATCTTCCACGCCGCGGGCGCGACGGGCGGCGGACTGTTCGAGGCCGCGCGCGCCACCGGCAAGCTCGCGATCGGCGTGGACGCCGATCAGGCCGCGGAAGCCCCCGGGCGCGTGCTCACTTCCATGATCAAAGGAGTGAACGCCGCGGTGTACGATGCCATCGCCCGCGTCGAGGCGGGAACGTTCAAGGGCGGAGTTTATTCGTTCGGGCTCGCCGAGGGCGGCGTCGGCTACGTGTACGACGACAACAACCGAGCGCTCATTCCGGAAGTCGCGCACCGACGCGTCGAACAGCTCAAGGCGGAGATCATCGCCGGCCGTATCAAGGTGCCGTCCACCCGATGAGCTCGCATCCGATCAGGATGGCGGGGATCGACAAGTCGTTCGGCCCCGTCCGCGCCAATCGCGGCGCGTCTCTCGACGTGGCGCCCGGTGAGATCCACGCGCTCGTCGGCGAGAACGGCGCGGGCAAGTCAACCCTGATGAAAATCCTCGGCGGACTCATCAGGCCGGACGCCGGGACGGTGGAAATAAACGGGAGCGACGTCACCGGCTGGTCCACCTCGGACGCCATCGCGGCCGGCGTAGGAGTCGTGCACCAGCATTTCATGCTTGTGCCGACGCTGACGGTGGCGGAGAACGTCGTGCTGGGCAACGAACCGAAGCGAGGCGTGATGTTCGACCGCACCCGCGCGCTCGCGGACGTGAACGCGCTCATCCAGCAAACAGGACTGATCGTGCCCGCGGACCGTCGCGTCGCGGAGCTGTCGGTCGGCGAAGCGCAGCGCGTCGAGATTCTCAAGACGCTGTATCGCGGTGCGAAGATCCTGATACTCGACGAGCCCACGGCCGTCCTCTCCCCCCCGGACGTGCAGGAGCTGTGGACCGTTCTCCGGAAGCTGCGCGACGACGGCGCCACGATCGTGCTCATCACCCACCGACTCGACGAAGTGATAGGCATCTCGCAGACGATAACCGTCATGCGTGCCGGCGCGAGCGTCGGGCGAATGAAGACGTCGGAGACGACGCCCGCCGAGATCGCCAAGACGATGGTCGGCCGCGACGTAGTGCTGTCAGCTCCGCTGCGCGAAGCGATCGGCGGAACGGCGGCCACGGCGGAGCACGCGATCGCGCCCGTCGGCGCGCCCGTTCTCGAGGTCACCGACCTGGCGGTCAACGACTCGCGCCGAGTGCGCGTCGTTGACGGTGTCACTTTCGCGATTCGGCCGGGCGAGGTGCTCGGCATCGCGGGCGTCGAGGGGAACGGCCAGACCGAGCTGGTCGAGGCGATCGCCGGCCTGCGCGACATCGTGAGCGGATCCGTCTCCGTGTCGGGCCGGGATATCACTCGCGCGACCGTCAAGGAGCGGAGAGATGCGGGCATCGCGCACGTCCCGGAAGATCGGCACAGACGGGGGCTCATTCTCGAGTACTCCATCGCGGAGAACCTCGTGTTGGGCGCGCAGCAGGAATTCTCCCGCTACGGCTCGCTGGACGGAGACCGGATCGGGGAGCATGCGCGCGAGCAGATCACCAAGTTCGACGTGCGGCCGCCGAGCGCCGCGCCCGCCGCCCGCACGTTGTCGGGCGGCAACCAGCAGAAGGTGGTGATCGCGCGGGAGATGGGCCGGTCGTTCACCGTGCTGCTCGCGGCGCAGCCCACGCGCGGCGTGGACGTCGGGGCGATCGAGTTCATTCACCGGCAGATTCGCGAAGCGCGCGACGCGGGCAAGGCGATTCTGCTCGTGTCGGCGGAGCTCAACGAAGTACTGGCGCTGTCCGACAAGGTCGCCGTGATGTATCGCGGCAAGTTCGCGGTCACGCTTCCCGCGCGGGAAGCGACGCCCGAGGTCCTCGGCCCGTACATGACCGGCGGCAAGAGCCGGGACGCGGCATGAACGAGAGCTTGCTGAGACGGGCGGAGGAGGCGCTGCTTCCCCCGATCGTCGCGCTCCTAATAGCGCTGATTCTCGGCGACGTGCTGATCCTGCTGTTCGGCGAGTCGCCACTGCACGTGTACGGCCGGATGATCGAGGGAGCGTGGGGCAATCCATACGGCTTCGCGCAGGTGCTGTACAAGACCACGACTCTTACGTTCGCCGGCCTCGGCATCGCGCTCGCGCTGCGCGCGGGTCTGTTCAACATCGGCGCGGAAGGTCAGCTGGCCGCTGGCGCGTTCGGCGCGGCGGTGATGGGGATAACCTTGCCGGCCGGGACTCCTGCGTTGCTCGCGGTTCCGCTGTGCCTGCTCGCGGCTGCGGCGGCCGGCCTCCTGGCGGGCGGCTTGCCGGGAGTGCTCAAGACGAAGTTCGGTGCGCACGAAGTGATCGTGACGATCATGCTGAACTTCGTCATCCTCGCATTGCTCAACTGGGTGATCGTGGAGCATCTGCGCGTCGCGGACACGCTGCACACGGCGGAGATCCGCGCGGGCGCGGTGCCCCGCCTCAGCGAGTTCATCCCCGCGTTCCACGGCTCCGCGACGAACGTCACCTTCCTGTTCGCGATGGCGGCCGCGGCATGGTGCTGGTGGTACCTGTTCCGTACGCCCGGCGGTTACGCGCTACGGGCCACGGGACTCCAGCCTGAAGCCGCAGAGTACAGCGGGATTCGCGTCGGCAGAGTGTGGATGAAGGCGATGGCACTCGCCGGCGTTCTCGCGGCGCTGGGCGGCACGAATTTCGTGCTCGGCTACAAACACTACTACGAGGACGGCTTCACCGGCGGGTCCGGCTTCCTCGCGATCGCGGTCGCGATCGTCGGGCGCAACCATCCGTTCGGCGTAGTGCTCGCCGCGTTCTTCTTCGCCACGCTCTCGCAGGGCGGCCTCGCGATCCACGCCCTCGTGCCGAAGCAGATGGTCGAAGTGCTCCAGGGCGTCGTGATCCTCGCGATGGCCGCGTCGGTACCCGAAGTGCAGCGCGCCCTGCGCGGAGCGCGCAAGGCGGTGGCCGCATGAACCCGTTCGACTTCATCACGCAGACGCTCCGCATCGCGGTGCCGTATCTGTTCGCGGCGAGCGGTGGACTCGTGGCGGAGCGCGCGGGAATCGTGAGCCTCACGCTCGAGGGGTTCATGCTGAGCGGCGCGTTCACCGCCACGCTCGGGAGCTACTACTCGGGCAGCCCGGTGATCGGTGTGCTCGCCGGCGCCGCCGGGGGATTGGCTTTCGGATTGCTGCACGGGATCGCGACAGTGCGGTTCCGGGCCGACCACGTCGTGTCCGGCATCGCCGTCAACCTGTTCGTGATCGGGCTGACGCAGGTAATCCTGATGCTGCTGTTCGACAGCTCGTCGAACTCGCCGCGTGTGGAAGGCTTCCAGGCGGGATTGTCCGGGTTCGGAGACCCGCTGGTGTGGATGGGGCTCGCGTCGGTGCCGCTGGTCGCCTTTCTATTGTATAAGACGCCGTTCGGGCTGCGCGTACAGGCCGCGGGCGAGCATCCGGAGGCCGCGGCCAGCGTCGGCATCAACGTCCGCTTCATTCGCTACGTATCCGTCGCTATATCCGGCGTGCTCGCCGGCCTCGGCGGCGTGTACCTCGCGCTGGATCAGCACCAGTTCACCAACAACATGACGGCGGGCCGCGGCTTCATCGCGATTGCGGCGGTCATCTTCGGCCGGTGGGATCCGTGGCGGGCGGGCGCCGCGTGTCTCCTATTTGCGGCGGCGGAGACACTGCAGATCCAGCTTCAGGGCGTGGGTGGGATTCCATCGCAGTTCATCCAGATCATCCCCTACGCCTTGACCATCGTGGCCCTCGCAGGTCTCGTGGGCCGCGCGGTCGCGCCCGCGGCGCTCGGGCGCGCGGAAGAGTGACGGCAGGATGATCTTTCCGCGCGGTGAGAAACACCCGTCAAAGCCGAGAGTTACATGAGGATGGCGCGAAGTGCGTACCGAGACAGCCGCTCCCACAGGGCGCGTCTTAGCGGGCGACGCGCGGAGCGCGGAGCCTGCGTAGCGCCCGAAGGGAATGGCTGCCTCGGGTAGCACTTCGCGCCGCGCCTGATAATGCACCGCCAGACGGTCCGGGGTCGCTTTTCCTCCGCGACCCGCGGAAAGCTGTTCATCCTGATCGTCACGAATTTCGTGGACATGGTGGGATTGCTCATGATCCTGCCGTTGCTCCCGTATTACGCCTACGAGCTCGGCGGCGGCGGAATGGAAGTCGCCCTGCTCGTGTCGTCCTTCACCGCGGCACAGCTGATCAGCGCTCCGATGTGGGGGCGCTTCTCGGACAAGCACGGGCGCAAGCCGGCGCTGCTGGTCGGACTCACGGCCGCGGCGATCGCGTACGTCGTGTTCGCGTTCGCGACGTCGCTCTGGCTGCTGCTGCTCTCGCGCATCGTACAGGGCGCGGGCGGTGGAACGGTCGGCGTCATCCAGGCATACGTCGCCGACTCGACGGAGCCGCAGCATCGCGCGAAGGCGCTTGGCTGGCTCTCGGCCGCGACGAACCTCGGTGTGGCGCTTGGTCCTCCGCTCGGCTCGGCGGCGCTCCTGCTGGGCCGGCCCGGCCCGGGACTCGTGGCCGCGACGCTGTGCGTGCTGAACATCGGCTTCGCCTCGCGTTTTCTCCGCGAATCGCGTGACATCGCTGAGGCGGCGGTCAAGCGCCCGGGCGCGTCGCGGATCGCCATCATGCGCGTCGTCACGCACTCCCGCGAGCCCGCCCCGCGGCTCATCTGGATCTACGCGATCGCGATGGGCGCGTTTTCGGGAATGACTGCGATACTCGCGCTGTTTCTGCTCGACGAATGGGCGGTTGGTCCGGACAGGATATGGATGGTGTTTACCTACCTCGGCGTGATCTCTGTGATGACGCGCGCGGGAATACTTGGTACTCTCGTGGATCACCTCGGCGAGGTGCGGCTATCCCGCGTCGGCCTGGTGCTGCTGGCAGTCGGCCTCGGCGCCATTCCCTTCGCGGGACACTACCTCCTGCTCGCGCTGGCAATTGCGCTCGTGCCGCTCGGCACTGCTTTCACCTTTCCCTGCGTGACGTCGCTGCTCTCGCGCCTTATTCCGAGCAACGAGCGCGGACTGTACATGGGCGTGCAACAGACGTTCGGCGGGCTTGCGAGAGTAATCGTCCCCCTGTGGGGCGGGTTCGCGTACGACCAGCTCGGCCACGGGGTGCCATTCTACACTTCCGCGCTGCTGATCGGCGGAACGATTTTCCTCGGGCTGGGGATCGACGCGGGCAGCGGAACGCAAGTGGCGGCCCCGGCGGCGGCCAAACCTGCCGCGTGAGCCGATCGGCGTAAACTCATGCAGGACTCGGAGCGCGCGCCGTTCCGGCGAGCGTGCGCGCGATGTTGCGGGCGAAGAGATCCGGGTAACCGAAAATCGAAAGGTCGGGCTACAAACGGGAAGCAAGCAATCGCTTGCATTCTGCCTAGCGGCGTGTAGTTTCCATTGCCGTGGCCACCAAAGACACCGATTCTCCTGCCGGCTCAGCCCACCCTGACACCCGGGAGGCAGTCCTCGCCGCTGCGGTTGAGGCCTATTCGAAGTACGGATTCCGCGGTGCCACGACCCGGCGCATTGCAGAGATCGCGGGCGTCAACGAAGTCACCCTATTCCGGCACTTTGGCTCCAAGGAAGCTCTCATCGGAGAGGCGATTCGTTCTTTCCCGTGGGCTGGCTTGCGCGTGCGGCTTCCCGCGCACCCGCGCGACCCCGCGACCGAGCTGACGGCATGGAGCGAGGAGCAGCTCGCGCACCTGCGCGACAAGCGGTGGATGATTCGGACGTGTATCGGAGAGATCGGCGAGCGATCCGCATTGTCGGAAGACGCGGCTGATTCGCTGCGAGCCGCGATAACAGATGTGTACGAGTATCTGCTTCGTGTGCGGGAGGCGGGCATTTCATGCGGGGGTTTCGACGACCACGACGCCGCCAGGACTCTGTTCAGTGCGCTGTTTTCAGACGCCATCGGACGCGATATCCTTCCCGAGGCATATCCCCCGGCTCCCACCGCGGCGCATCAGTATGTGGTGACGGCCCTGCTGCTGATCGGCGTCGATACCAATCGGCCGTCGGCTCAGCCAGACGCGACGGGAGCACCGCGAGGATAGCGCACGGTCCAACGTTCGGAGCGGTCGGCTGCCTCGTGGAACGCAATGGCGGCGCGCGTGAAGGCTCGGCGGCGGACGGGAATCACTCGCCCCAGACAGGCTGCGGAGCGAGCCCGGATTCTTCCTGCTCCTGTTCGATTTCCCTCTCCCGGCTCTCCGAAAGGAAGCGATGCTTGAGCCAGGCGCCCAGGTCGTCGAAGTACGTGTATGCTACCGGCACCACGACCAACGTGAGCATCGTCGACGTGATGAGGCCTCCGATAACAGCGCGAGCCATTGGGGCGCGGAAGCCGCCGCCCTCGCCGAGGGCGAGCGCGATCGGGAGCATGCCGCCGATCATCGCGAGCGTAGTCATCATGATCGGGCGAAGCCGCACCGCACCGGCATCCACCAGCGCCTGGCGCCGCTCAGTGCCCAGTGCTCTCCGCTCATTGGCGTTGTCCACGAGCAGGATCGCGTTTCTGGTAACGAGGCCCAACAGCATGATCACGCCGATCATGGACATGATGTTCAGCGTGTTGTTCGTAATGAAGAGCGCGAGCAGCACGCCAACGAGGGCGAGCGGCAGAGCGAGCATGATCGCGAACGGTTGGGTGAACGATTCGAACTGGCTCGCGAGAATGAGGAAGATCAGGATGACCGCCAGGACAATCGCCTCGAGCACATAGCCGGTAGTCTCCTCGAGCTGTTCCGTTTCTCCTCCCAGCCGGGCGGAATACCCGGGCGGCATCGAAATGCCGGCGAGGCCGTCGCGAATCTGAGCGGACGCCTCGGAGATCGAGATCTCGGGCGAGTTACTGGCGGTTACCGTGGCGATTCTCTGGAGGTCCTTCCGGTCAATCTGCGCGGGAGCATTTCCCGCCTCGATTCTGGCTACGTCGCCGAGTGGAACGAGAACCGGGGCATCTCCGACTTCCGCGGACGTCTTCACCGGCGTGGCCGCGATGTCGGCAAGCGAAGTGCGAAGCTCGGGTGCGATCTGCACAACCACATCGCGCTCTTCGCCCGTTGGATCCTCCCAGCGTGTCGCGGTCTGCCCAGCATACAGGGGACGCACGGTCGCCGCGATCTGGCCGACATCGAGCCCGATTTCGTTGGCCGCATCGCGGTTCACCTGGATGCGCAGCTCCGGCCGCAACTCGCCGAGGGAGGTTTGGATATCAACCACGCCGGGAATCGAATCCACAGCCGCCTGGATCCGGGTGGAAAGTCTCTGGAGCTGGATCACATCCGGCCCGCGGAGCTCGATCTGGAGAGGCGCCTGCGCGCCGCCCAGCCCGCCGGCATCGAGGACGGCCGCGTTCACGCCGACGAGACGCGCCAGGGCTGCGCGCGTGGCGGTCATCAAGTCATCCTGTGACAGTTGGCGTTCGCCGGGTGGAACGAGCTTTACATAGGACTCGCCTGCCGTAACGGTCCCAATCGCCCCGGCACCGATGGCTGTGTACACGTAGTCCACGCCGTCGAACTCGCGCACCATGCGGTCGATTTGATCCGCTTTGCTCCGCGTGTACGCCAGGCTCGATCCCTCGGGTGTTTCGAATTGTACGACAAACTCTGAATTATCGGAGTCGGGAAAGAACCCGCCTCCGATGAATGGGAAAAGCAGAAACGCGGCGACCAGGCTGGCAGCGGCGATGAGGAGCGTCGTCCTACGATGATTGAGAGCCCATCCGATCACGCCGCGGTAGCGGTTCGCCTGCACGTCGAACCAGTTGTTGAACCTTGTGATCTGTCGCGTGAGGAAGTTGCCGGCTTCTCCAGTGTGCGGATTGACTCCCCACCACGCGGACAGCATCGGCGTCATTGTGAATGAAACAAAGAGGGACACCAGTACGGCCCACGCCACCGTAATCCCGAACTGATAAAAGAACTTCCCGATGATACCTCCCATGAACGCCACCGGCACGAATACGGCGACGATTACGAAGGAGGAAGTCATGACAGCGAGAAAGATTTCGCGCGTTCCGTGGCCGGCGGCAGTGAAATGATTTTCCCCCGCCTCGCGATGACGCACGATGTTCTCGATTACGACGATCGCGTCGTCGATCAAAATTCCGATCGAGAGGGACAAGGCCATCAGCGAGATGACGTTCATGGTGAATCCCAGTGCATCCATGATGATGAACGCGGAGATCACCGAGACGGGCAAGGCGAGCGAAGTGATCACTGTCGCCTTCCAGTCATTCAAAAACAGCATGACGATGATGACTGCCAGCAAAGCTCCGATGAGCAGTTCCCGGATTACGTCTTCCACCGACTGGCGGATGATCACGGAATTGTCCCGGACAACTCTGACACCGACTCCGCTTGGTAATGTCGGCTCGAGCTCGGACAAGGCTTCCCGAACTCCTTCCGCGGCAGCGACAGTGTTGGCGCCGGATACCTTGAGAATGTCCAGGGAGACAGCCCTTTCGCCGTTCACTAGGGCCAGAGACCGCTCCTCCTCGGTCCCTTCCTCCACACGGGCCACGTCGCGCAAACGGATCGATTGTCCGCCCCGGTTGGTGAGGATGATGTCATTGAATTCGCGGGGGTCCTCGATCCGCGCCGTGATGCGAAGCAGCTGCTCGGCGCCGCCACGCTCGATGCGTCCGGCTGGAACTTCCAGGTTCTGGCTTTGCAGAGCGCCCATTATTTCCGGAACGGTGATCCCCAACGCTTGCATCTTGTTCGGGAGCAGAAATACGCGCACCTCCCGCTCCAGTCCTCCGGCTATGCGGACTTCGCCCACGCCATCCACCGATTCCAGCCGGCGTCGAATGACCTCGTCCGCGAGCGCTGTCAGCTGAACCAGGGGCTGTGTCTCGGAGGACAGCGCAAGGGACATGATAGGTTCCGCGGCGGGATCGAGCTTTTGGATGACGGGCGGGTCAATGTCCGCCGGCAGATCCCGCCTGATTGCTTCGATTTTCGCGCGGATGTCCTGGGCGGCCTCGTTCACGTCGCGCGCAAGGTCGAATTCGACGATGATTTGCGATACGCCTTCCAGCGAGATCGAGGTTATTCCGTCAACTCCTTCGACCGGGTTGAACGCTTCTTCCATCCGTTGTGTCACTTCGCGCTCGATCGTCTCCGGGCTGGCTCCCGGATAGACGGTCTGGACGGTAATCACCGGTATTTCCACTTCCGGGAATTGATCGATCGGAAGACCCCTAAACGCGAAGATGCCCAGGACGATCAGGCCCATCATCACCATTGTGGTGAAGACAGGGCGCCTAATGGCGATGCCGCTAAGTCCTCCGGCTGCTGGCTTTTGGGACATTTAGCGATCTCCCGATCGCGCGGGTACCCGCGCTCCGGGGGCTGGAGTGGAAATCGTCACCGCTGTGCCGTCCGGAATGTCCGACTGCGCTGTCACGACCCGTTCGCCGGCCTGGATGCCCGACACGATGCTGATGACGCCGGCGGCTTCGTCTCGATTCCCGATCCGGACTGTGCGTCGGACGATACGCCCGTTGCTGATAAGCAGCACTGTCGCTGAATCGCCCGTGACTTGCCGCAATGCGCCGGTGGGGATCACGACACGCGTTGCGGCTGTCCCCGTTTGCACGCGGCCGGTGGCGAACTGACCACCGAGGATTCTTCCCCCGGGGTTCGGAAGCTGCACGTAAACGCCGACCTGGCGCGTGGCTGGATCCGCGGTCGGGTCCATGCGCGCCACTCGGCCGCGGAATTCCTGCCCGGGATTCGATTCCAGCGAAAACACCACGGGTTGCCCGACTCGGACGCGTGTTGCCTCCTGAACACCAACCTGCCCCGCGAGCTCGAGGACTTCCGAGTTGACCACCGTGAACAGGTCAGCCCCGGGATTGACAGCTTCGCCTCCCTCGACTCTTCGATCGCTGACTACTCCGGTGATGGGGCTCGTAATGATTGTGCGCGCGGCGGCTTCCCCCGCCGTCGCTGATTGAGCGCGGGCGGCGGCGACTTGTGCCTGAGCCGCTTCGTAGGCCGCCACCGCCGTCCTGTATTCGATCTCGGACATCGCGCCTGCCTGATGCAGAGTCCGGGCGGCTTCCAGGCGTTGGCGCGCCAGAGCCAGGTTTGCCTGAGCGCCCGCCACGCCGGCGCGAGCACCTGCCGCCTGCCCCTGAATGCCGCCGGCCTCGATGACGGCGAGTACCTGACCGCGCCGGACCGGTGTACCCCTGTCGACTCTGACGCCCGTCACAGTCCCCGGAACCTGCGCCTTGATCGTGACCTTGGTCGCAGGCTCGAGAGAGCCCGTGAGGTCAATTCCGGACCCGACGGTTGCAACGCGCGCAACCGCGACATCTTCGGGGCCCAGCACGAGTTGGGTGCTCTCGGCGTCGGGCCCGGTGTCCCGTCCCCCACAGGCCGCAAACGCGGTAGCACTTACGAGAACCAGCAGCCCGTGCCGTGCCTGCCCGGCGATCCGTCGCTTCATCCGAATGCTCTCTCTATGTCGAATTGTTGGCGATTCCACTGGCATGTGTGATCCGCTCAGCGTTGCGGCACGGTAGCCGGCCGTGGCGTCGAGGAAGGCACTGAGCGTGCAGGCACTACGGGGTCGGCCGGGGTCAGCCCGGGTGCACCGGAAACGGGCCCCAGCGGGACACCGAGCGCTCTCGAAAGACCGGCTTCGGCGATGTAAAAGTCGGCAATCGCCTGAGCCAGATTCGTGCGCGCCTGCAGCAACGCCAGGCGCGCTTCCGATACTTCAAGTTGCGTGGCAAGTCCCCTGTCGTAGCGAAGGAGCGTCAGTTCGTACACGCGTTGGGCTTGGTCTGCGGTACGGGTTCGGGCCGCGATTGATGCCGCCGCGCGCTGCTTTTCACCTTCCGCCTGCTGATACTGAAGCTGCACTGCTTCCCGCAACTGTCCTAGGCGCAGCCGCTCCTGTTCCAGTTCGATTCTGCGCTGCTGTAGCTCAGCTTGCCGGCGGAAGCCGGAAAAAATTGGCACCTGGACGGCGATTGTAGCGGTAAAGTCGGTGAGCCAATCCTGCCCGCCGAGGTCGAAGGGCCGGCTTGGGAAAAGCTGTTTGCCGTAGTTCACCCGCAGTCCCGCGGACGGGAGAAAGGCACTGCGCGCGATGCGCACCTGCCCCTCTCGAATCGCCACCTGACGCTCTGCGGCGGCGACTGCTGCACGCTGGGCCAGGAGGAGGCGCGGATCGGGGCTGCCGACGGCGAGCTGTTCAGGAGTCGGCGGAGCCAGCGGAGTCGTCAGGCGGACCGGACGTTCCAAGGGAATATCCACGAGCCGCTTGAGGTCGAGGGTGGCCAACTCCGCGGCGTTTCGCGCCGCTATGACCTGCGGCCGCAGATTTTCGAGCGAGACATCCGCGCGCAATACCTCCAGCTCCGACACAGTTCCTGCGCGAAACCGGAGGCGTTCCTGATTGAGGAATTGTTCCGCCTGATCGGCCGCGGCCAATGCGCTTCTCTCCACCTCCTGGCCAAGCCGAGCCCGGAAGTATGCGGACCGAACCTGCAACTCGATTTCCGCGGTCTGCTCCAGCAGCCCGAGGCGGGCTGCCTCCTCAAACTCCTTCGCGATCCGGCCGGCAGCGCTCAGTCTTCCACCCGAGTACAGCGCCTGGGACCCCGTCAGGGAAGCGACATACGCGTTCTCGCGTCCGAATGGCAGATTGCCGAACAGGGTTCCGATGCCACCGAGCGCGGCGGAGGGGACCCGCCTTTCGAGGTAGCTGACACGCTCCTCCAGCGAAGCCGTGCTGTCGGGCTCGAACCGGAGCGAATCGGGTATGTCGATCCCACCGCTGCCGAAAGGCGATTCAAACGTGCGGGTATATCCCAGATTTCCGTCGAGTTGGGGTAGGGCGGAAGCTCGGACGGCCCTCACCTGAGCCGCAGCTAGCTGAACCTGCGACCGCGCCAGCCGCACTTCCTGGCTCCGGGATGTGGCGCGATCAACGGCTTCCACCAGTGAAAGGCTGAAGGTGTCCGCCACGGCGGCTTGGCGCGTTTCGGGAACCTGGGCTTCGGATGGTTGTCCCGCCGCCGCACCTACAATCAGAGCGGCAACGGATACGAGATGCTTCGACCGGCCAAATGCGTATGAGCGACGTGCCATGGAATGGGGCAATGTGAGGGTACTGTTGGATTGCGGATGAAGTTCAGCGAGAGTACGAGCTGTGCGGCCCATGTGCTTTTTGCCACCTTTCGATCGCGGCTTCGATGGCTTCGACGGCGACGTCATACGCTGCTTCGAGATCGTCGAGTCTTTTTCGCACGGCCGCGTGGCGCACCGGTAGGGTTCTTGCCTCTTCGATCAAGGAGCGGAATTCCCGGAATCGAGTCATCCGCTGCTCGAGGGAACGAGTGAAGACATCAGCGGAGATCGAGTAGTAGTCGCGGCGGTCGGCCGGTCGGCTGCTGCGTTCCAGATACCCGAGCTGTTCGAGCCGCCGCGCGTCCACGCTGACGCTCGCCTTGCTCACGCCGAGCTCGGCGGCGAGGTCGTCCAGCGAACACGAACTGGCGCTGAGCAAGAGGAATCCGAAAATGCGTCCGGCTATGCGCGACAACCCCTCGGACTCGCCGAGGATGCCCATCCGTTCAATGAAATGCTCGACTCGTTCGTCCAATGGTCCTTCTGCGTGTCTTAACGTAGGCTTGCTTTCAATACGTTTAAGGAATACTATACGTAATGAATGGTGTAGGCAAGTGACTGTTTTTGCTGGGGGACCCGGTAGAAATGAGCGTGCGGCCGCAGCGTGACAGGGAAGGTACGCTGGTTCAGGTAATAGAGACTTTGCTGGACAAGGGCCTCGTACTCAATGCCGATATCATGGTATCCGTGGCCGGAGTGGAGCTCCTTGGGATCCGTATCCGCGCGGCCTTGGCTTCGTTCGAGACGGCGGCGCGATACGGGCTGGAGTTCCCCGCGGGTACGGATACTACGACGCTGGCCTGGCGCGAAGCCGCCGAACTGCAGGAATCGTGTCCGGGGTGCGGGAAACGAAGTCCTGCACGCCAGCTTCTCGCTGAGATGTGCCCATGGTGCGGTTGGAAGAGCGCCCAAAGCTTGGCTACCGCGGGAGCAGTTCCTGCGATCCCGGCTGAAGCGTCCGGACACCCCAACATTCCGTCACGCGGAGATGAGTGACGCTTTCCCGCTCCCCGCACTGGAGCCCACGCGGGACGCTCGAGCGACGCTACCCGACCTCATTGAGGTCCTGCTTGACAAGGGCATCGTCCTGCACCTCGATCTCATCATTGCAGTCGCGGACATACCGTTGATCGGCGTCAATCTGAAAGCCGCGATCGCGGGAATCGAAACGATGCTGGAATATGGAATGATGCGTCAATGGGACGAGCAAACGCGGGGCTGGGTGCAGCGATCCATTTCGCGGACCGTCCCGTTCGTCGAGGGGGAGGAGTTGGTAATGCGCATGACCGGGGGGTTCAGACACACGGGTCTGTACACTACGTGGCGGCCCGGAACTGTATACCTTACGGACCGTCGGCTTTTCGTTTTTCGCCGCGAGCCCCGGGAGATGCTGTGGGAATCCGCCTTGAGCGACATTCGTGACATCAGCATCGAAGCGGAAGTCACGGCGGGGTCCGAGCGGCCACGGATCCGGCTGCAGTTGAACAATGGCAGCGAAGCGCTGCTCTCCGCCGCTGAACCGAACCGGCTTGCTGACCTCGTGCGCGAACGGACCCGGCTGTTCCGCGACGCACCGCGCGTGGCAGACGCCGATAGCATGGGTCCGCCGGCCATCCGGCAAGGACACCTGTGGTATCACGAACCGCGAGCGGGCAGCTTCGTTTGGCGCGGCGGGGCCGCAAGGCTGACGGAGAACGGGATCAGCTGGAAATCTCCCGTGGATGCGCGTGCCGCTCTCAATGTTCCGTATGCGGAGATGCTCGATACGCGGCTCGAGAGTGGAAATTCGCCGAAAGGGTCGCTGATCCTCGTTATCGATACCGCTGGTGGATCCTTTCGCCTTGCGGGTGACGGCATTGCTGACTGGGCGGGCGAGCTCACTCAAGCGCGCGGACGATCTTTACTGCCTGCCGGGACGCGGCCGGACGCCACTGCCTGGTGATATGTCGCTGACGGTCGATGAAAAGGGCCTGAAACACGGGATCCTGACGCTGGTAGTGGGTCTGGTGGAGGTAATCCAGGACGCGCTCGAGGCGCAGGCCGTAAATCGGATGGAGGGCGGAGAACTCAGTGAAGCGGAGCTCAACCGGCTTGGCGAATCGCTTATGGAGCTCGACGAGGCTTTGGAGCAGATCAAAGCAGATCACGGGATTACGGAATCGGTCGCGGATCTCCGAAACGGGTTGGACGACGTGGTCGATGAAGTTGTAGACAAGCTAGTCAACCCGGCACGCTGGTTGGAGGATTCCGGCAAACCGTGAAGAGCTCCTTGTACGTGTACTGCGTCATTCCCGACATGAATCGCGTGGATTGGGGGCGGATCGGTATCGATGGAGCCCTGGTTCATGCGATAGCACGGGACGGAGTGGCGGCTTTGGTGCACGATATGCCTGCGGTTCCGTACCAAGGCCCCGATGAGCATGTCAAGCGCTGGGTGCTGGAACACAGCGACGTCGTTGAGGAGGCTTGGCGATCGGCGGGAACGATTCTGCCGGTAACCTTCAATGTGATCGTCAGAGGAGATTCGGCAGTCACCGCCGAGCGCCGGCTCCGCGACTGGCTGGCAGGAAATACAGCAGCTCTGGCGAGCCGTCTGGACGCCCTTCGGGATCGCGTGGAACTACGGGTGGAAATCGACTTGCAGGTTGAAACGTCCGCACACGAAGATCCGGCAGTTGCCGCGCTTCACCTCGAGATGCCCGGCAAGCCTGCCGGACTCCGCCGATTGCTGGAAAAGAAGCTCGAACAGTCGATGCGGGACGCAGCCAACCGCGCCGCCGACGGTCTGTACCGCGATTCCCGTCGCCGGCTCGCTTCGGTGTCGGAAGACATCGTGGAGATAAAGCGCCACCGGCCTCCCGTTGGCCACGTACCGGTTCTGGCCGCTTCGCTGCTGGTATCGCGTGGCGCTGTCGAGAGCGTCGGCGCGGAGTTGGCCGCGCTCAAGGCACAGGACCCCGCGGTCAATGTTCGGTTCCTTGGACCATGGCCACCGTATTCATTTGCCAACGTGGCTCCAGGCGCCAGCCAGGTTCCGGCGGATTCAGATCGTACCGGCGGCGCCAACCAGCCTCGAGACGAACTCCGTTTTCCTGGGGGTACCGCGGAATGAACAGGACGCTTCAACTTCCGCCGCGCCCCGGTTTGAAGCCGCTTACCACGCGAACGAATCCGCACCAGCAACTGAATCAGCATCCTCCGCCGGCATTATACGATGCGCTGGCGCAACGATGTTTCGCGCTGCCACACGTGATCGAGAGGCCGAGCCTGATCTCGGTGAAAGGTGCTCGCGCGCTAACCCTCGAGCCTGGTATAGCCCCGGGGCCCCGTGTTGCTTTTTTGATCGACCGGGAATTTGCGCACATCCACCCGTTGCCGGATGGGAGCATGCACCTGGCGCTCCGGGCACAGGATGCCCGAGCGGTTATTGAAGCCGGGTGGGGCGAGCTCCACCCAGCCTCGGCACTCGGTTTGATTCCCGCGGGAATCGTCATGGTGTATGCCCCGCGCGAGCCAAATGAGCTCGAGATCGCGATGCACATCGTCGAGGCGTCCTACCGGTTTGCGCTAGGCCAGGTCGAGCTGTTGGCCTAAAGCGGATCGCTAGCCTCCCTAGCTCCCGCATCCCGCGGCCGCTCTTTGGGAGCGACTGTCTCTTTACCGCGCTCGGCCGGT
Organism: uncultured Gemmatimonadota bacterium; assembly: GCA_937867645.1. Classification (GTDB taxonomy): domain Bacteria; phylum Gemmatimonadota; class Gemmatimonadetes; order Gemmatimonadales; family Gemmatimonadaceae; genus JACDCY01. Next base: position 548 of record CALMKE010000257.1, on the reverse strand, counting down.
AGTCCCCCGAGAGCAACCACTCGCGGGTCACATCCAGTGTCGCTTGCGATATGCCTCCGGTTCTCCCACCGCCATCCCGTCGATGCCGGGACTGCCCTTGTTGCGCCGCACTACACCGACAACCACGCGAGACTACGTCGGGATAAGCGGCTCCGAGGCGGGGTGCGCTACCGGAATCGTCACCGGCTCCGTCACGCGTACTGTTCCTCGACGGTTCTCGCGCCTATGGCCATGGCCAGGACCAGCAGGATCAGCAGCACGCTGTAGGCCGCGGCGGTGCCGAACGCGAGCGCGCGAAGCTGCGCGAGGATCTCGATAGAGATCGGCCGGTTGGCGTGCGTGTACAGCACGATGCTCGCGACGAACTCGCCGACGGCCGTGACGGCGGCGAGCAGGCCGCCGGCGATAAGCCCGGGGCGCGCAGCGGGGATCACTACTTTGCGCATCGTGAGCCACCACGATGCGCCGAGGCCGCGCGCCGCGTCCTCGAGCGCCGGGTCCAGCTGCCGCAGCGAGCTTTCCGCGGCGGTGGCGACCAGAGGGATGTT
>CALMKE010000256.1 GCA_937867645.1 uncultured Gemmatimonadota bacterium | reverse complement strand
AACAGGAGTCCCGGCCGAGTCAGCTGCAGATCCCTTCGAGCACTACGGCGTGATCGTACGCGATCAGCACCCGGATTAGATCAGGTGGCGGCGTCATGCCCGATCGGGATCCGGATGGTCAGTGCCGTGCCGGTACCATCCGGCGGGGTTGACTGAAGATCCATGGTTCCATGCAAGGCCGAAATGCGCTGGCGCATCCCCGTGAGGCCGTACGACGGAGCGGCGTCAGTTGCGATTCCGTCCTGTTCCCGGCCGGTACCGCCCGCGGGCAACCCGCGCCCGTTGTCGCTCACGACTAGCAAGAGGGAGCCAGCCGTGACACTGAGCCGAACGACCGCGGCCGTTGCCCCGGAGTGGCGCGCGGCATTTGCCAGCCCTTCCTGCAGCGCGCGGTACACCGCCAGGCTTGCTTCCGCCGACACGGGCGGCAGCTCCGGCGGACCCTCGAAGCTGATGTCGAGCCCGGTCTGATACGCGAAGTCGTGGACCAGTGCCCGCAACGACGGACCAAGACCCAGATCATCGAGTAGCGGTGGACGCAGGTGCGTCGTGACACCGCGTATGCTCCGGATACCGGCGTCCACGAGCGAGAGCACTCGGTCGATCGCGGGCCCGAGAGCTTCCGGCGCCTGCTCCCGGACAAGTCCAAGCTGAAGCTTGACCGCCGCCCAGACCTGCGCCGACTGATCGTGCAGCTCCAATGAGATGCGATGTCTCTCCTCCTCGTGCTGATTGACCATCCGCGCGGACAGGGATTCCAGCGCGGCTCTGCGGCGATCAAGCTCGTCCAGCACGAGCATAAGTGTTCCGATAGCCACTCCAAGGACCAGCAGGATGTCGATGTAGTAACCCCAGGGGTCCCAGGCGTTGCGCGCGCGCAGAAAGGGGTAATTCAAGTGGTGCAGTCCCCACGGAATCAGGACTGCGGCAAGAACCGCGGCGCCGCGCGAATGCGCGTGGCGCCACTGCCTGACGAACACCCAACCTGTCCACAGGGTCGCGAAGCTGAGAAAAGCCGCCGCGGGGAAAGCCGCGAGCAAAAAATTGTCGATCAGATACACCGCGGCGTACGCCCACGCGACCGGAAAGGCCAGGGCGATTGCGAAAGTCCGTCGCGATCGCTCCCCGCCTGAAGTCGCGAGCGCGGCCCAGAGGAGCGCGAGGGCCGTCCATCCGGTCAGGACCTGGTGAGCGAATAACCAGACGTAGGAGCGGCTCGTCGAGAACATTATGATCGCCCCGATGCGCAGGACATACAGCGACCACGCGACCGACCACCACAGAAAGTCGGGACGTCGGTACCGCCGGTACACGAGCCAGCAGACGATGGCAACGACCAAAGTGACTACGCCCTGAAAGACGCCGGCGTACCACTGGCTTACCATCTATGGAACCTCATACGCCCATTGGAATTAGTCACTTCGGCCTAAATCATGAAAGACTGGGGCCTGGGAGGAGAGTGTGCAAGCGAAACCGGTGCCAACGCGCCGGGCGCTCGAAACCCGCGCCCGCGCCCGGCTCGACTAGCTTCCCCGCATGACCGTGGACCGGATCAGAACGCGTTTTCTCGTGGTCGGCAGTGGCGTAGCGGGGCTGCACGCGGCGTGGCGGGCCAGCGAGGTGGACGGCGGCGAGGTGATGGTGCTCACCAAGCGCTCGCTGTTCGACAGCGCCACCGCGTATGCCCAGGGCGGAATCGCGGCCGCGCTCGGCGCGGGGGACTCGACCAAGCTTCACCGCAAGGACACGCTCGCCGCCGGAGCGGCGCTGTGCGACGCGCGCGCGGTGGACGTGCTGGTGGCCGAGGGTCCGGAGCGCGTCCGCGAGCTGCAGGTAGCGGGCGCCGATTTCGACGTCGGCCCTACGGGGAAGCTCCGTCTCGGGAAGGAAGCGGCGCACTCGCGCCACCGGATCGTGCACGCGCACGGCGACCAGACGGGCGCCGAGGTGGTGCGGACGCTGATCGATCGCGTGCAGAACAGCCCGCAGATCGAAGTGCTCGAGAAGACGCGGGTGCTCGACCTCATCGTGCATGCGGGCGCGTGCGCCGGGGTCAGAGCGACGCTGGCGGGACGGCCGGTGGAGATCATCGCCGACGTAACGGTGCTGGCGACGGGTGGCTGCGGCCAGGTCTTCCGCTATACGACCAACCCAGTCGTCGCCACGGGCGACGGCTATGCGATCGCGCGGCGCGCGGGGGTGAAGCTCGCGGACATGGAGTTCGTCCAGTTTCACCCGACAGCGCTGGACACTCCGGAGAATCCGCTCTCGCTCATCTCCGAGGCCGTGCGCGGCGAGGGCGCGATTCTGGTCAACGACCGGGGCCAGCGGTTCATGACGCGCCGGCACCGTCTCGCGGAGCTGGCGCCGCGCGACATCGTGGCGCGGGAGATCTTCCTCCAGCAGTCGGAAGGGAGCAGGGTCTGGCTCGACGCGCGCCGGCTGGGAAAGTCGTTCGAGAAGCGCTTCCCCGGTATCTTCGCGCTGTGCCACGCGCGAGGCATCGACCCGGGTGACGAGCTCATTCCAGTGACTCCGGCCGCGCATTACATGATGGGCGGGATCGTCACCGATCTCGCCGGCTGCTCCAGCCTGCACCGGCTGTACGCGTGCGGCGAAGTGTCGAGCACGGGGGTGCACGGAGCCAACCGGCTGGCCTCCAACTCACTGCTGGAGGGGTTGGTATTCGCCGAGCGGGTCGCCCGCGATATGATAAAGACGGAGCGGTTGAGCCGGCTGCCGAAGAAATCGGACTGGAAGGCTCCTCAGCTCCGCGATCGCGGCGCCGCGCAGGTCGCGGCCGACGACGTGCGCAGAGTGATGTGGGAGAAGGCCGGGATCTACCGTTCGGGCAGGGGACTGAAGAAATGTCTGGAGACACTCGACGCGATCGAATCGCGCTTGCCCGCAGGCGCAACCGAGGAGGCTAACCTGATAGCTACCGGCAGGCTCATAGCGGGCGCGGCCCTGCTCCGGCGGGAGTCGCGCGGCGGACACTTCCGCAGCGACTTCCCGCGCCCCAAGCAGAAATGGCGAGGGAAGCACATCACATGGTAGTCATCGCGGAGCCGGACGTGGCGGCGCTGCAGGCCGAGATCAGGGAGCTGGCGCGGAGGAAGAACGCGGTCATCCTCGCGCACAACTACGAGCGCTCCGAAGTTCAGGACGTGGCGGACTACGTGGGCGATTCGCTCGGCTTGAGCCGCGAGGCAGCGCGCACGAAGGCGGACGTGATCGTGTTCTGCGGCGTGCATTTCATGGCGGAGACCGCGAAGATCCTGTCGCCGGACAAGACGGTGCTGCTGCCGGATCTCGCCGCCGGGTGCTCGCTCGCGGCGAGCATCGATGCCGGGCAGCTGCGCGCGTGGAAAGCGGAGCATCCCGGCGCCGTGGTGGTGTCTTACGTGAACACGACGGCAGAGGTGAAGGCGGAAAGCGATTACTGCTGCACGTCGGGGAACGCGGTGGAGGTCATCAACTCCATCCCGGCGGAGAAGGAGATCCTCTTTCTCCCGGACATGTTTCTGGGCGCGCATGTCAGGCGGGTGTCGGGCCGGGAGAACATCCACGTGTGGATGGGCGAGTGTCACGTGCACGCGGGGATCGACCCGGAGCACATCAACCTGACGCGCGTGGCGCATCCCGGCGCGGAGTTCCTCATCCACCCCGAGTGTGGCTGCGCTTCCAGCGTGGTGGAAGCGGTATCCGCCGGCGCGGTCAGCGCGGAGGGGATGCAGATCCTCTCGACGGAAGGGATGATCCGGCGTCCGGCCCAGTCTCCGGCCAGCGAGTTCATCGTCGCGACCGAAGTGGGGATCTTGCACCGCCTCCGGCGCGAAAATCCGGACAAGACTTTCTTCGCCGCCAACGAGCGCGCGGTGTGCGCGTACATGAAGGTCACGACGCTCTCCAAGGTGTTTCTCGCTCTGCAGGAGATGCAGCACGAGATCACGGTTCCGCCGCACGTGGCGGCGCGCGCGCGCAGGGCGATCGAGCGCATGATCGCGATCGGGGGACAGACGGCGCTTTCCCCCGTCCCGACCAGCGCGGATCCGGGGGAGTGATAGAAGCACGACTCTTGCGCGGCTGATAGGCATGAGTTCGCCGCGCCGCCGCCAGCCACAGCGCCGGAAGGTCGAGAGACCGGACGAGGGAGTTCTCTTCCCGCTCAACCGGCGTGAGACCACGAAGCTGGTCCGCGCGGCGCTCGAGGAAGACGGCGCCTTCGATGACGTGACGACGATCGCGACCGTGGTGTCGGATCGGCGCGCCCGTTGCCGGCTCGTGGCGAGAAGGGCGGGGGTCATAGCGGGCCTGCCGCTGGCGCTCGAGGCGTTTCGCCAGCTCAACCCGCGCGTGACCATCCGCGTGGATGGTGAGGACGGACGCACCGTGGCCCCCGGTTCCGTGTTCGTCGCGCTCAGTGGCAGCGCGCGCGGATTGCTGTCCGCCGAGCGAGTGGCGCTGAATTTCCTCCAGAGGCTGTCCGGGATCGCCACGCTCACGGCGAAGTTCGTGGCCGCCGTGCAGGGAACCGGCGCGAAGATACTCGACACGCGCAAGACCACGCCGGGCTGGCGAAGTCTGGAGAAATACGCCGTGCGGGCGGG
>CALMKE010000255.1 GCA_937867645.1 uncultured Gemmatimonadota bacterium | reverse complement strand
ACTGATCGGAGTTGACGCGGGAGTTAAACAGGTAGGCAAATTCTACGGATTGCTGCGTCAGCCAATCACGCAAGCACTCAAGCATGGTTGTTTTGCCTGTGCCCACCTCACCAGTGAGCACAATGAAGCCCTTGCGGGCCTGCACACCGAGGGCTGACGAAAACCGCTCGAACTCCTCGATCCATCGGTCCTCCGGGCTGAATGATTGGACAACCAGAAGCGCCGAGTCCGCCCGAAAACGCTGCGCCAAGATAACGGCAGCCGCAGTTCGGTGGAGCAATTGGTACCGAAGGTTCGCCGTGGCGGTCGCATCAAGCCCGAGCAGTTCATGCAAGAAGGACAATCGGGCGCCTGCTCCTTCGGATCGCTTGGCTGCAACTGTGGGACCAAAAGTCTCATCAACCTTGCCTTCTACAGCGAGGGCAGCCAGGCTAGCCCGCGTCCGCACCAGGGCAAACACATCGGTCTGCGTAGAGCGCGAGCCGCCTGGTAATTCAACTTGGTACTCCGGGATCGCGAGAAGCAATTCCGCACCATGGAGATCGCTGTCATCGCTCGTGTTGAGAAGATCTGCGATCTCGCGCGGGAGCGCATCGTCGGCTGCTTCCCACGACTGAGCGACACTCATGGCGGAAAACATGGCCTTCCAATGTCGATCCGGTCTGGCGAGCAGTCGCTTCCAGTCCTTCGGGCCAGTAGTGGGTGCGTAGATCCGCTTCATCGCAGCCTACGGGCCGAACGCATGAGCGACACGGGGTCGGGGCAATCTACCTCGAGCTCGATCATCGCCATCACCGAGGCGATCTCCTACTTCGGCACGCTAAAAATTGCCAGCCGCTTATTGCCAAAGTTCAAGGTGTGGAGGAGCGTACCTACGAATACCCGTTTGCGGCCGCTGACCGCAGCTAGCCGCCATCGCGTGCCCTTAGTCATGCGCTCGCCCCTCTTTGGCTTCTTGCCTTTGATCGTAATTTTGGAGCTATTGTCTAAAAGTGTGGAAACAAGTGAAAGGCGGTGACTACCTTCTCGGGTGAGACCAATCACCCTCCGGGAGAATCCCGGATAACGAAAAGGAGCCACCGCCTAATGAAGAAGATCGTGCAAGTGGCCGGGGAGTCAAGGCCGGAGAGTAGTCCGGTGTGGCCGGACCTCGAGCGCTACGCCAGAGGGGAGATGCAGCGGTTCGTCCAGAGATTGCTCGAGGAAGAGGTAGATGAATTACTTGGCCGGAAGAAGTCGGAACGCCGGGGCGCGGAAGGTAGTACTGGAGCTTCAGCTTTCGGCTATCGCAACGGTTACGGGAAGGAACGGAAACTCTCCTGCTCGGGTGGCACGATCACGGTGCGCCGTCCGAGGGTGCGGGACTTGGAGGAGCGCTTCACGAGCCGGCTCCTGCCGCTCTTCCAGCGGCGGACGGAGGAGGTGGGCTCACTACTGCCGGAGCTGTACCTGCATGGGCTCTCGCTCGGGGACTTCGAGCTGGCGCTCCGCGGCCTCTTGGGAGACGGCGCGCCCTTGAGCCCGAGCTCGATCCTTCGCCTGAAGCAAGACTGGCAGCGCCAGTACGACACGTGGGCGAGGCGCGATCTCTCGGAGATCAAGCTCGTGTATCTCTGGGCCGACGGAATCTACGTGAAGGCCGGGCTCGAGGACTCGAAGGCCGCGCTGCTGGTCGTGATCGGGGCGACGGCGGAGGGAGAGAAGATCATCCTCGCGGTCGAGAGCGGGCAGCGGGAGTCCGTGGAGAGCTGGTCCGGGGTGCTGCGTGATCTAAAGAAGCGCGGGCTCCGCGCTCCCAGGCTCACCGTCGCTGACGGGCACCTCGGGATCTGGGGTGCGCTCCGCGCGGTGTACCCGGAATCAACGGAGCAGAGGTGCTGGAATCACAAGCTTAGGAATGTGCTGGACGTAGTGCCGCTCAAGCGCCAGGCCGAGGTGAAGGGATGTCTGCAACGGATCGTGGCAGCTGAGAGCCAGGCTTTGGCCGAGCGACTCAAGCGAGACTTCAGGAAGTCCTACGAGCGAGTGTTCCCGAAGGCGGTCGAGAGATTAGAGCGCGACTGGGAGCGGATGGTCAGCTACTACGCGTTCCCGAGGGAGCACTGGAATCACATCCGGACGACCAACGTGATCGAGTCACCCTTTGCGGCCGTGCGGCTTCGCACGGGAGCGGCGAAGCGATTCAAGAAGGTCGAGAACGCGACCGCGCTGATCTGGAAGATGTTACTGGTCGTGGAGCAGCGCATGCGGAGGCTCAACGCGCCGCATCTCCTGGCCGAAGTCCATGAAGGAATCGAATACAGGGACGGCGTGCGCGTCGTCATCAATGACACCCGAGAACAGCTCGCCGCCTGACGCTCGTTTACACACCTATTGACAAGACTCCCGCGCTTTACGTCGCAGATCTTATCCGCGTGACGCCACATAGTCCGCAATCGATCCAGGTAAACTCGTTCGAGGCAA
>CALMKE010000254.1 GCA_937867645.1 uncultured Gemmatimonadota bacterium | reverse complement strand
AAACCGTACGCCGCGGCGATGTAGCCGGTACCCAGCGCGGCGAACGCCACGGCGAGGTAGCCGGCAAACTCGTTGAGACCCATGGCGAATCCGCGCCGCTTCGGGCCGACGAGATCGATCTTCATGATGATCGTGGTGGACCAGGTGAGTCCCTGGTTTATTCCCAACAGTACGTTGGCGAAGACGATCCAGGACCAGGTGGGCGCCCAGATGACGATGAGCGGAACCGGCAGCGCGAACAACCAGCCCGCGAGCAGCACTCGCCTGCGGCCATATCTGTCGCCCAGTCGCCCGGCGAAGAAGTTGGTCAGCGCCTTGACGATGCCGAACGTCGCGATGAACGACAGCGCCGCGCTCTTGCTCGCCACGCCGAACTCCGCTTCCGCAAGCAACGGAAGCACGGTGCGCTCGAGCCCCACCATCGCCCCCACGAACGCGTTGACGAGCACCAGCAGCCAGAACTGCCGCCAGTTCTCGCGCAGTCCGAGCGCGAGCGTTGCTCCGGGAGCGGTCACTGCCGGCCGTGGCCTACGCGCGTGGTCTCAACCGCCGTGAATCGTGGAAGCGTCTATCACGAACCGGTACCGTACGTCGCTCCGGAGCATCCGCTCGTAGGCCTCGTTGATGTCGTCGATCGCGATGACCTCGACGTCGGCCTGCAGGCCGTGATCGGCGCAGAAGTCCAGCATCTCCTGCGTCTCGCGGATCCCGCCGATGGAAGATCCCGCAAGGCGGCGCCGGCGCGACACCAGCGGGCTCGCCGACACGGGCGACGGATCGGGAATGCCGACGAGCACCATGATCCCATCCAGCCGCAGCATGCGGAGGTAGGCGTTGTAGTCATGCGTCGCCGACACCGTGTCGAGAATGAAATCGAAGCGGTTCTTGTTCTGCGCCAGGACCTTGGGATCGTTGGTCGCCAGAAAGTCGTCGGCGCCGAGCTGCAGCGCGTCTTCGCGCTTTCCCGGCGTGTGGCTGAGGACCGTGACGTGCGCTCCCATCGCCTTCGCGAGCTTCACGCCCATGTGGCCCAGCCCGCCGAGTCCGACGATAGCCACCTTGTCGCCGGCCTTGACGCCGAAGTGCCGGAGGGGCGAGTAAGTCGTGATCCCCGCGCACAGCAGCGGCGCGGCGCCCTCGAGCGCGATCCCGTCCGGGATCCGCACCACGTAGTCCTCGTTCACCGTTATTCGGGTGGAGTAACCGCCGAATGTCGGCGTCTTCCCGTCCCGCTCGCGGCCGTTGTACGTCGGTGTCATTCCGTTCTCGCAGTACTGCTCCTCGCCGGCCCTGCATGCCGCGCACTGCCTGCACGAATCCACGAAGCAGCCGACGCCGACCACGTCGCCAATGTGCCAGCGAGTTACCTTGTCCCCGATCTTCGCCACGGTGCCGACGATCTCGTGCCCCGGCACCATCGGGTAGATCGAGCCGCCCCACTCGTCCCGCACCTGGTGAATGTCCGAGTGGCAGACGCCGCAGAAGGCGATGTCTATCAGCACGTCGCGCGGGCCCGGCTCGCGGCGGTCTATGGCGAGCGGTCCGAGGCGTGAGGTCTTCGAGGCGGCGGCGTAGGCGGGAGTCTTCAGCATGAGTGGCCTGGGAGCTATTTCCGTTCCGGAAATTCAAGTCGTTCCGCGCCTTTCGCGGAGCTTATCAAAGCGACAACATTCCCCGCTGTGAAACAAGACCGGAAACACCCCGTGATCCACGTGGAGTACCCCGATTGGGTGGACTCGGTAGTGGATTGGCGCCGCGCCTACCGCACCGACAGCGAGCGCATGTCGCTGGCAATCGCCATCTCGCGGGAGAACGTGGAGCGCGGAACCGGCGGGCCGTTCGGCGCGGCGATCTTCGACCAGGCCAGCGGAAGGCCGGTCTCCGTCGGCATGAACAGCGTTGTGCGCCACAACAACTGCGCGCTGCACGCGGAGATCGTCGCCTTCATGCTGGCGCAGCAGCGCGTCGGGTCGTACACGCTGGCAGCGCCGACGCTCCCGCCGCACGAGCTGTTCACGTCGTGCGAGCCCTGCGCGATGTGTCTCGGCGCTACTCTCTGGAGCGGCGTGAAGCGCGTGGTGTACGGGGCCGCGCGCGAGGACGCCTCCCGGCTCAACTTCGAGGAAGGGCCCGTCTTCCCGGAGTCGTACAAGTACCTGGAGGATCGCGGGATCACCATCGACCGCAACGTGCTCCGCAAGGAGGCCCGCGAGGTGCTGGAGCTGTACCGGGCGAAAGGCGGCATGGTGTACAACGGATGACGACGTCGCTCGATCCCGGCATGCTCGCCGATGCCGTCGCGGCGCTGCGCGAGGCCAATCTCTCGTTCGCGAAATCGCATCCCGGTGAAGGGCCGGGCAGGCAGCCCGTTCACACCATGTACGGGGGCGCGCAGCTGTTCGCCGCGGACACCGTCCCGAAGCTGGGCGCGATCGCGCTGCGGGCCATGGACGCGTACGCGCCCGACGCGGCCGCGCTCGGCCGCGCGCTGGACATCTCCGATCACCCGGCGCTCGCCGCGATCGACCGGCGCGTCCGCGACAAGCTCGCGCGCGAGCCGATCGAAGACTTCCGCATCGACTTCGAAGATGGGTACGGCAACCGCCCGGATGCCGAAGAGGACGGGCATGCCGCGGCTGTCGCGCGCGAGCTGGCCGTAGGAATGCGTGACGGAACGCTGTCCCCATTCATCGGCATGCGGATCAAGCCGCTCAACGAGGAGCTGCGCAACCGAAGCATTCGAACTCTCGACCTGGTGTACACCGCGCTGGCGGAAGCGGGCGGAATGCCCGAACGGTGGATCGTCACGATCCCGAAGATCACCATCATCGAGCAGGTCGAGTTCACCGTGTCGGTGCTGCGGCAGCTGGAGCGGAAGCTGGGGCTGCCGGCCGGAACGCTCGAGTTCGAGGCGATGGTGGAGACTCCGCAGATAGTGCTGGACTCGAGCGGCCGCTCGCTGCTGCCGCGGCTGCTGGACGTCTCGGACGGCCGGCTCCGCGGCGCCCATTTCGGAACGTACGACTACACGGCGGGCGTGAACATCACGGCCGCGTATCAGCGCATGCAGCATCCGTCGTGCGAGTTCGCCAAGCACTTCATGCAGGTAGCGTTCGCCGGTACCGCCGTGTGGTTGTCCGACGGCTCGACGACCGTGATGCCGGTACCCGTGCACCGGGAAGCGAAAGGCGGTCCTCCGCTCACGAAGGCGCAGCAGGCGGAGAACGCCGCCAGCGTGCACGCGGCGTGGCGCCTGCACTTCGACGACGTGCGGCATTCGCTCGCGGGTGGGTTTTATCAGGGATGGGATCTCCATCCCGCGCAGCTCGTCACGCGCTATGCCGCGCTGTACAGCTTTTTCCTCGACGGCATTGATGCCGCGGGGGTCCGGCTCAGGAACTTCGTGGGCAAGGCGGCGCAGGCCACGCTCGTGGGGGACGTATTCGACGACGCGGCCACCGGTCAGGGACTGCTCAATTTCTTCCTGCGCGGGATCAACTCGGGCGCGATCACGGAAGCGGAGGCTCTGCAGATGACCGGCCTGACGGAGGATGACTTCCGCGGCCGCTCCTTCGTGAAGATCATGCACGGAAAGGCATAACCGCGACCGCAGGTTGTCAGCGCGATCGAAGCTCGCGCACAAGAGCGGCGAAACGTGGGTCGCCACGAATCGGGGCGTATTCCGGCAAAACTGTGATCCCCGGATAGAGCGCGGAGCGCTCGTTGCGGGCCCGATCCAGCCACTCGAAGGCGCGGTCCCGATCCCCGACGTTGGCGTATATCATCGCAATGGCATCGGGCAGGACGTGTTTCTGCGCACGCATGCGCTCCAGCTCACGAGCGATACGGCGCGCCTCTTCTACCCGTCCCATCCGGGCGTATGTAACCGCGAGCCCGTGCAGAGGCACATCCGAGAGGCCCTGCACCTGCCGGTACTGCTCGATCGCGCGATCGAATTCCCCTTTTTCGCGCAGGCTTGCCGCGCCCATGTCATCGATATAGAAGAACGTCGGATCCAGAGCGCGCAACGCGCGCTGGGTCTCGATGGCTTCATCGTACCGGCCCGTGTAATACAACGCCAATGTCAGCCCCCACCGAGGCACAGCCGAGAGAGGATCTAGCTTTACGGCTTGCCGCGCTTCGCGCACTCCCTCCGAGCAACGCAGAGGTCCCAACAAGCATAGGGCGTTCCCATACAGGAAGTGCAGGTCCGCCGAATTGGGGTCGAGTTGGACCGCTCGGCGCAATGAAGCGAGGCCGGTTCCGGACCATGTCATCGCTACGGTCGCGTAGCCATACACACCATGCGCGTCGGCAAGGAGGCTGTCGAGCGCCAGCGCGCGCGAAGCGGCCTCGCGCGCAATGGGATACGCCTCGACCGAAGGAACATAGGCGTCGGCGAGGAACAGCCAGGCGAAGCCAATGCCGGCGTGCGCCTTGGCAAAACCCGGATCGGCGACGAGCGCCTGCTGATAAAAATCGAGGGCAAGCCGGAGGCCCTGCTCGGTACCGGTGTTTGCCGCGTGCCGCCCGCGCAGGTAGAGGTCGTAGGCAGCCGAGCTAGCCGTCCGGCCGGCCCGCGCCGAAGCGAGAGATTCGCCGGCGAGCACAACGCGCAACTCGTTGGCAATCGCGCCCGCGATCTCATCCTGCAGCTGGAACGCGTCGCTGGCAGCCCTGTCATACGACTGCGACCAGCGAACGATGCCGTCGCCGGCGCCAGTGAGCTGGACCCTGACGCGCAATTGGTTTCCTGCCCGGCGTACCGTGCCCTCGAGAAGGGACTCGACACCGAGCTGTTTTCCCATCTCCTGCGGCGAGAGCCGTCGTGCGGACACCACGTCTACTGAACGGCGGGACGCAAGCCGGAGTTCGGGAACTTTGGCGAGGACCCCGGCGATCTCGTCGCTCATTCCGTTGGCGAAGTATGCGGAAGCCGTATCGCCGCCCACAACGGAGAATGGCACTACGGCGATCGACCGCACTCCATCCCCGGAGGCGGACCGCCTGCTCGTCGAGCCTGGGAGGAGATAGCGCCACGCGAGTAAGGTTCCGACGATGATCAAACCGCTCACCACGGCGGCGATCTTCCAACGCCTCCGAGCTGCCACCGACGCGGCATGGCCTCCCGTACTCAGCGTGTCGAGGGTGTGTAGGATTTCGGATGCCGATTGAGGCCGTTTCCCGGGTTCCTTCTCCAGGCAGCGCATCACGAGCTCCGCCAGACCACGGGGCACGTCGCTGCGCTTCTCCGCCAGCGGAACCGGTTTCTCGGAAATGTGGGCGGCGAACAGCTGATGCGACGCGCGCGTCCCGAACGGCGGAGCACCCGTAAGCATCTCGTAGGCGAGGCAGCCGAACGCGTAGATGTCCGCGCGGTGATCCGTGCCCGGATCTCCCGCCGCCTGCTCCGGCGCCATATAGGCCGGCGTGCCGATGGACGTGCCCAGTTGTGTAAACGTGCCCGCCCGAGCTTCGGTTCGCGAAGCGGATAGCGCCTTGGCGATTCCAAAATCGGTCACGACCGCCGCGCCTCCCGAAAGGAGGATGTTCTCGGGCTTGATGTCGCGATGCACGATTCCGTGCCCATGCGCGTACGCCAGCGCCCGGGCGATGTCGCGGAGCACGGAAACGGACTCCGAGATCGACATCGCGGTTTTACCCGTCAGGCGATCGCGCAACGACAGTCCGTCAACGAATGGCATCGTATAATACGGCAAGCCGTCGACGTCTCCGGCGGCTAGTAGTGGAACGATGTTCGCCTGCTGCAGATTGGCCGCGAGCTGCATCTCGCGCTCGAATCGCGAGGCACTCACTCCCGCCGCCAGCTCCGGCGTGAGGATCTTTACCGCGACCCGGCGACCGAGCCGGTTGTCATTGGCGATGAATACGCGCGACATGCCGCCGCCCCCGATCTCCCGCTCGAACGTGTAAGTGGATCCCAGCGTTTTTTGAAAGCGCTCAAGCAATTGGTCGGTCAAGCGGAACCTCGTCGGTAGCGATCGCGCCGCAAAGATACGCCTTCATCCGTTGTCGGAAAACATCAGGCCACGTAGCTTTGCCCAACCGTCCGCCATTGGAGCCAACGCTGGGCAGCTTCGCATGAGTTCAACGGCCCTGGAACTGATCGATCTGATCGCGCGATGGATTCACGTGATTGCCGGGATCATGTGGGTCGGCAACTCGCTGCTCTTCAACTGGCTCGACCGGAACCTCGAGCCATCCCCGGACGCGGCGCCCGGCTCGCTCGGCGAGATCTGGCTGCTGCACAGCGGGGCGTTCTATTACGTGGACAAGACGCTCCTCGGAGGACGGCCGCTTCCGCGGCCGCTGCACTGGTTCGTCGTGCAGGCCATGACGACGTGGGGCAGCGGCCTGGTGCTTCTCATCGCGGTGTACTGGGCCGGCGGACGCGCAGCGATGGCGGATCCCGGAGTCGCGCAAATCAGCCACACCCAGGCCGTCCTCATCGGAATCGGCGCGATCGTTCTGGGCGCGGCGCTGTACGACGCGATGCAGCGAGGACTCGCGGCCCGCGCGCCGCGCGCTTCGGCGGCGATCTGGCTGGCGGGGCTCACGGGGATCTCCATCGCGCTGACGCAGCTGTTGAGCGGCCGCGCGGCGTTTCTGCACGTCGGCGCGATGCTGGGAACGATCATGGCGATGAACGTGGCGCACACCATCGTGCCCTCCCAGCGCCAGCTCGTCGCGTCGATCGGCGAGGGGAAGATCGCCGACGCCGCGGTCAGCGCGCGCGCCAAACGCGTGTCGATTCACAACAATTACTTCGTCTTTCCCGTGATCGTGCTGATGGTCAGCAGCCATTTTCCGGCCGTGTACGCGAGCCGCCTCAGCTGGCTGCTGCTGCTGATTCTCGCCGCCGGTGGAGCCGCGGTGAGGCACGTGCTCAACATTCGCTACACACTGACCTCGTGGCGCATCGTGCTCGCTGGCACCATGGTGCTTGGCGTGGTGGGCCTGTACACCGTGATGCGCGCGGGCGCGGTCGCACCTATCGAGGCGGATTCGTCCGCGCCGGTCACTTTCGCCGACGTGCGCAGCGTCATCGACCGGCGCTGCACGGTCTGCCATTCCGCGCATCCGAGCGACCGCAGCTTCGGCGCTGCGCCCGGCGGAGTGAAGTTCGACACTCCGGCGGAAATCGAAGCGCGCGCGCCGCGAATTCACGAGCGGGCGGTCGTGACGCGCACGATGCCGCCGGCCAACCGGACGGCGATAACCGACGCGGAACGCGCGCTGCTGGGCCGCTGGGCAGCCCGGCGCTAGCGCGCGCCGGAGCGCTCAGCTTCCCCGATACGTCGAGTAGCCGAAGGGACTGAGCAGCAGCGGGACGTGGTAGTGCTCGTTGCCCTCGATCGCGAAATTGACCGTGATCTCCGAATAGAAGGTCTCGCGCCCGGACCGCGCGAAGTACTCCGCGATCAGATACCGCAGTCGGTACACGCCTTCGTCCAGGGCAGGTCCATCGCGGAATTCCGGAACACGGCCGTCCGCGTTCGTTATCCCGGTCGCCAGTATGTCGGCTCCGCGCTCCAGAGTGATCCTGACTCCCTCGGCTGGCTTGCCCAGCGAAGTGTCGAGGACGTGGGTGCTGACGGTGCTCACGCTGGGTCTCCTTGTCCGAGCAGTTTCTCCAATCTTAATCGCATGATCTTGCGCTGCTCCTCCGCGGCCACCGCCAGCTCCGTCCGGGGGTCGTTGCTCAGGCGCGCAGTGGCGTCCGCGAGCAGCTCCTCCGCTGTTCTGCCGGTGGCGCAGACTATGTAGATGTAACCGAAGCGCCGCTCGTACTCCTGGTTCGCGCGCTCCAGCGCGCGGCGAGTCTCGTCGCCCGCGCCTCCAACGCCGGCCTGCTCGCCGGCGGCCCACGCCGCGCCGCGCTCGCTCTGCCGCGCCGCGCTCCCGCGCTCGCCGATCCGCGGGTGATGCGAAAACGCTTCGCGCCAATCGTCGGGCTCCAGCGACCGCCAGACTTCATCGGCGGCGGTCAGCAGCCGCTCCATCGATCCGAACGGGCGGCGCGCGACCATCGCCGAAACCCAGCGCGTCGCGCCGCAGCAGTCACTGAGCAGCTGCGAGGCCCGGTCCGGAGCCATCCCGTCGAGCTGCGCGACGGTCGAGCTCATCCCGTCGCCCGTCCGAACAGACGCAGCCTCGCGACGCCGCCATCCGGATAGATGTTCAGGCGCACGTGGGTCGCCGGCCTCGCCGGAAGGTCGCTCCAGCGGTGTTGCGCGTCGGCGTCGAGCGGCGTCTGCGGGAGCAGCGGCTCCCACTTCGCCGAGTCGGCGTCGAAGGAGCCGCTCACGTCGCAGCTCTCGAGCATCGCGCTACCGGGCGCATTTCCCTTGAAGTGGTCCGTATCCAGCTCGATGCGCTCGATCACTCCGCGCCGCGCCAGGCGGATGATGGACCAGTCGTGGCCGGGCCCGCGGCGGCGTTTCGTCTCCCAACCGTCGCCCATGTGCGTGGAGCGCCCGGGGATGATCAGGTTCTGCCGGTTTCCGTAATGCATGTCGCTGCACGAGACGACGAAGCCGCCGTTGGCCATCGCCGCGAGATCCACCGCCGCGCCCTCGGCGAACATCCGCTCGTCGGGAACGACTTCGCCGTGCACGCGGAGCCGCGCGACGCCGCCGTCGGGGAAAATATTCAGCCGGAGATGCGTGACGCGCTCGGCGCCGTCTATCCCGAACGGGTTCAGCGCGTCGCCCTCGAGCGGGGACTTCGCCAGCAGCGGCTTCCACGGGATGTCGTCGCGCGCCATGCGGTCGCCCGGGAGGGTGCCATCCACCGCGCACGCGTCAATGCTCGCGTGCTCGGGAAAGTTCCCGGTGAAGTAGCTCGTGTCTATCACGACGCCGCGAACGATTCCCGGGATCCCCAGCTTCACGATCGCCCAGTCGTGGCCGGGGGAGCGCCGGCGGCGCGTCTCCCACCCGTCCATCCACTTGCCGCGGTCCGTGTACTCCCCTTCGCGCCACTCGGGCTTGCCGGCTTTGACCAGCGACTCCTTGGGCGCGAAGAAATCGTCGTTGGCGGCTATCACCTCGCCGCCGAATCGCTCCGCGGCCAGGTCCGGCAGCTCGGTGAAAGCTTGCGCGGCAGTCTGCCGCGCCGGGTCGTGGGCAGTCATCGGCCGTAATGTAATGGTACGTTTCTCCCATGTTCGTACCGAAGATCGTCACCGCTCTCAAGACATACGATCGCGCGCAGCTGCTGTCCGACACGATCGCCGGCATGATCGTGGGCGTCGTCGCGCTGCCGCTGGCGATCGCGTTCGCTGTCGCGAGCGGAGTTACTCCCGACCGGGGATTGTGGACCGCGGTCATCGCCGGATTCCTGATCAGCGCCCTCGGCGGATCGCGGGTGCAGATCGGCGGGCCGACCGGCGCCTTCGTCGTGATCGTGTACGGGATCGTGCAGCAGCACGGCATCGCCGGCCTCACGATCGCGACGTTCATGGCCGGCGTGATCCTGGTGATCATGGGCGTCGCCAAGCTCGGCGGGATGGTGAAGTTCATTCCGCACCCGGTCATCACCGGATTTACCGCGGGAATCGCGGTCATCATCTTCTCGGGCGAGGTCAAGGACCTGCTCGGCCTCGAGATGGGAACGGTGCCCGCGGACTTCGTCGGGAAATGGAGCGCGTACGCGTCCGACTCCGTGGGCTTCACGCCAGCCGCTGTCGGGGTGTCGGCTCTCACTCTCGCAGTGATCTTCCTCTGGCCGAAAGTGAATCGCAGGATACCCGGGATGTTCGTGGGCCTGCTCGTGGCGACCGCGGCCGCGCGGCTCATGGACCTGCCCGTGGAGACGATTGGAAGCCGGTTCGGAGAGCTCAGCACTTCGTTCCCGCCCGCGGAGCTGCCTCGCCTCTCGTTCGAGACCATCACCGCGCTCGTCGGACCGGCGTTCACGATCGCGCTGCTGGCGGCGATCGAATCGCTGCTCTCCGCGGTGGTGGCGGACGGGATGATCGGCGGGCGGCACCGCTCGAACATGGAGCTGATCGCGCAAGGCGTCGCGAACATGATCACCCCGCTGTTCGGCGGCATCCCCGCAACCGGCGCCCTCGCGCGCACCGCGACGAACGTCAAGAACGGCGGCAGAACGCCGGTTGCCGGAATCGTCCACGCGATCACTCTTCTGCTCATCACGCTGTTCGTCGGGAAGTGGGTGTCGCTGATTCCAATGGCGGCGCTGGCGGCGATCCTGCTGGTGGTGAGCTACCACATGAGCGGCTGGCGGACGTTTCTCGCGGAGCTGCGCTCGCCCAAGAGCGACGTACTCGTGCTGTTGACGACGTTTTCTCTTACGGTGCTGGTGGATCTCACCGTAGCGATAAGCGTCGGCATGGTTCTCGCCGCGTTCCTGTTCATCCGCCGGATGGCCGAGGTCACGAACATCAGCGCGGTGACCAGGGAGCTGAGCGAGGAAGGGCTGCCTGACGAGATCGGCGGCGACCTATATCAGACCGATCCCAACGGCATTCGGCGCAGGCCCATTCCGCGGGGCGTGGAGGTTTACGAAATCAACGGTCCGTTCTTCTTCGGAGCCGCCGAGATGTTCAAGGCGACGCTCGAGCAGATCGCCGACAAGCCCGACGTGCTCGTAATCCGGATGCGCGACGTCCTCGCGCTCGACTCGACGGGCATGCACGCGCTCAAGGACGTGGTGCACCGCAGCCGGAAGGAAGGCACGACGGTGCTGCTCGCGGACGTGCACATGCAGCCGCTCGTGGCGCTCACCGGCTCGCCGGTGCTCGACGAGATCGGGCGGGAGAACATCTTCTCCAACCTGGACGATGCGCTGACTCGCGCCCGCTCGCTGGTCGGCGCGCCCGCGGCAGTCCCGGAGTCGCGCTAGCCGTCGAAGACCCGTCGTCCGCCGACGTACGTGGCGCGCACGACACCGAACAGCTCCCGCCACGCGTACGGGGTGACCGCGTGGCGGTGCAGCAGCTTCGCGGGATCGACCTCATAGCTGGCTTCCGGATCCCAGATGACCAGGTCGGCGTCGTAGCCTTCCGCGATCGCGCCCTTGCGATGGCCGAGTCCGGCGAGCTTCGCCGGCGCCGCGCTCATCCACTGCGCGAGGCGCTCGGGTCTCGCGCCGCGCGGGCGCGCGCCGGTCCACACCGCTGACAGCGAGACCTGCAGCGAGGCGATCCCTCCCCACGCCGAAAAAAAGTCGCCGTGAGTGCGCTTCATGTTCGGCGGGCACGGCGAGTGATCCGACGCCACCAGGTCGATCTCACCTTCGAGCAATGCCCGCCAGAGCGCTTCCCGCTCCGCGGCCGGGCGGATCGGAGGAGCGCATTTGTACTCCGTCGCGCCGTCGGGAATTTCTTCCGCCGCGAAGGTGAGATAATGCGGGCACGTCTCGACGGTCAGCGGCAGGCCGCGCTCCCTCGCGGCGCGAATGAGCGGCAGGGACGTGGCGGACGACAGGTGCACGATGTGGACGGGCGCGCGGGCGCGGCTCATCAACGCCACCAGCAGCTCGATCGCGGCGTGCTCCGCTTCGATCGGGCGCGACGCCAGGTAGTCCGCGTACGACGCGGAGTTCTCGCCGGCGCGGAGGAGCGCCGGATCTTCGGCGTGAACCATCAACGGCAGGCCGAGCCGGGCGAGCACGGGAAACGCCGTGCTCAGGTCGCGCTCGGTCACGTTGCGGAATTCGTCCACGCCGGAAGGCGAGAGGAAGCATTTGAAGGCGCGCACACCGGCGTCGCGCAGGCCTTCCAGGTGCGGCGTGTTTCCCGGCACCACTCCGCCGATGAATTCCACGTTTACGGTGGTCTTCCCGCGCGCCGCGTTGCGCTTGGAGTCGAACGCCGCGACCGTGGTCGTCGCGGGAATCGAGTTGAGCGGCATGTCGAGCAGCGTCGTGATTCCGCCGGCCGCGGCCGCGCGCGTCGCCGTCTCGAATCCTTCCCAGTTTGCGCGTCCTGGCTCGTTGACGTGCACGTGCGTGTCCACGACGCCGGGCATCACCAGGAAATCACCGGCATCCGCGATCTCCACGCCCGGGGGCGCATCGTCCCATGTGCCTACTCTGGTGATGCGGCCGCCTCGAACGTGGATAGACGCGGCGCGAACGCCGTCCGCCGTCGCCACCCGCCGGCCGCGGATCACGAGCTGCGCGCTACTGTCGCTCACTCCCCACGTGGCGTCAGGCGGTTTCGGCCCAGAACCGCCGCAGCAGGTTCGTCGCCACCCGCAGGCGATACTCCGCGGTGGATCTGATGTCGTCGATCGGCTTGATCTCGGTCTCGAGAACGCTGACCGCGGCGTCGATGCCCGCGCCGGCGGCGAGCGCCTCCTCCGTCCGCGGAACGCGGACCACGGTGGGCGCGACGCTGCCATAAGCAACACTCGGCTTCGCGGAGCGCACGCCGGCCACCACGATCTTCGAGATCGCCTGCGCTGCCCGCGTGCCAACCTTCCGGAACCACTGCCGTCCTTCGACCGGCGGCACCTCGATCGCGACGATCAGCTCGTCCGGACGCATGACGGTCGCGCGATACCCCGTGTAGTACTCCGTGATCGGGATCCGCCGCTCGCTGTCCGCGCTGCGCAGCACGATCACGGCGTCCGCCGCGGCGAACACCGGCAGCGAGTCGCCCGCCGGCGAGCCGTTCGCGATGTTGCCGCCGATGGTTCCCCGGTTCTGTATCTGCACGCCGCCAACCTGCCGCGCCGCTTCGACGAGCATCGGCAGCCGGCGCTGGACCAGGGGCGAGCGAATGAGCGACGTGTAAGTAGCGAGCGCGCCCAGCACGAGCGCGTCGCCGCGCTCGGCCACCCCGCGCAGCTCGTCCACAGCCCAGATATCGAGAAAGGCCCGCTGTGGAAGCGTACCGAAGTTGAGGCCTACGTACAGATCGGTCGCGCCCGCCAGCGGGGTGCGGCGCTCGTCCCGCAGTATGCGCAACGCGTCGTCGAGCGACGCGGTACTGCGCAGATCGAGCTCCGAAACCGCGGTCCTCAAGTTGCGCCGGCCGTTTCAGGAATCGGCATGCCGCGCCACTTCATGACGGCACGGTAGATGGCAGAGTAGCCCGTGCAGCGGCAGAGATTCCCGGCGAGCGCGGTGCGCACGTCGTCGAGCGAGGGAGCCGGGCCGAGCGAGAGCGCCGCCATGATCATCCCGGGCGTGCAGATGCCGCACTGCGCGCCGACCTCGTCCATAAACAGCTTCTGCAGCGGATGCTCGCCGTTCAGTCCCTCGATCGTGGTGACTTCCGCGCCCGCGACCTGTGCTACCGGAACGATGCAGGAGCACACGGGCTCGCCGTCCACCAGCACGGTGCACGCGCCGCACTCTCCCTCGCCGCACCCTTCCTTGGTGCCGGTCAACCCGCATTCCTCCCGCAGCACGTCTATGAGCCGCGCCGCAGGCGGGGCCGCTACGTCCCGGACCGCTCCGTTCAACGTGAACTTCACGCGATCGTACCGCACGCGGCGATGAGCTCCGGCGTCGCGGGGATCTCGCGCACGTCGAGCCCCATGTGCCGCAGCGCGTTCACCACCGCCGGCGCGGGCCCGTCCATCGGCAGCTCACCCAGTCCCTTGGCGCCGAACGGTCCCCCGGGATACGGGTTCTCCAGCATGACCACGTCCACTTCGGGCATGTCCAGCGTCGTCGGGATGGTGTAGTTGGTCAGAGTGGAGTTGGCCATCGCGCCGTCGCGCATCACCACGCGCTCCAGCAGCGCGTAGCCCATCCCCTGCGCGGTACCTCCCTCGATCTGGCCGCGAGCGAGCGCCGGATGGATGGGGCGGCCGAACTCCTGCACCGCGGTGATCCTGAGCGGCCGCACTTCGTACGTGTCCGGGTCCACTTCCAGCTCCACCACGTCGCACCCCCAGCCGTACGTGGCGTACGCGTCGCCGAGATAGGTGTTGTCGTCCCACTGGATCCAGTCCGGCGGCTCGTACATCCGCTCGACCGTCAGCCCGCCGCTGCGCGCGTAGTACTCGGCAGGAGTGAGCCCGCCAAGCTTCTCCTTCATCTCGAGCGCGCATTCCTCGAGAATCTTTCCGACGACCATGCACGTCCGCGACGCCACGGTCGGGCCGCTGTCGGCGACCCTGGAAGTGTCCGGCTGCGCGACCTCGACGCTCTCGTAGGGAATCGCGAGCGCGTCGGTGACGATCTGCGCGTGCATCGTGCGCGTGCCCTGGCCGATCTCGGTGCTGCCGGTCGCGATGCGCACTCCGGTGAGTGTGAGCTCGAGCCGAGCTTTCGATTTGAGATTTCGCTCGCCCGCGCCGGTAAAGCCGGCTCCATGATAGAAGAGCGAAAGTCCGATCGTGCGGTTGGTTCCCCTGTACTCACGGCGCTTGCGCGTGAAGTCCGTGCGCTTCACGGCTTCTTCCAGCACCATGTGCGCGCTGCAATCATCGCGCAGCGTCTGGCCGGTGGCCGTCCTGTCGCCGGGACGCAGCGCGTTGATCCGCCGCAGCTCGACGGGATCGATTCCCAGCTGCTCCGCGATCCGGTCCATGTGCACCTCGACGGCGAACTCCGTCTGCGGCGCGCCGAAACCGCGGAACGCTCCGTTCGGCGGCGTGTTGGTGAACACCGCGCGGCCCTGGATGCGCGTGTCGTCGCAGCTGTACGGGCCGGCGGCGTGAATGCAGCCACGCGAGAGCACGGTCGGGCTCAGCGTCACGTAGGCTCCGCCGTCCAGCAGCACGTCCACGTCCATCGCTACGAGCTTGCCGTCGCGCGTCAGCCCGGTTCGATGCCGCACGATCGCCGGATGCCGCTTCGTCGTCGCGACCATGTCCTCGACGCGATCGTAGATGATCTTCACCGGCCTTCCCGACTTGAGCGCGAGCAGAACCGCGTGCCCGGCGATAATGGACGGATACTCTTCCTTCCCGCCGAATCCACCGCCGGTCTCCGTCTGAATCACGCGCACGTTGGGGTGCGCGGAGCCGAGCATGCAGCGCAGCGCCTTGATGACGTAGAAGGGACATTGCACCGAGCCGTATATCGCGATGCCTCCATCCTCGGGCACCGCGATCACTCCATTGGGCTCGATGTAGATGTGCTCCTGGTGGCCGGTGCGGTACGTGCCCTCGACGATCACGTCCGCCTTCGCGAGCGCGGCGGCGACGTCTCCTTTCACAATGTCGATCGCCTTGAAGACCTGCGTCGATTGCTCCGGATCGAACAGCGGCGCTTCCTCGTCGTACTCGATCTCCACGCGCGCCGCGCTGAGCTTTTCCTTGTCCTCGTGCGCCAGCAGCAGGATCGGCTCAGCCATGTGCCGGACTTCGGTCTCGACGAGGAACGGCTGGTCCTGCGACATCAGGTCCACGGCGTTCTTCGCGGGGACGTCGCGATGGTCCACGATCGTGAACCCGGCCGTGTCGAAGTCCAGCTTCACCGACCGGACGCGACCCCGCGGGATGGTGGAGCGGATGGTGCGGCCGAACAACATCCCGGGAAAGGTGAGATCGTCGGCGTATTTCGCCCCGCCGGTCGCCTTGCCGATACCGTCCTTTCTCGCGACGCTCTTCCCGACTGCTGCCATTCCGGTGAGCTGCCTCAGTGGCTGGTTACACGACGACGCCGGCGCGCGCGGCCGCGGGTTCGAAGCGGAAGATGCCGACCGTGACGCCACCCGACAAGCGCGCGCTTTCCGCTGGACGGAACCGCGGCGGCCCGTCACATTGAAATTCATGAGCAGCCTGATCGCGATCACCGAGTCGCTCAGACGAGCCGCCACCGCCGGCGAAACCGTCGTGCTCGCGACCGTCGTTCGGGTGGTCGGGTCCAGCTACGGCGGCGTCGGCGCGCGAATGCTGATCCGCGTTGACGGCACCACCGTCGGACTGGTGAGCGGCGGCTGCCTGGAATCCGATCTGTGCGCGCACGCGGTGGAAGTGCACTCGACCGGCATTCCCCGCGTCGTTTCCTACGACACGCGCGCGGACGACGACGCCGTGTGGGGACTCGGCCTCGGCTGCAACGGACTGATCGACGTGCTCCTTCAGCCACTTTCTCCCCCGCGGGCGATTGCCGTCGCGGATATGCTCTCGACCGCGCTGACGGCCAGTCAACCGGCGGTGCTCGCGACCGTGAGCAAGTCTTCGGCGTCGCGTGATGAGCCCGCGGTGGGCGCCCAGGCGCTGTTCACCGTTGATGGGACGGTGTCCGTTGGCGACTGGGCGGGCAGCGCGGCACTCGCGGGCGCGGCCGGCCGCATCGAGGAGGCGCGCTCGGCTGGCCGCCGTGGACTGGTGCATGAGGTGGGATCCACTCAGATCGCGTTCGAGGTCGTGGCTCCGGCGATCCGGTTGGTCGTGTGCGGCAGCGGACCGGATACCGCGCCGGTCTGTCGCCTTGCCGCGGCACTGGGATGGAGCGTCACGCTCGTCGATCACCGCCCGGTGACGGAAGCGCACGCCGCGCGCTTTCCGGGCGCGCGGGTCGTCGAGTGCGCGGAGCCCGCCGCGCTCACGCAAGTCGTGGCGCTGACGGAGCGCACGGCAGCAGTCGTCATGTCGCACCACTTCGCCCGCGACGCCGAGTATGTAAAGGCCCTCATCACGGCAGGCGTCGCGTACGTCGGAGTGCTGGGGCCGCGGCCGAGGACGGAGCGGATGCTGGCTGAGCTCGCGGCACGCGGGGAGGAGATTCCTTCAGGCGCCGCAACGCTGTTCGGACCCGTGGGGCTCGACATCGGCGGCGACGGGCCGGAGGCAATCGCCCTGGCAATCGTGTCGGAAGTTTCGGCCGTGCTGCACGGTCGCACGGCGGCCCATCTGCGCGATGCTCGCGCAGCGCTGCACGAGTCGGTATCTCGGTGACCGAGTCCCGGCGGCTGCTGCAGCATTTCCTCGCTGCTCTTGCCTATCGGACCCAGAAGGCCGTGCGCGACGCGCCTGATCACTTCGCGGACTTTCGGGCAAGCGCGCATAGCCGCACGCCGTTCGAGCTGATCTGGCACATGACCAGCGTGCTCGGGTATGCCAGAACTTTCTTTCACGGAGGCTCTTTCAGCCCCGAAGCGCTCTCCACTTTCGCGGAAGAGATTGTCCGCTTCCATGAAACGCTGGAAGGCCTGCGGGACGACTTCGCCGACGCGACGCTGACGGCCACGATCACGGATCAGCAATTCCTGCAGGGCCCCTTGTCGGACGCGATGACCCACGCGGGCCAGCTCGCCATGCTGCGGCGGATGGCCGGCTCGCCCGTGCCTTCGGAGAATTTCATCTTCGCGCGGATCGACGCGGCCAACGTGAGCGCCGCGCAGCCCCAACCGGCCGCGCCTGATCCCTGGTGGCGGCCTGATCTTCCGCCGACGGCCCGGCCCGAGCGCGACGTCGAGCCGGCGGACGGTCTCTGAGATCTGACGACACATCGCGAATAGCCGCGGTGATCCTCGCCGCGGGCGGGTCGGCGCGCATGGGCCGTCCCAAGCAGTTGATCGCATACGAGGGACAGCCGCTCGTCGCGCGCGCGGCGACGGCCGCGCGCGACGCCGGCGCCGATCCCGTCGTGGTCGTGTTGGGTGCGCATGCAGGCGAGATCGAGCCCGCGCTCGCTGGTCTTGCGGGTGTGACAGTGGCGCTCAATCCTGCGTGGGAGAGCGGACTCGCCTCTTCGCTCGCGACAGGGCTGCGCGCAGCGCTGCGGGACGACAGGTGGGATGGCGTGCTGGTGACGCTCGCCGATCAGCCGCTCATCGATGCCGACGTGCTTCGCCGGCTGATCACGGCCTTCCTCGGCGGAGCGCGGCTCGTCGCTTCAGGGTATGAGGGCATGCCTGGCGTACCCGCGCTGTTCGGCCGGGAGCACGTGCCAGAGCTGCTGACGCTCACCGGGGATTCCGGCGCGGGGCCGTGGCTGCGGAAGCGCCTGTCGGAGCTGATGATTATCCCGCTCGATGCGGTATTGCTGGACCTCGACACCCCCGCGGATGCGGCCCGACTGGCCCGCCGGCCCGGCCTCCGTTAGCGTGAATATGATGCGCCCGTTCATCGTCGCCCTCCTCGCGCTCGTCGCGCCAGCCGCGTCGTTGCGGGCGCAGCAGCAGCCGGCTCCGGCGCCGGAATCCTGTTGCCGGCGCGTGGAAGTGATCGCGAACAGAAGCTCCGGCTTCGGCAACGTTCCCGAGTACATGAGCGTCTGGATCGAGCCGTCATCGCGGCTGTGGGCGTTCGAGCCCGCTTTCGTGAACGAGGCGCGGGAAGCGTTCGGCGTGTGGGCGGATGCGGGAGCTCCGGTCATCTTCGATTTCACGAACGATTCCACCCGCGCGTTGATTCGCGTTTTCTGGAGGAATCGGTTCAGAGATCCCGTCACTGGCCGCTCCACATGGTGGACGGCCGACGGCCGGCTCGCGCGCGTGGACATGGAGGTCGCGCTCGCGGCGCACCCCGGAGTGGACGCGCGGATAGTGCGCGCCGTCGTCATGCACGAGATCGGGCACCTGCTCGGATTCAGTCACAGCAACGAGGCCGACAGCATCATGTCGTACTACGTGAGCCGGGCGGAGCTGTCGCAGCGCGATTTGTCGCGGATGCGACGGCGGTTCGCGTTGCGGCCGGACGAACGCTGACGAGCGCGTTCGCCCGCTCAACCGGGCAGGGCACGGAATCGCGCCGGGACCGCGCATGACGACCCCCGAGAACCGGCTCGACGCGGATGGGAATTACGACGTAGCGATAGTCGGCGGCGGACCCGCGGGACTCAGTGCGGCCATCTGGCTGGCCCGGTACGAGCGCTCGGTGGTCGTCGTGGATTCGGGCGACCCGCGTAACTGGGAAACACGCGGGATCAACGGATTTCTGGGACTGCCGAAGGTCAAGCCGCCCGAGCTGCGCGCGGCCGGCCGCGACGAATGCCGCCGGTACGGTGTGCAGCTACTCGACCAGGAAGTGTGCAAGGTCAGCCGGAACGGCTCCGATGCGTTCTCGCTCGAGCTCGCCGATGGCCGTTCCCTGGCGGCGAGACGATTGCTCCTCGCGATCGGCATCAAGGACGTGTGGCCCGAGATCCCGGGGCTGGCCGCGGCTTACGGCGAGACCGCGCACGTCTGCCCCGATTGCGACGGCTACGAAGCGAAGGGAAAGAAGACGGTAGTGATTGGCAGCGGACGGCGCGCGGTGGGCATGGCGCTGGCGCTCGCGAACTGGACCGACGAGATAATCATCTGCACGAACTGCGCGGCGCAGGATCTCGACGAGGAGATGCTCGAGCGGCTGCAGGCGCTGAACATTCCGGTACTGTGCGAGCGCGTCCAGAGCGTAGCATCAACGGACCGCGACGTCAGCTGCATCCAGCTGGAGGGCGGAATGCAGCTGGATTGCGAGCGCATCTTCTTCTCGCTGGGCCAGCACCCGGCCGACGACCTCGGCGCTCAGCTCGAGTGCGAGAGGGACGAGGGCGGACTGATCGTCGTGGACGGGGGCCAGCACACCTCGGTGGAGCACGTGTATGCCGCGGGGGACATCACCCCCGGCGCGCAGCTGGCCATCTCAGCGGCGGCCGAAGGCGCCGTGGCCGCCATCGCGATTCACAAATCACTCTTGCCGGAAGAGCTGAGGATGCCGGGCTAAGGCGGTGACTAGTCACCAGTCACCAGTCACACCTCTACCAGCGTAGCGTTACCCGCTGCGCCTTGCCCTTCCGCACCACGTCGAGCGCGAGCGTCTTGGCGGGGCCCGCGTGCACCATCGCCATGTGCAGCCCGGCCGGATCGCTGATCTCCATCGTTCCCGCCCGCACGACGACGTCGCCGTCCCGCAGTCCGGAGCGCTCCGCCGGCGTGCCCGCGGGAACGTTCACCAGCAGAACTCCCTGCCGGACGCCGAGCACGTCGCCCAGACCCCGCTTCACCGGCACCATCTCCGCACCCGCGATCAGCATGGAACCCGACGGAGTCCCGAACGCGATCAGCGGCGCCACCGACGGATTCATTACCACGTCTCGCTCGAGCGCGCGCACCGTGGTGCGCGCAAGTTCTTCGGCCAGGCGGGCGGCCTCGGGAGCCAGCGCGGCGCTGGCCTCTCGCAGCTCGATCACCGAGCGATCCATGTCAGTGGCGGCTCCCGGGCGGCGCGGCTCCCGGATGAGCACCCGCGCGCCGGGAGGCAACGGCGTCGTCAAGCGGAATCCGAACGCACCCGAAGGCCGCGTGCCCACGGTCACGTTCACGGTCCGCACCCGGTTCCTGTGCAGGCGGATGGTGAGCTTTCGTCCCGGCCGCAGAAGCTGCCCCATGGGCACTCCGCGGCGCACGAAGTCGTACCCGTTGAACGCGATGAGCGTGTCACCCACCTGCAGACCGGAACGCTCGGCGGGTGAGCCAGGCTCGATGGCCTCGATCACCGGATAGGAATCGTAAGCGATCCGCAGTCCATCTCCGGTATCGTCGATCTTGGCTTCGGCGGAGTAGTGAATGCCGATCCAGCCATCGGGCCTCGCCAGCGGCGCGGAGCGAGCGCTGGGCGCGGGTGTAGCCTGCGCGCCCGCGGCCGCCGGAAGCGCGGCGCCGGCGAGCGCGCCGACAAGTATCAGTGAAGCGACGCCGTAGCGTCTGTGCGGCTGGTTCATCAGTAGCTGTCGATCCTCGATCCTGGCGGAAGCGATGTTTGCAACTGACGCAGGGTGGATTCACGAGCGCCTGCCGCGGCGATGTAATAGCGATTGATCACGGGGTCGGCCGGCGCGTCCTCGAGCGCGGTCATGGACGCCTGCATGACGTTGTCGAGCGCCGCGAGGCGCGCGCGGTACACGTCGGGCTCGGTCTCGTCCGCCACCGGGTTGTTGGTCATCAGGAACGTCGCGGCGCGCTCGTACTCCCGCTGCGCTCGATACAAAGCGGCGAGCGCCTCGGCGTTGGACGTGTAGCTCCCCGCGAAGTTCGCCACGGTTCCGAGAGTCGGATCCGCGGCCGCGGTAGTCTGCGGCTGCGACATCTCCACCGAGGCGGCGGACTTTCCGATCACCACTCCGCCGGCCACCAGCAACAGCGCAGCGGCCGCGCGCAGCGCCCAGGCGCCCGTGTGCCAGCGCCGCGGTCGCGCTACGGCGGGAGTGCCGGGCGGCGTCAGCGTCAGGATCTGCGCGCTCTTTCGCGTCATCAACCCTTCGTCCCGCAAAGCCGCGCTCAGCGAATCCCACGAAGTCAGCGGTGCGCCCACGCTCGCGCCTTCCGCCGAAGCGAGCTCGCGCAGCGCGCGATACGCTCGACGCTCGCGCTCGCATTCCGCGCAGGCGCCCAAATGGGCTAGCTCGGTATTGGTCGGCTCGGACTCGCCGAGCTCTATCAGTCTGTCAGCAGGCAGATGCAGCATGACTCCCATTCCTCGCCGGCCAGGTATCGTCGATCACGTGCGCGAGAAGCCGGCGAAGTTTCGCGCGCGCCTTGAACAGTTGTGACTTGGAGCCGCCGGACGTGATGCCAAGTCGCTCGGCGATCTCCTCGTGCGTATAACCCTCCACGTCGTGCAACACGAACACCGTGCGTGCACCCGGCGACAGCTGCCGCATCGCTTCGTCGATCGACTCCGCGAGGAAGCCGCGATCCGAGTCCATCTCCGTGGCGGCGGAATCGTCGTCGATGTCCACCTCCCACTTCTCGATCCGCCGGACCTTGCGCAGCGCGTTGAGCGTGCGATTGACCGCGATCCGGTGCGCCCAGGTTCCGAACTGGGCTTCGCCGCGGTAGCCCGGAAGGGCCCGGAAGATCTGAATCCAGACCTCCTGGGCTATGTCCGCGGCAAGCTCCGCGTCCCCGCACAACCGGCGCACCACGGCGTCGATATGCGGGGAGTGCTGGCTCCAGAGGGAGCGGAGCGCCTCCTCGTCGCCATCACGAGCCCGTTTCAAAATCAGCTGGTCAGCCGTCATTGAGTGCTGTACTATGTGTCACCCCGGACCCGGGGAGAGTTTCCCCGGCCCGCAGGTGGCTCTAAAGGTAGGTAACGGGGTAGAAGTAGATCGCCGGCTGTGCCCCTGGTCAGCCGGTACGCAGCACGCAGTACGCAGCGTCTTTACGGGAGTTTCTGTGCTCAGGATCGTGGTAACAGTGCTGGGGCTCGCTTCCGCCAGCGACGGGCTGCCTTCCAAGAAACCGGCGGCCGTCGGAATGTCGGCCACGCGGCTCGAATCCGTCGAGCGCATAGTCACGCGCGGGATCGACGCCGGCGGCTACCCCGGAGCAGCGGTCGTGGTCGGCCGCAAAGGCGCCGTGGTGTTCCAGCGCGGGTTCGGCCGCCTGAGCTGGAGCCCCGAGAGCAACTCTGTGAGCCCCGACACGAGCATTTACGACGTCGCCTCGCTCACCAAGGTCGTCGGCACGACGGCCGCGATAATGGCGCTGTACGATGACGGGAAGATCAAGCTCGATGCTCCGGTGACGCGCTACCTGCCGCAGTTCACCGGCGGACTCAACGACATGGTCACGGTCGGTGATCTGCTGACGCACAGGTCCGGCCTGCCCGCGGCCCGCGATCTCTGGCGCGGCGCGAGTACTCCGGACGAAGCGCGCGCGATGGTTCTTTCCACGCGCGTGCGGGACATACCGGGTCGGAAGTACCTGTACTCCGATCTCGGCGCGGACCTGCTCGGCTTCATCGCCGAAGCCGTCTCGCAGCAGCCGCTCGACGTGTTTCTGCACAACCGGATTTACGGCCCGCTGCGGATGCACAACACTTTCTTCCGCCCCGCCGACTCGCTGCGGTATCGCGTCGCGCCCACCGAGCTCAACGCGCCCCGCGGCTACCCGGTGCACGGCGAAGTGCACGACGAGAACGCATACGCGCTCGGCGGCGTGGCCGGTCATG
The DNA here is from genome assembly GCA_937867645.1 of uncultured Gemmatimonadota bacterium. GTDB lineage: Bacteria > Gemmatimonadota > Gemmatimonadetes > Gemmatimonadales > Gemmatimonadaceae > JACDCY01. The sequence continues at coordinate 6,717 of CALMKE010000254.1, read as the reverse complement.
CCGGCTTGTTCAGCACCGCGTCCGATCTCGCCGTATTCGCGCAGATGATGCTCGACGGCGGCACCTACGCAGGCGTTCGGATCTTTGCGGACTCGACGGTCTCGCTCTTCACGCGCCGCACGGCCGGACACCGCGCGCTCGGCTGGGACACTGCCGACGGCGACTACGGCTCGGGGAGATATCTCACGCCGCGCGCATACGGACACACCGGATTCACGGGAACGTCCATGTGGATCGATCCCGACAGAGAGATGTTCGTGATCCTGCTGACGAACCGGGTACACGCTGCGAAAGCGCGCTACCCTGGCCGCGTCATCTCCGACGTGCGGGCCGATCTGTCCGACGCGGCGGTCCTCGCCGTAATGGACGGGCCGCGCGGCCCCATGAGGATGCCGACCGCTTTCCGCGCGGATCGCCGCGACGGATGGAACGGCGACACGCGGCGCATCCGGGCCGCGAAGGCAGCGGCGGCGCGACGGCGCGCCGCGGCGAGACGCGCGAGAACGCGGGCGGCGGCGGCGAAGAAACGCGCTCCAGCCAGCAGTACCCGCGCGAAGCGTTCGGCCGGCGAATGAGCGAAGAGTCGTCGCCACCGGAAACGAGCTCGCCGGCCGGCGCGGTGAGTGAGGAGCAGGTCAGGCTCGCGCTCAGGCGCGTGAAGGATCCCGACCTCCACCTCAACATCGTGGACCTCGGCCTGCTGTATGGAGTTCGCGTGGACGGATCCACGGTGAACGTGGACATGACGCTTACGTCGCCGGCGTGCCCCTCCGGTCCGGAGATCGTGCAGAGCGTGGAGCGGGAAGTCGGGGCGCTCGAGGGCGTCGAGAATGTGAAGACGAACATCGTCTGGACGCCGTTCTGGACGCCCGACAAGATCGAGCCGCGGGTGCGCGCCTACCTAGGCCTGTAGCACCCGCACGAACTCCTGGCCGAGCTCGGCGGCCTGCCATTTCCTGAGCTCGCGAACCTCCGCCAGCTCTTCCAGAGTTTTTGGATTCCTGCGGGCAACTGCCTCGAGCCGCTCGCGCGAGCACAACACTCCGGGATCGAGCTGCAGGCGCTGCGCGGCCGCGTCGCGCGCCCCTTTGAGCAGCGTGGCCCGCCGGTCGAAGTCGGGGTCCTTCTGCCAGCGCAACGATTTGGGGTAGCGCGGCAACCTGTCCTCAGCGAGCGCCATGCCCCGCGCGACCGCGTCGAGAATCTCGCGCGACGCGCGTTGCGCGAGCGAGCGTGGCATGCCCTTGATGCCGAGCAGCTGATCTTCCCGCGTCGGCGCGGCGCGCGCCAGCTCGAGCAGCACCTCGTTCGCCATGACGCGAAACACCGCGCGATCGAGCGCCGCGGCCGTCTTGTCCCGCCATTTCGCGAGCTCGCCCAGGACCGCCAGTTCGCGCCGAGTCAGGTCTCGCGCGCCCTTGATTCGCATGAAGGCCAGCGATTCGTCCTCCGCCGCCCAGCGCGTGCCCTCCAGCAGCTCGAACTCCTCGCGCGCCCAGTCCATGCGGCCGAGACGCTCGAGCTCCGCGCCGATGAGATCGCGCAGCCGCAGAAGGTGGCGCGTGTCCTCCTGCGCGTACTCCAGCATGTCCTGCGGGAGCGGACGCATGGACCAGTCGGCGCGCTGGTGCTTCTTCTCCAGGCGGATTCCGAGAAAGCGCTCGAGCAGCGCGCCGAGGCCGAACGCCGGAATTCCCAGCAGCTGCGCGGCGATGCGCGTGTCGAAGATGCTCGTCGGATGCCAGCCGTAGTCCTGGTGCAGCAACCGAAGATCGTAGTCGGCGTCGTGCAGCACGACTTCCACCGATCGGTCCGCGAGGAGCGCGCCCAGCACGGGAAGCTCGCCGGCGGTCAGGGGATCGATCACCGCGGTCACGTCGCGAGTGGAGATCTGAATGAGATAGATCCGGTCCACAAACTTGTGAAAGCTCGCTCCCTCGGTATCTATCGCGATCTGCTCGACGCGCCCCAGGGACCCGATGAGTCGCTCGGCGTCGGCCGGCGAATCGACGTAAAGCGCGTCATGCCGGACATTGTTCGGTGCTGTCATATGGTGAAAGGTGAATCTAGCGCCCGAGTGCCGCGCGGATGGTCCGGGTCGTGCACCATTGGTCATGCGGACGGCGACACTCGACTCCAACTAAGAGCCGGTACAAATGGGCGATCTCGTGACGCTCGACAGCGGAATCACTCTGGCGTACGACGAGGTCGGGACGGGGAATCCGGTCGTGCTGCTGCACGGCTTTCCGCACAACCGCTCCCTCTGGGCTCCGCAGACGAGCGCGCTGATCGAGCATGGCCGGTGTATCGCTCCGGACCTGCGCGGTTTCGGCGAGTCCGGCCGCGAGGGGCCTTACTCGATGGACCAGTACGCGCGGGACGTGGCGGGGCTGCTGGAGAAGCTCGGCGTGGAGAAGGCCGTCGTCGGCGGTCTGTCCATGGGCGGCTACGTCGCCTTCGCGCTGTGGCGGCTCCGGCCCGACCTGGTCCGCGCGCTGGTGCTCGCCGACACGCGGCCCGGAGCGGACTCCCCGGAGACGCGGCGGAAGCGACTCGAGACCATGGCGCTCGCGCGGGAGGGAGGAGCCGGAGCGGTGGCCAACGCCCAGATCACGGGGATGGTCGGAGCGACCACGCGCGCGCAGAACCCGGCGCTGGTGGACGGGCTGCACCAGATGCTCGCGAGCGCGCCGGTCGAAGGGATCATCGGGGCGCTGCAGGCGATGATGGATCGCCCCGATTCCACCGACCTGCTGCCGACGATCGACGTGCCCACGTTGATCATCGTCGGCGAAGAGGACGCGCTGACGCCCGTCAAGGAATCGCGCGCCATGCACGCGGCGATTCCCGGCAGCCGTCTCGAGGTCATCCCCGGCGCCGGCCACTGCAGCAATCTCGAAAAACCCGCGGCCTTCAATCACGTCCTCGGCGAGTTCCTCAGCGCGCTCAACTACGCTTGACCGCTAGTTCGTTGGCGCCCTCTACCAGATGCCGGTGAGAGCGTGCGCGGCGGGGTGTCCTCCACAGCGCCGTCTTAGCGAGCGCAGTTTGCGAGCGTAGGCGCAGTGGAGGACCACCCCGTCCGCACGCTCGGCCCGCTACCGCGGGACCACACGAACAAACGGCGAACTAGCGCTGCGGACGGCCGGGCGGAGGGTCGGCCTTGAAGACTTCGCGGTTGATCTGGATGTACTGCTGCATGTTCGCCGGAACGTCTTCTTCGGGAAAGATCGCCGTGACCGGGCATTCTGGCTCACACGCGCCGCAATCGATGCACTCGTCCGGGTGGATGTACAGCTGCTCCGGACCTTCGTAGATGCAGTCCACCGGACAGACGTCAACGCACGCTCTGTCCTTGGTGTCCTTGCAGGCTTCGGTTATTACGTAGGGCATTTCGTTGGTTGACGCGTGAGGGCTGGCTCTGAACGAATAATAGACGACGCGCCGAGTCCGCTCAACGCTCGCGATCGCTCACCGCGGCCGAATCACTCGTGCAGATCGGGATTGAACCGGTACAGCGTCAGCGTGCGGCCAATCACCTGAATCACCTCGGACCGCGTCCGCCGGGCGAGAACTTCGGCGGCTTCCTTCGCCTTGAGATCGCTGCCCTTGCCGATCTTCACTTTCACCAGCTCCCGCGTGCGCAGCACGTCCTGCAGCGAGGCCACCAGCGAGTCGTTTATTCCCTGGCCGCCGACATGAACCGCGGGATCCAGGTGGTGCGCCTCGGCGCGCAATGTCGCCCGGTCCTTTCCCTTCATCGTGCCGCGCCCCCGGTGTGGAGAGAGTATGATAGCCGCGGGCTCACAGCGCGCGCTCCCGGCCGGCGAGCTGGAAATGACGGCGGATGTCTATCGGCGGGCCGTTCCACCAATCCCGCCGCCTGGAATCGACACGCAGGGCCTGAAAGTGGAGGTGCGGGAAATTGCGCGGCGCGTTTCCGCTCGTGCCCACGTAGCCCAGGACGTCCCCCTGCCGGACCTCGATCCCCTCCGACACGCGGTCGTGATACCCGTCCAGGTGCGCGTAGTAATACACGAACTTTCGCTGCGAATCCACGAGATACAGCGTGGTTCCGCCAAGCGTGTTCTGCCGCATGCTCAGGATGGTCCCGTCCACCACCGCCAGCGCCGGCGTGCCGCGCCGCGCCGGGATGTCGAGAGCGCGGTGCCTGCGCCCGCCGGAGCGCGCGTCGTTGAACGAGTCGCGCAGCGCGGACGGAGCGACGCCGGCGACGGGAACCATCAGCGGATTGGCGCCCAGGTACTCCGCTTCCACGGCCGTGACAGCGGCCGCCTCGGCTGCGGCCGGAGCCGGCCTCGGTACGGCTTCCAACGGCGGTACGTCGATCACGACGGGCGCAGGCCCGCGCGGCGGCAGCGGCGTGATCGTCGGACCGCAGGCGCCGAGCACGAGCAGGGAGCCCGCGATCGGCGCCAGACGGCTCGACCCTCTCACGCCTCCGCGGGAACGAGTGATTCCGCCTGCTCGCGCGCGAGCTCGGCCAATCCTTCCTCGATCGTCTTGGAGTGGTGCATCGAGCAGAACTTCGGGCCGCACATCGCGCAGAACTCGGCGCTCTTGAAGTACTCCGCCGGCAGCGCTTCGTCGTGGTACTCGCGCGCGCGCTCCGGATCGAGACTCAGCCTGAACTGCTCGTTCCAGTCGAATGCGTACCGGGCGCGCGACAGCGCGTCGTCCCGATCGCGCGCGCCCTTGCGGCCGCGCGCCACGTCCGCGGAGTGCGCCGCGATCTTGTACGCGATCACGCCGTTGCGCACGTCCTCGGCGTTCGGCAGCCCCAGGTGCTCCTTGGGAGTGACGTAGCAGAGCATGTCGGCGCCGTACCAGCCGATCATCGCCGCCCCTATCGCGCTGGTGATGTGGTCGTATCCCGGCGCGATGTCCGTGACGAGCGGGCCGAGCGTGTAGAACGGCGCTTCGTGGCAGATCTCCTTCTGCTTGCGGACGTTCATCTCGATCTGATCCATCGGGATGTGTCCGGGGCCCTCTACCATCACCTGCACGTCCCTGTCCCACGCGCGCCGCGTCAGCTCGCCCAGCGTCTCGAGCTCCGCGAATTGCGCGCGGTCGCTGGCGTCCGCGATCGATCCGGGGCGCAGCGAATCGCCGAGCGAGATCGTCACGTCGTACTGGCGCAGGATGTCGAGTATGTCGTCGTACCGCTCGTACAGCGGGTTCTGCTTCCGGTGGGCCATCATCCACACGGCGTGCAGCGACCCGCCGCGGCTCACGATTCCCGTCACGCGGCCGTGCACGAGGGCGAGATGCTCGAGCAGGATCCCCGCGTGAATCGTCATGTAGTCCACGCCCTGGCGGGCCTGGTGCTCGATCATCTCGAGCAGATCTTCCGCGGTGAGCTCCTCGAGCTCCTTATCCTGCTGCACCGCCTGATAGATCGGCACCGTCCCGATCGGCACCGGCGACGCGGCGATTATCGCCTGCCGGATGGCGTCGATGTTACCGCCCGTGGACAGGTCCATCACGGTGTCGGCGCCGTACTTGATCGCCATGCGCAGCTTTTCCAGCTCGCCGCCGACGTCGGAGCTGACCGCCGAGTTGCCGATGTTCGCGTTGATCTTCACTGCGGAGACCTTGCCGATGCACATCGGCTCGAGCGCGCCCGCGAGGTGATGCACGTTCGCGGGAATGATGAGGCGGCCCCGCGCCACCTCCGCTCTGACCAGCTCCGCGTCCAGGTCTTCGCGCTCGGCCACGAACCGCATGGCGTCGGTGATCTCGCCCTGGCGCGCGTGATACATCTGGGTCCGGGCTCCGCCGGCGCCGTCCGTTCCTGAAATCATGTTGACTCCCTACGCCGGTACTAACCGGATCAGGTTATGAGGGACTCTCTCAGCCTTGCACAAGGCACCCCTGTCTATCGCCCAATATATCGTCGCCCGAAATCGCCGGGGCAAAAAAAACGCGGCCGCTGGGGCCGCGTTTCTTTTGGGGAAGAGATCGCCTCCGGCTACTGAAAGCCTCAGTTCGCCGTCGCCCGTCCTACCTCAACGGTGCCCCTGGTCCCGCCGCGGAGCATCGCGCGCGCGGACTGGGATTGCATGGGCGCGCGGGCTCCGATGTCCCGCGGCCGCGGCGGCACGGTCCGCATTACCGGACGGCTCGAGCCGCCACCCATGCGCCCGGAAGTGCCACCCGTGGCGATGCGGCCGGCGCCACGCGTACGGGTCTGCGGAAAACGCTCGTTGATGGAGATCGGCGGGCGCCCACGCCGGCTCGATGGCGGAATGCACCGGTCTTCCCCGACGTCACCGCCACGGATCACGACCGCGCCCGCTATTCCGATGATCGTCCCCCAATCCGTGCCGCGATTGCTCGGACCGGATCCACCGTAAACGGGCTCGGCGGCGCGCGGACGCGTGGACGCGGCGATCTCGACTGGAGCTTCCTCGACGGGCGCCGGTGACGGCTCCGGCACTTCGGCCGCCGCGACTTCCGGCTCCTCCACGATCTCGTTCTCGGGCTGCACGTCAGCCACTACCTGCGGCGTGGGCGAGCGGCGCGGGCGAGGCGCCCGTGCCGACCTTGCGACCGCGCGGGCCGGAGGTGTGGTCCGCTCGACCGCTCCGACGATCCGCGTCTGGTCGGTAGCTCTCGACGCGAGCTCGAGGTCGGACGTGACCGAGGCGAGCGCGAGATCGTTCTGCAGCTCTGACGGGACGCGCGAGCGGTCGC
>CALMKE010000253.1 GCA_937867645.1 uncultured Gemmatimonadota bacterium | reverse complement strand
CCCGGAAAAAGAACCGGCGTGAGCCCCACGACCGCGGCCGTGAGCACCAACGCCAATATCATGCGCTTTTCCATTCAGTTACTCGTTACAGTTGTAGCGAATTTACGGAACCGGATCGAATCCGCCGGCGCGGAAAGGATGACAGCGAGCAATCCGGCGCAGGGCCAGCCATCCGCCACGCGCTGCTCCGTGCCGCTCGATCGCCTCCACCGCGTACGCGGAGCAGGTCGGATAATAGCGGCACGAAGCCGGCAGCAGGGGCGAGATTCCGACCTGGTATCCGCGAACCAGAAGGATCAGGAGCTTTCCCAAGTCAGTCGCTCGCCGATAGTCGCCGCGCGATTCCGGCGATTTCCTGCTCCAGCTCGACGAACGAAGCGGAATACGCGGCCGGAAGCGCGCGGATCACAAGATCGATTCCGCGAATTCCGGCTGGAGCGAGTATCCTGGTGCGAACCAGCTCGCGCAGTCTCCGCTTCAACCTGTTCCTCTCCACCGACGTCTTGCCGTGCTTCGGGACCACGAGCCCCGATCTGGCAAAGCTCAACGGGGAGGCGGTGGCACGGACGTCGAGATGCTCCGTCCGCCATCGCCTCCCCGTCTGTCTCACACGCTGAAGCTCGGCACCGGTGGTGATCCGCTTGCCGCGCGGATACCGGTGACCGTTACGCTCCAGCGTACTTCGAGGGCAGTCTGACCGTCAGGATCCTGCGACCCTTCTTCCGGCGCCTGCTCAAAACTGCGCGTCCCCATTTCGTCGCCATCCGAGTACGGAATCCGTGCTTCCGGATGCGCCGCTTATTTCTGGGACGGTATGTCGGCTTTCCCATGATCTCTCCAAACGTAAACCTGCTGCGAACCCGTAAAACTAAACGGGGCCGGAGCTTGCGGCAAGAAAACGACTCGATGCGTTTTTCGCTGGTTTGACTTTTCCACAGGGGACAGATAGGTTCGCTCTCCCTGCCGTAGTGCCCCCAAGAAAGAAATGGAATTAACCGCCGCCGAAATCTGGAATCGTCTGCTCAATCAGGCGAAAAACGACCTCCCTGAGCAGACAGTCAGAGTGTGGCTCGACTCGGCGCAGCCGCTGCGAGTCGAAGGCGACAAGCTGGTGATGGGCACACCCGATCAGCTCGCAGCCGACTGGAACGAGATGAAGCACGCGACCATCCTGGCCGAATACGGTCCGGTCGCGCTCGGCCACCCTATCAAGGTCGAGTTCGAGGTGATGCCCGAGCGCCTCTCGCGTGCCCAGATGGACCTGTTCGTCGCGCCTCCGAAAGGCAGCGCCGAATCGGCCAACGCGACCACGCCGAGCTCCGCGCCACTGAGCGACCGTTACACTTTCCGCCACTTCGTCATCGGAAAGTCGAACGAGCTCGCCGCCGCGGCCGCGCACGCAGTGTCCCAGGCGCCGGGAAAAGTCTACAACCCGCTGTTCATCTACGGCGCGACAGGGCTCGGCAAGACCCATCTCATGCAGGCGATCGCGCACGAGATCCTCAGCCGTCAGTCGGGCGTCCGGATCACTTTCGTCGGCACCGAGCAATTCACCAACGATTTCATCTCCTCCGTCCAGAATCGCACCACCCAGGACTTCCGGCGCCGGTACCGCGAGACCGACCTGCTGCTCGTGGACGACGTCCACTTCCTGAAAGGGAAGGAGTCCACCCAGGAGGAGTTCTTCAACACGTTCAACGCGCTGTACGAGGCCGGCCGGCAGATCATCCTCACTAGCGATCGCCCGCCTCCGGAGATCCCGAGCCTCGAAGCGAGACTGGTCAGCCGCTTCCAGTGGGGCATGGTCGCCGACATAGACCTGCCCGACCTCGAGCACCGGATCGCCATCCTCCAGCAGAAGGCCCGGCTGGATCACCTGGAGATGACGATCCCGGACGACGTGATCCGGTTCATCGCCGAGAACATCCGGTCGAGCGTGCGGGAGCTCGAGGGATCCATCATCAAGCTCCTGGCTTATTCGTCGCTGAAGCATCGAGACGTCACTATCGAGCTGGCCCGCGAGGCCCTGCGCGACAAGCTGCAACGGATGGCATCCGGTCAGAATGGATCGACGTCGGACCTGACCATCGCGACCATACAGGGTATGGTGGCAAGAGAGTGGGGAGTAACGCCTGAAGGATTGCGGTCCGCCGGCAGAACAAAGACGCTCACCGTTCCGCGGCAGATCGCGATGCTCCTGGCGCGCGATTTACTGGGAACTCAGCTCGTGGAAATCGGACAGGCTTTTGGCGGACGGGACCACTCGACCGTTATCCACAGTCTGGAGAAAGCAGCGGAGAGAATTCGCACAGATGATACAGTGAGAACGCGCACCGATCGCATTCGCGGACAGCTATCAACATTGACGGCGTGACTCTCACCAGAACGATCACATCATGCTCATTGCTTCAACTTCTATCGGAGCCGTACTTTACACTGTCTTTCAACACTAGAGTTTTCCCTACTACTACTACTGTTCATTTAATAAAGAAGAGTACTAATAACCGCTGTTAGCTGTTGGCTATTGGCTATTGGTCACAGCGGAACAGCGGGAACGGCGAGAATCTGGTTGTTAGCCAACAGCCAAGAGCCAATAGCTAACAGCTGCTTTCGAGGTTTCATGCGCTTCACGATCACGCGAGAAAAACTGCAGGAGGCGTTGAACGCCGTCGCTGCCAGCGTCCCGAGCAAAACGACGCTGCCGGTGCTGGCGAACATCCTGATCGAGACGACCGATCGCGGGATACGCTTGTCCGGGACCGATCTCGACATCGCGGTGAGCACGGAAGTGCCGGCGGACGTCGAAGCCTCGGGCGCGACGACGATTCCCGCGAAGAAGCTGGCCGAGATCGCGCGCGAGCTCCCGCCCTCACCCGTCAGAATCACGACATCCGGCGAGCAGCGCGCGACACTCGAGTGCGGCCGCTCGAAGTTCAAGCTGCTCGGACTCCCTCGCGACGAGTTTCCCACTTTTCCAAGTGTAAAGTTTTCGGATAGCTGGAGAGTAAAGTCCGGCGATCTCCACAAGCTGATCGGGCACACGATCTTCGCCGTGTCCACCGAGGAGAGCCGGCCGATCCTCAACGGCGTGCTGTGGGAGCTGCGGCCCGGGTACATGCGGATGGTCGCGACCAACGGCCACCGCTTGGCGCGGATGGAGGTCCCGAGCACCGCCACAGCCGACGCCGGCGCGACGGACCTCATCGTGCCGCCCAAGGCGCTGGATCAGATCCGCCGTCTCTTTCCCGCGGAAGAGGAGCTCGAGATCGGCCGCGGCGAGAACCACATCGGCTTCCGCTCGCCGTTCACCGCGGTGTACACGCGGCTGATCGAAGGGCCGTACCCGGGGTATGACCAGGTAATCCCCAAGGACAACGACAAGTACGCCATCTGCGACAAGCAGTCGCTGGTGAGCGCGCTCAAGCGCATGTCGGTCGTGGCTTCAGACCAGACGCACCGGATCAAGATGGCGTTCAACGCCGGCATGGTGAAGTTCAGCGTGCAGACGCCGGATCTGGGCGAGGCCCAGGACGAGCTGCCGGTGCGCTACACCGGCGATCCGCTCGACATCGGATTCAACGCCAGCTACCTCCTCGAGATCCTGCGCTACATGCCGTCGGACGAGGTCAAGATGACTTTCCGCGCCCCCGAGCGCGCCGCGACGATCGAGCCCGAGGGTTGGGACGACCCGTCCAAATA
>CALMKE010000252.1 GCA_937867645.1 uncultured Gemmatimonadota bacterium | reverse complement strand
GACCGGAAAGTGACCGCGCCGGAGCAAAAACTCTGTAGGGAGCGGGAGGATTTCCTGTAGGGCATCTGCGTATGGCGCCGCCCCTGGAAGCTCACCCGCAAGCGTTAGTGTCGGCTTTCCTCCTCTGCATGGACCGTGATCCCGCGGCCGGGAGGAGCCGGCTGGTAGGACTCGAGCGTAAGTACGACCGTGCCCAGCACACGCATGCGGCTCGCGATTCTAACGGGAATACGGCGCGCATCATCCGTCAGATTGATCCGGATTACTCCCGTGTCCTCGTATCGCCTGGAATCCTTGACCCGCATTTCCACGAGGATCGTCTGGAACTCGCCCGCCGCGGTCTTGACCGCTTCGCGGCGAATGACGGTGACGGAAACAGGATTCCGCGCGGCATCGAAGTGCCGCTCGATCCGGTACACTGCCTGCAATGTCAGTGGCAGTGTGCGGATGTAGTATATGAACGACAGCTCGTCGAGCGGGCGGTTCGTCGCCGTCGTTCCGGATGCGCCGCTGGCGGAACGCCACAGCGCCTCTTCCGGGTAGAGATCCACTTCTTCCTGGTGGTTCGCCACGGGACTGCGCTCGCGCTTGGCGAAGCGCAGCGACGTCATCCGCCCCGCATCGAGCCACGACGAGGTCCGATCCGAGGCTTTGATCGGCCCGAATCCCGCGCGCATGTCGAAGCGGAGCAGGAAAGTGGACACCCCGCGAATGGTCACGGGTCCCTCTATCCACATCGCGCCGTAGCCGACGGTTCCTACGTTAGCTACGCGCGCTCGATATGTGATGCGCTCGCCCACGGCGAAGGGCAGCGGTTCCCCGTCCTGCCCCTCTGCGGCCGGTCCTGCCAGCGACGGCAGGACCGCCATCGCCGCGAGGAGCATCGTGCGGGACTGCAGCATGAGGGACACGCTGTCCGCAATCTCGACGGTCAGTTGCCGCCGGCCTGTCGTGGCCGCGCCTGCAGGTCGAACCTGACGACGACCCGGTCGCCGGTCTTGACCGCGCCCAACATCATGGTCGGCGGCCTGATCCCGAAATCCGACATCAAGAGGTCGCGCTCGCCCCGCGCGCGCACCGCTCCGTCGGGATACCGCTCGCCGCGCACTCGGAGCTGGATCGGCCGCTCCCTGCCAGCGATCCTGAGGAAGCCGACCGCCTGAGCGGTGAACGCAGTCTCCGTGCGCGTCGCGGCCTCGATGTCGTATGTGTCGAGCCGGAATGTGATCGTCGCGTACTGATCCGCCTTCAGCGCTTTGAGCATGTTGTTCAGCAAGCCCTTGTTCGCGCAGTCGAGGCTGCTGACGGGAATGGTCACGTTCACCGCGCCGATCGGCCTGGCGAGGTCCACCAGATTGGTCGCGTATTCGGGATCCACGCTGAGTTGCGCATCAAACTGCGTGGTCCTGCAGCTGAATCCGTGCAGGGTGGACGTGCCGGTGAACGAGATCTCGCTGCCGGGCTGCAATTGAAGACGGACCGCGTTCGACGTTTGCGCACCGCCGACTGCCGCGCCGAGCGTCAAAGCAGCCACGGTGATAAGAGCGTTCCTCATTGTTCCTTCTCCGCTGTGTGTATTCGCCCAGCGACGTGCTGCGCGTTCGTGAGACGGAAGATCGATTGTACCCCCTGCCGGGTATGTCGGGCGCAGCCGGAAATGCTGTAAGCAGTCACCTCACGGAAATTCCGGCCTCGCCCGACAGAGCCCATGGCCGCGTTCCACGAAGTTGATGCGTCAAGGCCTGCGATCGAGAACGATCCGCCGAGACTGAAGGTTGGACTTCACTGGAGCGCACCATGAGAACGACCATTGGGTTTTTTGCAGCGGCCTTGCTGGCTCTGGCCGTACCTGGAACCACCTCCGCGCAGGTGGTCGCCAGCAACGTCACCGTACCGAGCGACAGCAGTCCCCCAGCGGCCGCCGAGCCCGTCGATACGAGCAGGATCGGAGCGCGCGCGCCCGCGTACATCGTCAGGTCAACGGAAATACAGTATTATCGGCCGACGGACCAGCGCGGCATCAACGTATTCGAGTCGCCCAAGGAACCGGGTGTGGCTTACACCGGATTCAAGTTGAGCGTGGGCGGCGCCTTCACCCAGCAGTTTCAGAGCCTGGATCACAGCAACACGGCGTCCCCCCTGGTGGTAGGCGGTGTCGACGCGAACGATCTCATGGATATCGGCGCGGGGTTCAACAACGAGGGCGCGAATCTCTACGTCGATGCGCAGCTGGCGCGCGGGATCCGCGTGGCGATGACCAGCTACCTCTCGTCGCGGCGCCACAACGATACGTGGGTCAAGGACGGCTACCTGCTGGTAGATGACTCGCCGTTCGCCATCCCGCTGCTCGAAAACCTGATGAAGTACGCGACCGTCAAATTCGGCCATTTCGAGATCAACTACGGCGACGCGCACTTCCGGCGCACCGACAATGGCAACGCGATGCACAATCCGTTCGTTGGCAACTACATCATGGATGCCTTCACCACCGAGATCGGCGCTGAGGTCTACCTCAGGGCGCGCGGCCTGATGGCGATGGCGAGCGTGACCGGCGGCGAGATTCGCGGGAACGTTACCTCGCCCGACGACCGCGGCCCATCCTTCATCGGCAAGCTGGGGTTTGACCGCCAGATGACGCAGGATTTGCGGATCCGGCTCACCGGGTCGGCGTACACCAGCGGAAAATCGCCCGGCAACACGCTGTACGGCGGCGACCGCGCTGGCTCGCGCTACTACTACGTGATGGAGAACACCAAGGCCACGGAATCGGCCCAGGCCACCTCCGGATTGATCAATCCGGGCTTCCGGTACAAAGTCAACGCGTTCGTGGTAAATCCCTTCGTGAAATTTCGCGGCCTCGAGCTGTTCGGGCTTGCGGAAAGGGCCAAGGGGCGCGCCAAAACCGAGACCTCGGACCGGACGTGGAATCAGTACGCCGGTGACGCGGTACTTCGGTTGCTCCCCGGCGAGAAGCTCTTCGTCGGAGCCCGTTTCAACACGGCCGAAGGCAAGCTGGCCGGCATGGCAAATGACGTGAAGGTGTCGCGTACGGCGTTCGGCGGAGGCTGGTTCATCACCCCGAACATCCTCATGAAGACCGAGCTGGTCACGCAGAAGTACAGCAACTTCCCGGCTACGGACATCCGGAGCGGGGGCAAATTCGATGGCTTCGTGGTTGAGGGCGTAGTCGCTTTCTAGAACCGCGAGCGATCGGTTCGACCGGGCGCTGCGCCGGATTTCCGGCCAGCGCCCGTTTCTTTTTATCCTGTTCAGCGTTACATGCGTGACCGGAAGCCAGGTGCGGGAAATAAAAGAAGAACGCTTCCGGCCGTTATCGCCGCCTCGTCCTGGGAAGTCAGGAAATCCACCACACCCGTCGCGGAATTACCCGATAGCACCTCGATCAAGGGCGGAAATAGCTTGAGCGTTCGTTCGCCAACCCTCACAATGCAAAACGATGATTGATGCTTTGCCGCTGCCATCCATCATTCAGGGTGGAATGGGTGTGGCGGTCTCCAACTGGAAACTCGCTCGCGCCGTTTCCGTCCGCGGACAGCTCGGCGTGGTCTCCGGCACGGTGCTCGACACCGTATTCGTCCGGCGGCTGCAGGACGGCGACATCGGCGGCCACATGCGGCGCGCAATGAAGCTCTTCCCCATTCCCGGCGTCGCCGAAGCGGTGCTGTACAAGTATTTCC
>CALMKE010000251.1 GCA_937867645.1 uncultured Gemmatimonadota bacterium | reverse complement strand
CGGCACAGACCGATCACGCCGAGCATGTGGTCGGCGTGCATGTGGGTGAAGAAGATGCGCGACAGCGCGAACGAGATCCCGTAGCGCATCATCTGCCGCTGCGTGCCTTCGCCGCAGTCGAACATCAGCGTCTCGCCTTCGCGAACGAGCACGAGGGAGGAGACGTTGCGCTCGACTGTGGGGCGCGAGGCGGAGGTTCCCAGAAAACGAACGGTCAGCGACATGCGCCCAATATATCCGCGGCCGTCGGCCGGTCCCGCTCGCGGAACGCCTACTTCTCCATGGCGAAACCCGGGCTCCGGCATCTCCGCGCGGGCTCGTGCATCATCAACGGACTCGAGCTACATGAACGGCGTAGTTTCTACACTTCGTGGGGAGAGACCACGGCAGGATAAGGCTCCTGGCGGGTGGCGGGGGGATCCAAGAGGTGAGATGCCAGAGGCGAGAAAGGAGATAGCCAGATAAGACGTCTGGCGATCTAACCTCTGGCCTCTGGCATCTCACCTCTTGGATTCCGGTCGGGCCCGGTTTGGAGCTAACCCTCTGGCTAGCATTGACTTCCGGCTCAGCAAGCTGTATCATTAAGAGTCGGTTGGGGCTCGATTCCGCCGGCGACCGGCCGAATGCGACGGGCGGTACTCTCCAGGGGGCGAAGCAGTCGCAAGGTCATTTTGGGGCTGTAGCTCAGCTGGGAGAGCGCTGCATTCGCATTGCAGAGGTCAGGGGTTCGAGCCCCCTCAGCTCCATCGGTGAAACGATTGTTGCAACAAATCGTCTAACCAGCGAGTATTATTAGCATCAATCAGTAGGTACCCGCCATCGCTCGGTAGGACGTAGAGTTCCAATGGCCATGTGCTGGGTTACCTGCTGAAAGCGGGGAACGCCGCGATTCTCATCCCGAGAAATCGCGGCGTTCGTGCATCCAGGCGTCTCGCCGTGGGCTGGACCGAGGAACTGCCACTTAGAACCGCTTAAGCTGGCAGCTTCCAGCAAACCACGCTGCCAGCTTCGATCTGCTCGTAGCTGGGAGCTGTTAGCTGGACGCTCGCAGCTTAGGCAGTTCTATGTGGCAGTTAATCCAGTCTTGCCGTGATGTCCGCTCTCATGGCGGAGAAGATGTCCTGCAGGAAGCGCGATTCGTCGACTTCGGTCTTGCCGTAGAAATCCCCCGTCGCGCGCGCGGACAGCCTCGCGAAGAACCGCAGGATCCCGCTCTCCTGCACGACGGTCCTGCCGCGGCGGCTCACGATCGTCTGGCCGTTGGCCTGGCGGTAGACCAGGATCTGGTAACTGGTGCCGGGCCCCGCGAACGGCCGCTTGAGCGGCGTGGGGATCAGGTGCCGAGTGCCCAGCGGGAGCCGCCACTGGGGCTCCTGCCGGAACTGGAACAGCCAGCCGCGCGTGTCGTCGCCGCGAATGATGGAGAAATCGCCGACGAGGTTGCTCCAGCCCACGGTGAAGATCCCGATCTTCGTCGTGAGGTCGGACCGGAGGATGAGTGAATCGGGCATCCCACGCGTGCCGCCCTCGAGGGGCGCGAGCTTGCCGTCGCGCGTCCGCAGGCGAATTGTGAACAGCTTGTCGCGCAGCGAGACCTCGAGCCAGCGCAGGCCGCGCGCATCGGTCGCCACGAGCCGCATGCGCGTGTCGGCGAGGTATTCCTTCAGATAATCGGCGTAGGCGCCGGGCATGCGCTCGGGCGTGATGCGCATTCCGAGCGTGAGAGTGGTGCCGCCGTCGCGGTCGTGCACAGTGCGCAGCGTGTCCACCCGCCAGAGCTTTTCCAGAATCGCGAAGGTCCGCGGCAATTCGGTGCGGAACTGCGCGCGCAGCGCCGCGCCCGACTTGTCTTCCGCCGCGCCGAACAGACCGGCGATCACCTGCGCGAACCCCTCGGGCGAGACGCGGCCGACGGAGAAGTCGGACGTCGTGATCCACTCGTACTCGCTGGCGCTGAGCCGCTTGAGATGGAGGCCGTGTATTCCGTCGGCGGGCGCGGACGGTTTGCGCGCGGGCCAGCGCGGGATGATCTGGTAGCCGCGCGCCGACGCCCCGCCCTCGAGGATCAGGGCGCGCGTGCTGTCGCGGCCGTTGACGTAGTTCCACACCGACGTGTCGTTGTAGATGAGCGACGGCGTGAAGGTGTGCCGGCCGAACTTCCGGCGCGCGGCGTTGGCCTTGGGCGCGCGCGTCGGGCTCGAGAAGCGGGACGCGAGCGCGCCGAGGAGGTCGTCCGCCGACGCCTTTGCGGGCGCGGGGCCCGCGCGAAAGCCGTCGCTCGACGGAGAGCACGCCGCGAGGGTTGCGACCAACGTGAGAGACGAGAGGCAAGCGCACAAACCGGGGCGCGGCCAGCGCCTCGACATGGAAGACTGGATCAGGTTGTTGCTCCGCAGGGCGGGGGGACGTCGTTGGGACAGCCGCGAAAGCTGTTTACAGCCGCTGGGCCGGGAAAGGTCCGGCCGGCGTTAACGGCTCAGTCTCGCGCCACGTCAATTTAGGCGGGTGAAAACCGGAAGCAGAATGCAACGCTATTACAGGACAGCTATAACTGCGGCGTTACTGGCGCTCGTCGCCCAGGGGTGCGGCGGGTCCGACTATGTCGGCGATCCGGGATATGTCCCGCCGCCGCCGCCTTCGTTCGTGCCGCTCACCGACCTGCGCACAGGCACCTATCTGGGATTTCAGGGCGGGCTGTACCCGGGAGGCGCCAACGTCGCGCCCTCGGCGCACGACAGCGTGGGCCGCGCGCGGGCGCGCGCGATCCGGCCGCTCGACCTCAACGGAAACGCCGCGAGCGCGGGCAAGATCGTGCTGCTGTCGATCGGAATGTCCAACACCACCCAGGAGTTCTGCTCGGCCAGCTCCGCGCTGCCATGTGACTCGTGGACTTTCGTGGGGCAGGCCGGCGCGGACCCGTCCGTCAACAGGACGTCGCTGGAATTCGTGAATGGCGCCGCGGGCGGCAAGACGGCGTCCGCCTGGGATTCGCCCGTTGATCCGGACTACGACCGCATAAGCGATTCGCGGCTCGCCCCGCGCGGTCTCTCCGAGCGACAGGTTCAAGTCGTGTGGGTAAAAGTGGCGAACGCCCAGCCGGTGGCTTCGCTGCCCGCGGGAAATGCGGACGCGTATCTGCTCGTGACGCAGATGGGCAACATTGCGCGCGCTTTGAAGATTCGATATCCGAACGTGCGCCAGGTTTTCTTCTCGAACCGCATCTATGCCGGCTACGCGGTGACCACGCTGAATCCCGAGCCGTACGCTTACGAATCCGGGTTCGCGGTAAAGTGGGTGGTGGAGGCGCAGATCGAGCAGATGCGCACGGGAATCGTCGATTCACGCGCCGGAACTCTGAACTACGATGCCGGCGCGCCGTGGATCGCCTGGGGTCCGGATCTGTGGGCGAACGGAACCACGCCGCGCTCCGACGGCCTGACGTACGCGCGGGAAGATCTGGTGGCCGATGGCACGCACCCTTCCCAGAGCGGTGAGCAGAAGGTCGGCCGCCTGCTGCTCGACTTCTTCAAGGGCTCGGCGTACACCAGCTGCTGGTTTCTCGCCGACCGGAGCTGCTGAACCGCCAGTCCATTGCTCCGCGGGCGGCCTCCGGCGTAGGTTGACTCGATGATCTCGCTGTTCCTTTCCCGCCGGCCAGCAGCGCGTTGAGCGCGATTCCGCAGCACCTTCAATCCGCGCTCGCCGAGCGGTACACGCTGGATCGCGAGCTGGGCCGCGGCGGAATGGCGACGGTGTTCCTCGCGCAGGACAGCAAGCACGATCGCGTGGTCGCGCTCAAGGTGCTGCACCCGGAGCTGGCCGCGGCTCTCGGACCCGACCGGTTCCTGCGCGAGATCAAGATGGCCGCGCGGCTGAATCACCCGCACATTCTTCCGCTGTTCGATTCCGGCGAAGCGAGCGGATGGCTGTACTACGTGATGCCGTACGTGGAAGGCGAGTCGCTGCGCGAGCGGCTCGACCGCGAGAAGAAGCTGCCGTACGGCGAGGCGGTGCAGCTCGTGAGCGCGATCGGGTCGGCGCTGGATTACGCGCACCGGCATAACATCGTGCACCGGGACATCAAGCCCGAGAACGTGATGCTGCACGAGGGAGTCCCGATGGTCATGGACTTCGGCATCGCGAAGGCGGTGAGCGCGGCGGGCGGGGACACTCTGCTCACGCAGACCGGGATGATGGTCGGCACGCCCGCGTACGTGAGTCCGGAACAGGCCGCGGGTGAGCGCGAGATAGACGGCCGGAGCGACCAGTACAGCCTCGCCTGCATGTTGTTCGAGATGCTGAGCGGAAACCGGCCTTTCACCGGCCCGACCGCGCAGGCGGTGCTGAGCAAGCGGTTCACGGAGTCGGCACCGACGCTCAAGTCCGCGAGCGTGCGGGTGTCGGACAGCGTGGAGAAGGCCATGGCGCGCGCGCTGGCGAAGGAGCCCGCCGAGCGGTTCGACACCGTGATAAGCTTCGTGCACGCGGTCGCGCCGGAGTCCCGGCGCGGGAACGGCGCTGCCAAGGGAGGGCAGGAGTTGAGCAAGTCCACCAAGTCGGTCGCGGTGCTGCCGTTCACCAACATGAGCGCGGATGCCGAAAACGAGTATTTCACCGACGGCATCGCCGAGGAGATCATCAGCGCGCTGTCGAAGATCCAGGCGCTGCACGTTGCGTCGCGCACGTCGTCGTTCGCCTTCAAAGGCAAGACGGAGGACATCCGCGACATCGGGCGGAAGCTCGAGGTCGGCACGGTGCTCGAAGGGAGCGTGCGCAAGTCCGGCAACAAGCTCAGGATATCCGCCCAGCTCATCAGCGTGGCGGACGGGTATCAGCTCTGGTCCGAGCGGTACGATCGCGAGATGGAGGACGTGTTCGCGATTCAGGAGGACATCGCGCAGAACATCGCCAAGGCGCTGCGGCTGGTGCTGACGGATCGCGAGCGGGAGGTCATCGAGAAGGCGCCGACGACCAATCTCGAGGCGTACGACTATTACCTGCGTGGGCGGCAGTACTTCAACCAGCTGCGGCTGAAGAGCCTCAAGTTCGCGCGGCAGATGTTCAACCGCGCGATCGAGATAGATCCGGACTACGCGCTCGCGCATGCCGGCGTCGCATACTGCTGCTCGTTCCTGTACATGTACTTCGACGCGCGCGCGTCGAACCTGAACCAGGCCGACGTCGCCAGCCGCAGGGCAGTGGAGCTCGACCCGCAGCTGGCGGAGGCGCACGTCGCACGCGGGTTCGCAGTGTCGCTGCGCAAGGAGTTCGAGGAGGCGGAGCGGGAGCTGTCGCTGGCGCTGGAGCTGGACCCGCGATCGTATGACGCCGCGTATTTCTACGGCCGCGCGCTGCTGACGCAGGGCAAGTGGGAACGGGCGGCGGAGATGTTCGGGCGTGCGGCGGAGATCCGGCCGGAAGATTACAGCACGCCCGGATTCCTGTCGCAGGCGTACGAGGCGATGGGGCAGCGCGACAAGGCGGTCGCCACGCGCAAGCAACAGGTGGAACTCGCGGGGAAGCACCTGGAGCTCAATCCGGACGACTCGCGCGCGCTGGTGCTCGGAGCGACCGCGCTCGCGGCGACAGGGGAGCCGGACAGGGCGGCGGAGTGGGCCGGCCGAGGGCTCGCAATAGACCCGGAAGATCCCATGACGCTGTACAACGTGGCCTGCGTGTACGCGCAAAGCGGCCGGCCAGACGCCGCGCTGTCGTGCCTCGAGAAGTCGGTGGACAATGGGTTCGGGCACAAGGAATGGCTGGTGCACGACACCGATCTCGAGTCGCTGCGCGGGGATCCGCGGTTCCAGTCGCTGGCGTCGGCGATGTAGATGTAGCGGGTTGCGGACTGAGGGTTGAGGACCCATGCGGCCTCAGGACCAACTACAACCGAGGATCGGCGATTAAGTGAGGACTGAGGAGCGAACGGCCTGGATTTCTCCTCGATCCTCACTTAATCGCCGATCCTCAGTGGCCGTTGAGTCCTGAGGCCGCATGGGTTCTCAGTTCTCAGTCCTCAGTCATCGCGGATAGTTGAGTCGAGGGCCGGGGGCCCTTAGATTTCACGTAGGCGCCGCGGCCCCCCCGCGGCGCTTTTCTGCCCCTTGGTGTAACTGGCAACACGTCTGACTCTGGATCAGAAGAGTCCTGGTTCGAGCCCAGGAGGGGCAACTGAAGGCGAGTCAACCTCAGGGTTGGCTCGCCTTCGCGTTTGTGGGCGGTCGGCCGGACGGTCGAGACCACGGACCGCGGCGAGATGCTGCTTCGGCAGCAGCAGCCACTGAACCATCGGGCGCAGTCCGGCGCGGACGAGCGTCGGATACAGGCGAGTCGCAGCGCGCATGAGCGGCGAGGGCCTCAGCCCGAGCAGCCCGCGCACGTGCGCGGACGCCAGCATCGCCTGAATGCGCAGGAGGAGACGATACCGCCCGGCGCCAAGCGCCTCGCGATAGCGCGCGTACAGCTCCTTCGTACCCTCGCTGTATGCCAGGTCGCGGCGCAGGTGCACTTCGCGATCGGTCTTCCACTCGGCGTACGTCCGCGGCAGCTCGGGAATCCCCAACCCGATCCCCACGCGGAAGAACACGTCGTACAGCTCCGCCTGCTGGTCGCCGGTCAGCGGCCGAGCGAGCAGCTCGTGCGCCCGCTCCGAGTAATCGATGAGCATGTACAGCACGTCGCGGTGCGCCCAGTCTGGAATCCGCCGGCCGCGCTCGCCCTCGACGGCCTGGTGCGCCGCCCGGATCCGGTCGAGTGTGCGCGTGGCGGTCGTCTCGTCGGCGAAGACGATGTGCTGGGAGTACGCGGCCGTGGAGAAGAGCCGGCCCAGCGGATCCTGCGGCAGCTTGCCGGTAAAGAACAACCAATCCACCGCGCGGTTGAGCGCGAACTCCGCCGCGGATCCGGCGAAGATCAGGAGCACCATGTCCCCGTCGCCCCAGATCCTCCGGACCACCGAATCGCGGCGGACGAACATCAACGCACCCTCGCTCGCATCCAGGCTGCGTTAGATGTAGCCGAACAGTGGCGGGAAGACCAGCACGACGATCGCCGCCCAGACCGCATAGACGGGCAGGTAGTTCGTCTGCCAGCGCTCGAGCGCCGCGAACGGCGCGTTCCCCCGGACGAAGCGGATGTACAGCACCGCCGACCATGCGAGGTTGACCAGCAGGATCACGTTCATCCCCAGCGCGGCCACTCTGTTCGGGCTGAAGCCGAACTCCCCGATGCGCGCGAGAATGGCGGACAGCAGCACCGCGTCCGCCACCAGCGCGCTGAGCAGCAGTACGATCTGCATGACGTCGAAGGTGCCGGGACGAGCTCGCGGGTCGCGGGCCGAGACCGAGTACAGCAGGAGTCCGAGGACGACGACGAGGAGCAGGTCGAAGGCGATGAGCATCTCCCGCTCGATGTCGATTCCGCGGCCCGTTACGAGCATCGCTCCGAGGAACGTGAGCAGCAGCGCCGCAAACAGCGGCGTGAACAGGCGCGTCAGCACCGGCGCCATGTTCTCGATCACGCTCTGCTTGGCCTCCACCAGCCACGCGGCGACCAGCACGCCGCCGGCCGCGCCGCACGGCACCAGCCACTCCTGGAGGAACGATTCCGGGTCGATGCCGATGCCCTGGAAGATCATCGCCATGAACGCGGTCAGCACCCCGCCGCCCAGCGCGATCAGCACGTAATAGATGAACAGCTCTCCGGAGAACCGGATGAAGTCCATGCGGCCTTCGGACGTGCCCCAGCGGTCGCCGGCATAGGCGATGCCGACCACGAGCCACAGCGCGATCGGCAGGTGCATCACCGTCAGCACCAGCGTATGCGCGTTCTCGGCGAGCGGGTACATGTTGGCAGCGACGGCCGCCGCGACAAACGCGAGCGCCAGCCAGAGAACCGTTCCGCGATCGAGCTTCCGCTTCCACGCGAAGTACGCCGTGAGCAGTGGCAGCACGAAGAGACTCGCGTTGCGCGCGTAGAACGGAGCGTCTCCGTCGAAGTCCAGCCCGAACGCGGCCGGCAGCTTGACCGCGACCGCTGCCGCAGCGGCGAGACCGAATGCGACCACCGAGTCGGTGCGCGCAGCGGTTTGCGGCGCTTCAGGCTCGGGGGACATTACCAGCTGCTTCCAGAGACGGTCCGAGTGCTCCCGGGCGAACTCGCGGGACAGGGAGTCGAGGTCACCCATGCGCTTCACGGCCACGAGAAATGCCTCATCGGTAGCGAGCCCCGCCTCGGTCAGCCCCGCCACCTGCTCGCGCAGGTGGTCTTCCAGCTCGGCGACGTCCACGGCGTGGATCGCCTGGCGCCGGCGGAGATAGCTCCGCCACTGGTCGATCTGTTCTTCGAGCGATACCGCGCGTTCGGGCGTAGCCACGTCAGACTCCCTGAGATAGAAGCTCGGCCACGCTCAGGCGGCCGGCCGGAATGAAATGGGACAGCGACTGCCAGATTCCGCGCAAAGTCGCGTCAACTGCCTGCCACTGCTTGCGTTCTTCGGCGAGCTGCGCCCGCCCTTGTGTCGTTATCCGGTAGTACTTCCGCTTGCGTCCGGTGTCGGCCACTTCCCAACGGGCTTTGATGTGGCCGAGCCGCTCGAGCCGGTGCAGTACAGGGTAGAGCATCCCGTCCGTCCACTCCATGCGTCCCCTGGACAGCTCCCGCACCCGCTGAAGGATCGCATAGCCGTAGCTGTCGCCCTCGGTCAGAATCGCGAGCACGATAGGTGTTGACGACGCCGCCATGAGGTCCTTGTTGATCTGCATCGTTTCCCGCACGCGCGTCCCGGAGGAATCCGGCGGATCATACATAGCAGCATCATACATTGAGCTATTAGGTATGTCAAGCGTGGCGATCGCCGGGGTTCCCGCGCGCCTGGCTCGACGCGGACGGCGACTGTACGTTGATGTGCCTCCTCCCCGGAATTTGGCTCCCTTACTAGACCGCCTCCAATCGCTGCTCGGCTCCCATTACACCATCGAGCGCGAGCTCGGCGGTGGGATGAGCCGCGTGTTCGCCGCGCGTGAAACGGCGTTGGGGCGCGAGGTGGTCATCAAGGTCCTGCCGCCGGAGATGGCCGCAGGGGTCAACGCAGAGCGGTTCCGCCGGGAGATCCAGCTCGCCGCCTCGCTGCAGCACCCGCACATAGTCCCGCTGTTGAGCGCGGGCTCGGCGGACGATCTCCTGTACTACGTGATGCCGATGGTGGAGGGAGAGTCGCTTCGCGCGCTGTTGGTGAAAGGGGGTGAGCTTCCCATTCCGAAGGCGACGCGCATCCTCCGCGACGTGTCCTCGGCGCTGGCGTACGCGCACGCCCGTGGCATCGCGCACCGGGACATCAAGCCCGACAACATCCTCATTTCGAGCGACTTCGCGCTGGTGACGGATTTTGGCGTCGCGAAAGCCGTGAGCGAATCGACTGGTGAATCCTATCTGACCTCGGTGGGCATCGCGCTGGGAACGCCGACGTACATGGCTCCCGAGCAGGCCGCCGCCGATCCGCAGGCCGACCACCGAGTGGACGTGTATGCGCTGGGCGCGGTCGCGTACGAGATGTTGACGGGACGCCCGCCGTTCACCGGCTCCAACCCGCAGATGGTTCTTGCGGCCCATGTGACCGAACAGCCGGAGCCGGTCACGCAACGCCGTCCGGCCGTCCCTGCCGCGCTGGCCGCGCTGGTGATGCGATGCCTCGAGAAGAAGCCGGCCGACCGCTGGCAGACCGCCGGCGAGATCGCGCAGCAGCTCGACGCCATGGCCACGAGCGGCGGGACACCCGCGGTTGCCGGCACTGCAAGCGCGCCGGCCGTGGCGGTGCCCGTGGCGCAAGCATGGCGGTCGCGTCGCGCCGCTCTCGGAGCCGCTTTCGTGCTCGGGCTCGCGGCGTTCGGGACGTTCGCGTTCTTCCAGTCGCGCGAGTCGGCTCGCCTGGATCCGAAAAGAGTGGCAGTGGAGGAATTCGAGAATCAGACGCGGGATGTATCGCTCGACCCGATCGGGAAGATGGCCGCCGACTGGATATCGCAGGGCCTCGCCCAGTCCGGCGTGGCCGAAGTCCTGTCCATGCCGATCTCCACGCGGGAAGTCGCGAGTGGCGGCCCCGCAGTCCCCAGAGCGAGCCGCGATCGGAGCGACGATCAGGCGGATCGGGCGCGGGCGGGCACGATCATCCGGGGACGTTATTACCGCGACGGCGACAGCTTGAGATTCCAGGCTGAATTGCTCGATGCGAACACCAGTCGCTTGATCCGCGCGCTCGAGGCCGTGTCGGCTCCACTGGGCGCGCCGATGCAGGCCATCGAGCGCCTTCGTCAGAGGGTCCTCGGCGCGGTCGCGACGCTCAATACGGCCGAGCTGGCTGATTGGGCCCGCGCGACCACGGAGCCGCCGATGTTCGAGGCCTACCAGGAGTACCTGGCGGGCATGGAAGTCATCGAACAGCGAAGCGGCTCAGCCGGACGCTCGGGGCGATCCCGCACGGCGTATGGCCTCACGTCGTACGATCATTTCCTGCGGGCGTTCGAGCTCGATTCCACTTTTCTGCTGGCGGGGCTCGCGGCAGCCGAATATGCCCCGGACCCGATGGAGGCGGAGTCGCTGCTCACCGTCATCGAGCGCGTGCGGTCGCGCTGGTCTCCCGTGGATCGCGCGCTTCTCGAGGGCTCAAAAGCCAGGAACAAGGGCGACTTGGTCGGTGCCCTCAGAGCTTCGCGGCAGCTGGCCCAGCTGGCTCCCGGACCCAACTCGTACGTTCAGCTTGCCACCGACGCCACCCTCGCGGGCCGCCCGCACGAAGCGTTGAGGGCGCTGGACAAGGCGGACCCCGACTGGCGCCTGACCATCGGCTGGGGAGAGCGGACGGATGCCCTCCATCTCGTGGGTGATTATCGCCGCGAGCTTCGAGCCGTACGCCGGCGGCGGGAGCTCGGCGTGGCTGATTTGTACGACGAAGTCCAGATCTTCGCCGCGACGGGACGAACAGCGGAAGTCGACGAGCGGATAGCGGAACGGATCCGCAACCCTCCGCAGGGCAACGATACGCCGGGGCAGCTGATGCTTTTCGCCGCACGCGAATATCGGGCGCATGGACAGCTCGCGGAGTCGCGCGCGCTGGCGACACAATCCATCGCCTGGTTCAGAACCAGGGATCCTGCCGAGTTCGCGCCCGGCGACTGGGAGACGCTCGGTCAGGCCCACTATCAGATCAGTGAATGGCCGCAAGCCCGGGAGGCGTTCCTCCAGCTGTACCGGCAGGACAGCACCAATGCGCGCTATCTCGGTGCGCTCGGACGTATAGCTGCGCGGATGGATGATCGGCGCGAGGCTCAGCGGATTTTCGACGCTTTGGGGCGGCTGCGGGGGAGCAGCGGATGGAATCACTATGAGCGCGCTCAGATAGCCGCGCTACTGGGCCGACGTGACGACGCGGTCGCGCTGGTGCAGCAGGGCTGGGCCGAGGGGGTGGCTTACAACATGTATTTCCACCGTGACACGGATTTCGAAGGGATCCGGGACTACCCGCCGTTCTCGCGGCTCCTCCACCCCAAGGATTAGGCGGCCTCAGGCGCCGCCGGTCGCGAGCTCATGTTGCAAGCGGTCGAGGTACCGCGCGACGTCGAGGCCATCCACCAGCGCGTGATGTACTTCCACCGCGACCGGCAGCATCCAGCGCCCGCCACGTTGCCCGCACTTTCCAAACACGACGCGGGGCACCGAGTCCTTGCCGCCGTTGAGCGCGTTGGTGAAAGCGGTGAAGCGCATCCATGGGAGGCTCGAGTGGTAAATGAGGTCGTCCTCGCCGGGGCGGGGGATCTCGAGCGGGCGCGGCTGCCGCGCCCGCGCCATTTCCGGAATCGCCTGCGCATTGAACTCGGCGAAGCCCGGCGCCGGCGGAAAGATCGCGAAGCCGAACGTCTCGTCCTCCCGCAGCACGGTGGCGCTGGCGCGCACGGTGTCGTGCACCCACACGCGCTCGCCGCGAAGCCGCAGGCGGAAAGCTTCGGTCTCGTTCGCCGCGCGGAGTGAATGGAACAGGGTGAGGACGTAAAACGAAGGCGCGCCGGCTCCGCGACTCGCTTCCCACGCTCCAGTGGCGTCGAGGTCCACGCAGACGCTGAAGAACGGGTTTTCGAATGCGCGGAACAGCTCGAAGTGCTGTCGCCGCGACCACGACCCGACCTCCAGGAAACGGCCGGCGGTTTCGTACGGCGCGCTTGAGCCTTGAGCTTTACCGCCCGATGGTTTCACTTGCATACCTCTCCATGAAATACGTCCCGCTCGGAACCACCGGCGCCTCCGTCTCGCGAATCTGCCTCGGCTGCATGACGTTCGGCAGCAAGGCGTGGCGGCCGTGGGTCGTCGAAGAGCAGGATGCGCGCGCGATCTTCAAGCG
>CALMKE010000250.1 GCA_937867645.1 uncultured Gemmatimonadota bacterium | reverse complement strand
CCGAAGAGAGCGTGCGGCTGGACGAACTCCTCGAGGCTAACCAAGCCCTTTTCATCGTCTATGTGCTCAAGGACGACCTCAAGCGACTATGGCAGTACCGCTACCCGAAAGCCGCCCTTCGCTTTTGGGAGGGATGGTACGAGCGCGCCATGGCGAGCGGTATCGCCGCCCTGATCCGCTTTGCCAATCACCTCGCGCCCTACATCCCCGGCATCCTCAATCACTGCCGCTATCCCCTGCACACGGGGCTGGTCGAAGGCATCAACAACAAGATCAAAGTCATGAAGCGCATGGCCTACGGGTACCGCGACGATGCCTACTTCTTTCTCAAGATCCGGGCAGCGTTCCCCGGTAATCCGTGAAGAACCTAAAAAAAGAGCCGGCTCCGAATGGAGCCGGCTCTTTCTGTCGTGCGCCAGCTAGAACGTGTACTTGGCCTGCAGCTGCATCTGGTAGTTCGACCGCAAGCTGTTGGAGAAGAACTTGGTGTAGCCGGGGTTGAATCGGTATGTCGGCCTGCCGGTGATGGCATTGCCACCCGTATAGCTACCCGACGTCAGAAGGGTGATCGGGCTCGTGCCCGGGCTCTCCTGGAGGCCCCAGTTCTTGTTCAACAGGTTCATGAAGTTGAAAATGTCGAGCTCCAACGTCACGTGTTGCAGGCGCATCGTGCGGAATGACTGCCTGAGCTTCACGTTGACGGTGTTCGTCCACGGGCCGTCGCAAGCATTGCGTGGCAGGATCCGCCCGCGGTTCTCGCTCAGGCAAGTGGTGGAGTTGATGAAATTCTCCAGCGCCTCGGCCTGCTGCGCCGGCGTGTAGCTCGTGCCCCCGAAGGTAGAGGTCAGGAACACCATCTCCGTCGGGTCCATGGCGTTATTCGGGACATACACCGGATCGTTGAGCGACAGGCCGTCGGCGTTCAGGTCACCGCTGGCAATGTAGCTGTACGGGGCTCCCGACTCGCCGAAGTACGTCACGCCGATGTCGGTCTTCGTCGGCAGGGTGTACATCGCCGTGCCGATGATCCGGTGGCGCTGCTCGAAGGTCGAGCGCGTCGGGTTCTTTTCCCGGACGTCTCCTCCCACGACCCGTCCGAACCGCAGCTGCGAGAACGAGGTGCTGGAGGTAAAGCTCTGCACGTCGTACGCGTGCGTGTTGGTGTAGAAGAGTGAGCCTTCGAAGTTGTTGAAATACCGGCGCTGGATGCCAGCGGTGAAGCTGTAGGCGTAATCCTTCGACTGATTGCTCACGGCGAACACCTGCGACCGGCCGCCGGGCTTGAGCGCCGGCGAGAAAGGCGCCGTGCCGTACACTACGCGTCCCTCGCGATTAGTGCCCTGCGATCCCGCCAGCGCGAAGTTTTCGTAGAAGAGACCGTTGACGCCCTTGGTGTACATCGCTTCCAGTGTGGTCACCCAGCTGCCGAACAGGCGGCGATCGTACCCGAGCGTGGCGCGCAAGTTCTGCGGGTACTTGAGGTCGGGATCGATCACGTTGATCTCACCGCCCAGCGCAGCCGTCTGGCCTCCACCACACGCCTTGGGCGGGGACGCGATGTTGGCGTTGTTGAACGCCGGTGGAGTTCGGGAGCCGGAGGTCGCGTTACAAGTGAGCAGCGCAACCGCGCCCATACCGGAGTTCTGGAACATGTTGCTGAGCCAGACGTACGCCGGGCGCCCGGTAAACAAGCCGACTCCGCCGCGAAATTGGTTCACGGCGTCACCGGTGAGGTCCCAGTTGAACCCGACCCTGGGGGACCACTGCAGGTTCCCGGATGGGACGTCGGCGGTGTTGAAGCCGTAACTGGTCAGGACCGCCGGGTTCGTCGGCGGCTTGTCCATGAACACCGGCATGTCGCCCCGCAAGCCGATCGTGACGTTCAACCGCGGGGTGACAGACCATTCGTCCTGCGCATAGAAAGAGTAGATGGCCGACTTGAAGCGAACGGCGCCATCGCCGCCGGCGCGAACGCCGCCGGAGCCATCGGGCTCGAGCGGAACGCCGACGATGTATGACTGCGCCACGCCGTTGCGCAGGTTATTCATGTTGTCGAAATCCCAGACGCCGAAGGTGGACTGGGCAAACAAATTGCGGAATTTCTGGAACTGATTCTGCGTTCCGAGCGTCAGCCGGTGCGATCCGAACGGCATCGTGAAGTTGTTGGTGATCTCAAACACGTCCTGGTCCAGCTCATTGCCGTGCGAGAAGCGCTCGCCTCCCGAGATCAGGGTGTAGCCCGGGATGTCCACCGAAATCATTGGCGTAGGGGAGACCGGGGTCCGGCGATCGCGGATCTGCGTGTAGCCGGCGAGCAGCTCGTTGTACGCGCCGTTGGCGAACAGCGTCCGCAGCTGCATTGCCGGTGCATTCTTCTTCGACTCGAAGAAATAGCCGTTGTCGGAGAACCTGAACGACGAGTTCGAGCGGAAGAAGTTGTCGTCCTGGGCCGAACCATAGTTGTAGCGGAAGATGAGCTGCGAGTTCCACGGGAGATTCAAGTCGAACCGCGTGAACACATTGGTCAGCGGATTCTCCAGATTGACCAGACCGAAAGTCCCATTGGTGTTCAGCCCCTGGTACTGGCCAAGCGCGGCCAGAAATTCATCGGCCGTGGCCTGAGTCAGGTTCGTTCCGCTCTGACCGAGGTACGGGCCACCGGCCGGACTCGTCCGGGTCTGCCACTCGGGGCTGAAGAAGAAGAACGCGCGGTTCTTGACGATGGGACCGCCCACGGAGAAGCCGTACTGCTTCTGGTCGTATTCCGTGATGTAGTCCTGCGAGCGCGTGAGGCCCTCGTTTCGCATCACGCCGAAAGCGGAGCCGTGAAGCTCGTTGGTTCCGCTCTTGGTGACGGCGTTGATCAGCAGTCCGGCGAAAAAGCCCTGCCGCACGTCGTACGGCGAGAGCATGACAACGTACTCCTTGACGGATTCCAGTCCGATGGACTTTCCGTTTGCCTGGCCGCCCGGCTGACCGGTGGAGCCGAGCCCGAATACGTCCGCCTCGGACGTCCCGTCTATCTGGACGTTGTTGTAGCGGTTGTTGGTTCCGCCGCCGGACAGGCCGCCGTTGAACAACGTGGTGGAGACCTGCGGCGTCAGCGCCACGAAGTCGGTGAAGTTTCGATTCAGCGTCGGCAGCCGGCGCAGCGCGGTATCCGTGATGGCCGTGACCGATCCGGTCCGCGTCGGGCTGATGATCGCGCTGCGCTCACCGGTAACCGTGACGCCTGAGAGGACGACGGTCTGCGCCGACAGCACGAAATCGGCACGGGAAGCGGCGCCAAGGCTGATCGCGATGTCCCGCGACTGCGGCTCGTAGCCGATGCGGCGCACGTTGATGACGTAATTGCTTCCGACCTCCAATCCCGCGACCGTGTAGCGGCCGCTGAGACCCGTAGTGACGCCGGCGCTGAAGCCGGTGCTCCGGTTCACGACCTGCACCTGGACATTCTGCAGCGGCTCGCCGCTCTCGGCGGTGATCGTGCCGGAAACCGAGCCGGTGGTGACGGCTTGCGCCCGCACCGATGTGCTCGCCATGAGCGAGCCTGCCGCGACTATGGCGGCCGTGAGCAACAGACGACCTCTACGCATTAAACGAACTCCTTGTGGGGGTACTGCGGGAGCGGATCAACGAATCCGCGACAAGAATGGAAATGGGGAGTTTCAAAGCGCGTATAAGCTACGCCAGCGCCGACGAAGCGTGCAATGAGGAATTGTACCGGTCCCGTCACGTCGCGCGCCGCGATCCGCCGGTCAGGTAATAGACGGGAATCCCGAATAGAATCGCTCCGAAAACGGACATCGTCGCGAGCCGGCTTCCGGGATCGAGCAAAGCGTTTCCCAGCAAGTAGATAGTGGCCGCGATGAACAGCGCCGGCACTACCGGATATCCGGGAACCCGGAACGGGGGAGCGTACCCCGCCCGCCGCCTCAGCAGATATATCCCCGCGACCGCCCAGGCATAAAACGGCACGATGGCCGTCACGAAAGCGTCGGCGAGGTTCTCGAAAGTCCCGACCAGGACGAATAGCGCCCCGAGCACCGTCGCTGTGCCGATGGCGACGTGCGGAGTCTGGAAGCGCGGATGAATCCGGCCGAGCCGGCTGAACACCGACCCGTGCTCCGCCATCCCGAACAGCACGCGCGGACCGGTGAGGAGCGAGCCGTTGAGCGTTCCGAAGGTGGAGATCATCACCGCGCCGACGACGAACGCGAGACCGGCCGGACCCATGGCCTTGGACGC
>CALMKE010000249.1 GCA_937867645.1 uncultured Gemmatimonadota bacterium | reverse complement strand
TGGAAGGCCGCACCTTCTATCCTTCCGGCAGTTACTGCAAGCCAGAACCATCCAACATCTTCGGGACGCGCTCGGATTCCCGCTTCAAAAGGTACGGCCCGTCATCGGAGAGATTTCAGACCTCGTGTTCCCGCAGCTTTTCGACGAAACGGATGGACCCGAGCCTCGGTTCATCCGAACGCCAGAGGGCGAGATCGGAGTGTTCGACGGCTCACGGACCTATGAGCTGGTGAACCGCCAGGAGATGATATCCGAGGCGGTCATACCCGATCTGAACAATATCTTGCACGAAACGAAGAGGGACTGGGAGCGCGGAGAGGCGCCGATAGAGGAATTCCCGCGTCTCGTCTCCAACCCCGGCGGAGTGGCCGGTTCCCCGACGATAAGAGGGACCAGGATCGAAACGTCTTTCGTGGCGTACTTGGTTCAGAGCCTCGGCATCGAGCGGGTGTTCGAGCTGTACCCCTATCTGGATAGAGCCACGATAGTCGATACAGCGAAGTTTGAGGGTGCAGAGCCGTTCGCGGCATGAGAATACTTTCGGACGAGGACATCGTCTTCGGGAGTAGGGGATCCCGTTTCACATGCGTCACACATACTTGGGGTATAGTTGATCCATAGTTTAGGGTCGCCGGTAAAGTGAGCTGAAATCGGTACGGGATTGGAGGAGCGTGGCATGGCGAGTAGGGACGAAATCCACGAGATCCTCGAAGGGGTCGCTTTCACCATGAAGTACCGGCAAACGGGTTCCGGGTGGTGGATAGCCTACTGCGACGAAGTGCCGGAAGCCCGGCAACGTCATGCATGACGGACCGCCCTGATCCACCAGCGTCGTCACCCCGGACTGGACGCCCACCATGTCGGCATTCATGCCAAACCGGCCGGTGACGTATTGATAGACATGGGCGTGGGTATCGATGAGGCCCGGCAGCACGAGCTTGCCGGTCACGTCGATGACCTCTCTGGCGCTGGTCGGCAGGATGTCGGGCTGCACGGCCGCGATCTTGCCGTTGCGAACAGCGATGTCCCTGATGGCATCGATACCGGAGGCCGGGCAGATCACCCGGCCGCCGCGCAGAAGCCGGTCGAAGCTGGCGCTGATAGACATGGAACCTCCCGCATTTCACTCGGCGGCCTTCATCCTGCCGCTTCCGCCGAGATACGAAGCATGCTTCGTATTTTACAAAAGCAAGGCTCATGCCATGATCCAATCGTGGCGGCGGCGCTCGAATCGGGTTATCGGCTGCCGGACTTCAAGGCTGGGAGAGTGCGTTGCGGAAGGCAAAAAAACGTCGCGTCGAGACCAAACACCGCCCTTGGCCTCTGTCGCAGCGACCGGGATTTCTTATCCGACGGTTGCATCAGATCCACGTCGCGCTGTTCCAGGAAGCATGCGGCGAATTCGAAGTGACGCCCCTGCAATACAGTCTGCTTTCCGCCCTTGCCGTGCGGGAAGCCGCCGATCAGGCCGTGCGCGTCGGGCGCTGCGTGCGCGTACCGGCACAGGGTGTGCGCGACTGGCTGGAGAAGAACATGCACCCGGCGCATAATCCCGAGTGCGCGGAGCCAGGTGTGCGTGAAAAGGAGGTTTACGCATGCCATACCGACGCAAAGACAGTCCCGTCTGGTGGGTCAGTTACAAGGGACCGGGCGGTAAGAGAGTTAGGAGATCTACTTGGACTACGGACCGAAGGGAAGCAGAAGCGCTGGAGGCCAAATGGAAGCTCGAGGCCTTCCGGCAGCAGCAGTGGGACGAGCAGCCGGAGCGCACGTTCGACGAGCTGATGCTGCGCTTCATGAAGGAGACCATGGATAGGCGACGCACTGGCGAACGGCGCGTGAAGATCGCGCTCAAGCCCCTGTACCACGCATTCTCGGGCAGGGACGTGACGCGGTTGCGCGTGGTCGATGTTCGCGCCTACATCCGGCAACGCAGGGAAGCCGGGCTCGCCGCCAGCACCATCAACAAAGAGGTCGGGTTCCTGAGCGCGGCGATCAACCACGCGCGAAAGGAATGGGGCTGGGACATCCCGAATGCCGCCCAGGGGCAACGTCTCACGGAACCGCCGGGTCGGGTGCGTTGGATCACGCGGGCGGAATCGGCCGCGTTGATCCGCGCCGCGGAGAGCGAACCGCGCACGCCGCACCTTGCGGATTTCATCACCGTGGCGCTGCATACGGGGATGCGCAAGGGGGAGATTCTCGGCCTTGAGTGGCGGCGCGTGGATCTGCAGGCCGGGCTCGTGCACTTGGAAGGGCAGCACACCAAGACCGGCCGGCGCCGGTCCGTGCCGCTCAATCGGGTGGCCCGGGATGCGATCCTGAGCCGGCTGCGGTACCGGGCGGGGCATTGCCCGGCCAGCCCCTGGGTGTTCGCGCACCCGGACGGCAGCTGTATCCTGGACGTGAAGAAGGCCTTCGGGACGGCCTGCCGCAAGGCGGGGATCGCGGACTTCCGCATCCACGACCTGCGGCACAGCTGCGCTGCCTGGCTGGTCTCGTCCATGGTGCCGCTGACGGAGGTGCGGGACCTGCTCGGTCACAGTACGATCAAGATGACCGAGCGGTACGCGCACCTCGCTCCGGAAAACGTGCGAGCGGCCGTGGCCCGTTTGGAGACAGATCGGTCACGATCTGGTCACGCTGAGACCACAGCCGCCGCAGGAGTAGCGGTAAGTGATTGAAAGTTTGGTGCCCCAGGCCGGAGTTGAACCGGCGACCTGCCGCTTAGGAGGCGGCCGCTCTATCCACTGAGCTACCGGGGCG
>CALMKE010000248.1 GCA_937867645.1 uncultured Gemmatimonadota bacterium | reverse complement strand
GCGCTTCTTCTTAACCGGCGGGGGCTCGTTGATGAACTGCATGTTGACCGCCGCGAGATCGTTCGCGAACCAGGCGATCAGCCGGCCGGTGAACTTCTCGGCCAGATAAAAAAGATCCGCGGGTGTCTTCGGCCGCACGTGCGCTACCAGAACTCCGTCCGCGTTCGAAATCTGGATGTAACCGCCCTGCGGGCGCTGCACGTGCTTGAGGCGCGTCTTCGCCTTATTGCCCCAGCTCCAGGTGGCCGCGTCTCTGATACGCGCGCGCAGCAGCCGGTACGCATCCTGGCCCGGCGCGGGGATCACTTGCAGGACGAGCATTGGAAGCCTCCGATGCTGAGAGTTGTAAAGCGACCTCTCAGGAGGGGATAACCTTCAACCCTTCCCGGCTCCGGAAATCCTCGTCAAAAGTTGCGACGAATCCGGGGCGATTTCTGCGCGCTATGGCAACGATCGCGGCATCCACGAAGCTCAACTCGCCGGTCTCCTGCTGACGGAACTCGGAGAAAGCTTCGAGAAAGAGATCGGAACAAGGAACGAACTCGACTTCCCGTGCCTGCAGGAGCGACGCGCCCACTTTCGTCGCGGCTTTTAGGTCGGTGCGCGCGCGCAGCACGGTGACCACTTCGAGAAAGACGTACTCCAGCAGGAGCGCTTGACCCCACTCTCCGCCCGCGAGGCGGACCATCGCGCGCGCGGCCGCCGCATGATGCACATCGCGCGTGTTGTGATACGCAATCAAAAAGCTCGAATCGAGAACAATCACGCCCGGGCCGAGTTCAGCGGCCGTAGACGATCGCGTCTATTTCCGCGCTCAGATTCTCGTTGCCGTCCGGGTACGGCTCCGGCACGAGATCGCGCAGGCTCCCGCTCCTGGGGAGCGCTTCGGGTCGCGCCAGGTACACCCGGATGGCCTCTGACACCGCCTCGCCCATCGTCTTGCCGCCGAGGGCGGCCTGAGCCTTCAGCTTCCGGTACATGCGCTCATCGAGGTTGCGGATGGTGGTGTCCATACACCATTGTAACACAACCTACGATGACATGCAACACAGCGTGGCTCAATGCCCATTTACTTACGGGGGTCCGTCGAGATTGCGGTTGAAAATACACCACAAGATGGTGTAAAATACACCATCCAATGGCCCATTTAAAGGAAAGACACCTCGGGCGGACAGTGCGTGCGGCGCTGACTGATACGCCCGCTGTTCTGATCGTCGGACCCAGGCAAGCGGGGAAAACTACCCTGTGCCGAATGGTTGGGGCGCACGACAGTCGCAGCTTCATCACCTTCGACGACGCCAATGCACTGGCGTCCGCCAAGGGGGATCCGCAGGGTTTTGTCGCGTCTTTGCCCAGGCGCGTCGTGCTCGACGAGATCCAGCGTGTACCGGAGCTGTTGCTCGCACTCAAGTTGGACATCGACTCGGCCCGCAAACCAGGCCGATTTCTCATGACCGGCTCGGCGAACGTGCTGGCGGTTCCAAGAATTGCCGATTCGCTCGCCGGTCGAATGGAGGTGATCACGCTGTGGCCGCTTTCCGCTGGAGAAATCGAAGGCACACCGGAACGGTTCCTCGCGCGAATCTTCGGCGATGATTTTCCGGCAGTGGTAACGATCGGCGATGCCCGCGAGTCGCTGATCGACCGCGCGCTCGCCGGCGGCTACCCGGAAGTGCTCGCCCGGAGCGCCGGCCGGCGGGATGCATGGTTCGCGTCGTATCTCACGACGATACTCCAGCGCGACGTTCGCGATATCTCCAACATCGAAGGGCTGACCGAACTTCCCCGGATACTTCGATTTCTCGCGAGCAGAGCTGGAAGAGTCCTGAACGTTGCGGATGCCGGTCGTGCCCTGGGCGTACCTCACACCACGCTCGCTCGATACCTCAGCCTGCTCGAGAACACCTTCCTCATCCGGAAGATCCCCGCGTGGGCGGGGGATACGGGGAAACGGCTCACGAAAGCGCCACGAATAGTGCTCACCGACACGGGATTGGTCGCGCACCTGGATGGTATCACTGCGGACTCGCTCGCCGGGGATTTCACCCGGGCTGGGGGGCTGCTCGAAAATCTGGCCGCCATGGAGCTGATCAAACAGTCAGGTTGGAGCACGACGCGCGCGAACCTCTACCACTATCGCAGCTATGCCGGGCAGGAGGTGGATTTCGTGCTGGAGGCCGCGGACGGTCAGCTCGTCGGAATCGAGGTCAAGGCGCGGGCTACTGTGAACGACTCCGACTTCGGCGGACTGCGTTCGTTTCGGGACGCCGTCGGCCGACGATTCCGCCGTGGGATCGTGCTGTACGGCGGCTCGGCTACGCTCCCATTCGGAGATCGGATGACCGCGGCTCCGATCAGCGCGCTCTGGAGCTGACGGGACATCCTCCTTGCACCGCTGTCATCTATGGTTCGCAACCGTCGTCGGGACCATCGCCGCGAACAGGTACGACAGGTTCGCGGTCCCGTCCAAGATCGGCTCGTTGGTCGAGTAGTCGCCGAGGTCGTCGTGGTACACGATGAAGCCGGTGTTGAACCTGGCATACTCGTCGGGCTCGAGCAGGCGGATCCCGCGCAGGTTCTGGTAGATGGAGCGGTACACGGGACCGTCCAGCAGCCCGCCGAGCTGGGTGTGCACGCCGAGCCGGTCGGCGACCTGGGAGTGCGGCTTTTGCGCCCCCACCCCGCCGTTGGGAAAGCCGATGATCATGGACGTGCCCCACGGATTCACGCCGAGCAGCCAGTCGAGCGCGGCGACTTCGTATTCGCGGAAGGTCTCGTCGCCGGTCATCCGGCGGTAGAGCAAGGCCTGCGTGGCGAACGAGGCCATGAGGTTGTTGGAGCACCAGATGAACGGAATACCGACTCTGAATCCGTTGTTCGCGCGATCCACGACGGCTTTCAATCCGCGGACGTAGTAGTCGGTGAGAATGATCCGTTCCGGGCCCTGGGGCGCCGAACTCGGCCCTATTTCCACACCCGGAATGTTGTCGCGCGGGAGGCCCGGGGGCCTTGCCGCGGGGCGCTTTCGCTTCGCTTCGACTGCGCGCACTATCTCATAGTGCCCGTTGTTGTGCCAGGGGAACCATTGGTAATGGCGTGCGGTGTCCGCTCCCATCCACGGCGTCACCGGCTCGCGGGTAGCGAAGTGGATTGCCTGGCTTCTATACCGGTCCTCGCTCGTCAGCACGTACAGCTCCGCGGCCGCGAGCTCCATGTCGTCAACCCAGTTGTCTTCTTCATAGAAGTAGGGCGACCGGCCGGGCGCGGTCTGACACACGCCGGGAAAGCGAATGCCGACGTCGTACGCGAGGACGGCTTTGTTGCGCAGACGGTCGGCGAATGTGACGTCTATCTCACGCAGAAGTGACGCGCCAAGCGCGAACGCTGACGCGTACTTGCCGGCGGTTGACGCGAGACCGTCGGCGCGGTTTTTCCCCGTGAACAACCCCTGCGGCTTGCCGGTGCACGGATACACGGGCCGCCAGGATCCTTTGCCCCAGCCGTAGTCGGACGAATCCGTCGGCGGGAGATCCCAGAAGGCGTGATCGCGATCGTCCGCGAGCTGGTTGAACACGAGCACGTCGAGGGGGTCGTCAATTGCTGCCGGCGCGCTGTCCGCGGGAAACATCTTCGCGAGCCACTCGAGTCCGTGCCGCGCCTCGTCGAGCACGTCGGCGATACCGTTCGCGCCAGGCCTGCCCCACTTGTCGAACCTGTCGGCGAAGGCGCGCGGGTTGTCGCGGTACGCCATGAGCAGCATAAACGTCGCGTGCGCGGAGGTCGCGACGTACTGCAGGTAATCCGCCGCGTCGGCCCAGCCGCCCTGCACGTCCTGGTATTCGCCGGTGCGCGTGGGGTGATCGACGATCAGCGCATCCCTGTTGTGCACCCAGGTCTGGAAGAGCGGGTTCCAGCCGGAGCGCTGCTGCCGCATGTAGTACAAGAGAGTGTCCGCGGCGCCGGAGTACGCGTTGCGCGCGATGCGCACGGGCCGCGACTCGATCCCGCCGGCGGTTATGCGATATGTGCCCTCGCGGCGGAGCGCGGAGAAGTCGAGCCGGAAAGTCGAGCGGCAGGACGCGAACGACCCGGTCGCCTGCGCGACGCCGGTGTGCACTCGGCGGTTGCGCGAGTCGCGCACCTCGAACGAAGAGAAGCTCGCGGAGTCGAGCGAGCAGATGACGGCGACTTTCGGGGCGTCGGGGAGATAACCGACCTGGTTGGTGCGGATGAAGCTGTTGGTGTCGGTCGCGAGAGCAGCGAGGACGAGCGCGAGGATCAAGCGTTCGTCCGCGTCGAAATCCTCGCTTCAGGCGCGCTGACGTTCAGACGGACGCCGGCCGTGTTAACGCGTCCGGGCATGCCGTGCCGCGCCCTTCTCGAGGAGGTCGTGCATGAAGCTCTGATACGATTCACCGCGGTCCGCAGCGATCGCGCGGATGCGTTCGAGTAGGTTCGGATTTATACGGAACGAGATCGGTACTTTTGTGGCATCCCCGACTGGCGGGCGACCGATAGGCCGCATGGCACGGTATTGCTCTTCCGTCAGCGGTGGAATGTCAGAGTAGTCGATCTCGTCGTCGGGGATCGGTCTCTCCTTGGTACTCTCTCTCCAGGCGATCTCGGGCGTTCGCTTGCCGCGCGCTGATGATCCGCGTCGTTTCGCCATCGATACTGATCCTCCTGGTGTAAGCGACCGTGATGGTTCTGCCGTCCGGGAGCATTCCGATCAACACACGACGCGGCTCGACCTGCGAATGCTTGAGGTCGGGGCCGTCGAACGCATCCGGATCGCTAAAGGCGCGTGTAGCCTCCTCGAACGAGATGCCGTGCTTCCTGAGATTCTTCTCGGCCTTGGCCGGATCCCAGGAATACATTACTTATGTATAGACGTAATAGCAAGCGCGAGCATGCGATTACGGTGTCCGCGGGGGCCGCACGCGTCGTCATCGCTCTATTTCCGCGTGGCGCGGATCCACTCCGCCAGCTCGGCCTCGCCCAGCTCCCGATCGGCGACGCGGCGGATCATCGCGGCGACCTCCGGCTCGGGCGCGGCGAGGGTGTAGCCGTTCAAGCCGAGGAAGATGTACGCGCACAGAAATCCGGTGCGCTTGCTTCCGGCGATGAAGCCGTGGGTCTGGGCGAGCGCGGACGCGTACGTCGCCGCGAGAGCCGCGAGATCGGCGGAGGGGTCGCGAACGAATCGGACGGGAGGCGCGGCCAGCGCGGCCTGGATGATGGCGTCCTGACGCCCGGTGAGAAGCGAGCCGTGCACGGCTACCAGCATCGCGCGTGTTAGCCAGCG
>CALMKE010000247.1 GCA_937867645.1 uncultured Gemmatimonadota bacterium | reverse complement strand
AGCTTGCGAAGCTCGCGCCGCAGATGCGGCAGCGCGTCGTTTGCGAAGGAACCACCGCGCGCTACCGGTTGGACGTACGGCGCAATGGCGCGCTGCTGCATTCGCAGGTCGTGCGCGGGGGTGGTCTGCGCAACGATCGTCCGCTGTACGTCTCCCATGACCTGCCGGTTCCGGCGGGTCCGGCGCGCTTCGCGGTGCGCCTTGCGCGCATAGACACGATTCCCGTCGGGCCGCGCGAGTCATCCTCGGAAGACGAAGATGACGACGACGATGAGGAGGACAGACACGTTGCAGGAGGGGGCGTTCCACGGCCGGGAGAGCAGCCGCCCGGACGCGCGAGGCGTGAGCGCGAAGAGCGATACCGGCGGCGCGAGGAGTCCGTTCCGGCCGACCTGAGACTCGACGTGAGCGTCACTCTCGAGTCGGGCGAAGTGATGCTCGTGAGCTACGACCAGCGGAACCGGCGGCTGGTCAGCGTACGGGGAGACTCGACCGGCCGGGATTGAGGTTGACCCCGGCCCCAGCCGTTCAACGGCTGGTCCATGTCCCGCTCGCCAGCAGGGAACGATCCGTGCAAACGAATGCCCTCAGTACGGACGAATTCTCTTCACCGAGGGACCAGCCATGAAGCTTCATCGAACTTTCGCGCGCGGCCGCGCGCTTGCACTGCTCGGGCTCATCGCGGCGCCGGCGGTGTCCGCCCAGACCCGCGTCGTCGTGCCAGAGGGCACCGTAATAATCGTTCGCACCACCACCGCGCTAGAGTCCTCGACGGCCCGTCAGGGACAGACTTTCGAGACTGTGGTAGCCGACACGGTGCGCGTGGACAACTTCACCGTCATCCCGGCCGGCAGCCGCATCCGCGGCGTGGTCGTCGCGGCGCAGGCGGCGACGCGCCAGCAGTCCGGCGCGATTGACGTGCGCTTCGACCGCCTCACGCTTCCCAATGGCAGCTCCGTCGCGCTGAGCGGACGGCTCACCAGCACGGACGCGGCCGAGCGCCGCCAGATCGAATCGGATCCGAACGCGCGGGTAGTTCTCGTTGGCGGGCGCACCGGTGTAGGCGCGGCGATCGCTGGAGCGACCGGTAACACATCAGGTATTCTCGGCGCGCTCGGCGGACTGCTCTCCCAGGGGAGCGATGTCCGTCTGCCGGCGGGCACTCCGCTCGCCGTGCAGCTGGAGTCGGGCCTGGTCCTGACTCGGACCGGAACCTCGCGCGCGCCGGACGCATTCACGATCTACACCAGCCCAGCGATGATCCGCGCGGCGCAGCAGGCGCTGGCGCGCGAGAACTACTATCGCGGCGCGATCACCGGAGAGTTCGACGCCGCGACGCACAACGCGCTGTTCGAGTTCCAGGTGGACAGGGGGATCATCGCCACTGGTAACCTCGACGGACGCACGGCGCAGGCGCTGGGCTTGTCCACGAGCGCCGCCGTGGCTGTTCTTTCGGCTGACGAAGCTTCGCTGGTCCGCCGCGGAGCCTCGGCGCTGGTGCTGCGCGAGCGCCAGGACCTGCTGATATCGACTGCCGGCAGGCTCGATACGCGACGGCTGTACACCGAAGGCGACGTGGAGCTGTTGTTCGCGCTGTCGGCGTTCGCCGACAATTCGGCGCTGTACGAGCAGCTCGTGCGCGTTTCCGGCAACGTGGAAGGAGTGGTGCTGGCGGGCAGGTCGCTCATCGCCAGCGCGAGACGCGTGGACGCTGCGCTCCAGCGCGCGCGAACCACTTCGCAGGTGCAGAACGCGTGGGCCTCCATCCGGGCGCAGCTCGCGGAGCTGGATCCGACGTACCGCTAGGTTCGCGGTTCAAGGGAAGTAAGAGCGGGGGCCATCGGCCCCCGCTTTTTTCTGTCGTGCAGGTTACTTCTTTTTCAATTCCTCGAACCAGTTGTCCACGAGCACGAGCTCATTTGCGGCCTGTCCACCTACTGGCCGAAGAAAAATGAAGCGATTGTCTCCGCGCGCGACGTCGTATTGCCGTCGGTTCGCATTCGCCTGGTACTCGCGGCTCGAGAATAGCGTTCGCGGAGCGCCAGCCGAGAAAGTTGGCGACGTTTGCACCGGAACGGACACGAGCGATCCGCCGCTGCGGAAGAAGAGCTCCCGGCCGCTGTGCGCCCACGCGGGCTCGGTCGCGCCGCCCGTCGAGATCGGCCATTTTGCCGTTCGGGCGTTCGGAAACGGAACTACATAGACCTCGGACCTGCCCGTTTCGTTCGAGGAGTACGCCAACCACTTTCCATCAGGCGAAAGCGCCTGGCCGATCTCTGCAAAAGGTGTGGCCAGAAGGACATGGGGGGCGGAGTCTACCCCGGGCCGGATCGCCAGAATGTCCCCGGCCCCGCCAACGTTCACGCTCGTACGGTATACGAGCCACTTTCCATCGCGGCTCCAGAGGGACGCGGCCAGGTCGGACTTCGCGGCTACCTGCTGGAACGCCTGCGCGCTTCCATCGGCGCGTTTGGTCCACAAGCCCGTCGGAGTGGACGCGTTGCTCTGATAGGTGATGTTCTGCCCGTCCGCCGTCCATGCAGGATAGGTGTTGTCTGTGCCCTCGAAAGTGAGCTTGAGGCTCGGGCCGCGATCGAGTTGCTTGACCCAGATGTCCGCGCGCGGCCCCTCGGTAATTGAAACGGCGACTCTCTTCCCGTCCGGAGACAGCGTGGGGCTGTTGAACGTGCCCCGCCAGGCCGGATCCACCTGCTCGATCTTTCCACCTCTTTCTATCCAAACCAGCTCGCGCTCGCCTCCCGCCCGGCCGGTGATGTACGCCAAAGTTCCAGTGCGTGAGACGTGGAAGTCCGTCCCCGCCGCAATCCCACCACCCACTCGAAGCCCGGGTGCCACGGACGCCGGGGTACCGCGAAGCTCACCTTTTCGCAAATCGAACTCCGATACCATAAGCGACCCGTCCGATGTCGCATACAGCAGATGTCCCGACGGAGAATACGTGGCGCGCACTCCGGCGACGAGCGGGCGGTACTTGCCGGTGCCAAGGTCAGCAATCGCGATCATGGAAGGTCTTGCATACTGCGTCGAACTGATGTTGCCGTAGTTGATGACGAACAGCATGGACTTGCCGCCCGGGAGAACTGCGGGCCACATATGACGGCGCTCGCCTGCGGCGGTGTCGACAGTCGTCACCGGCTCGAGCGGCGAGCCTGGTGCATCGGTCATTCGAACGATCCCCCAGCTATTGAGACGCATGCCGTAAATGCGGCCGTCGGGCCCGAAGGCCGCGCCTCCGCCGCCGATCGAATCGGAGACAACCACTGGCGGACCACCGCTTACCGAGACCACCTGCAACTTGCCCGGTGGGGAGAGGTAGCCGATTTTCTTCCCGTCCTGGGAGAAAAAAGGCGAGAAAGCCTGCGACGCACCCGGCACCATCGTCCCCCGCAGTTGATCCCGGCGGCGCAGGTGCAGGTTGAAGTCCGGTATGGTTGAATAGGCGAGGAAGTTGCCGTCGGGTGACAGCGCGATTCGGCTGAGGCCACCGCCAATAGCCTCCGTGGAATCCATCCCCAGTACGTATCGCACAACCGGTTTTGGCGGCTCCGGCTTCAACGTCGCCCACAGGGCGGCGACCAACGCGAGCAGAGCAACTGCCGATGCTCCGATACCAATACGCTGCCACTTTCTTGTCGCCGCGGATTGCTCGGCGGTGCCACGGGTGTACTTGCTCGCGATGGTGAAAGACGGGTTCTGCAGAGCAGCGGCGAACTCCTGTGCCGACGCGAACCGGTCCGCGGGGAGCTTGGCGAGCGCCTTCTCGACCGCGCACGCAACATTTACCGGGATCGTCGAGCGCAGCGTGTTGAGCGGCTGCGGCTCGCTCGTCATCAGCTTCGCGATGATCGCCTGCGCGCTGGATCCGCTGTGCGGCGGCTCGCCGGAAAGCATCTCGTAGGTGACCGCGCCCAGGGAGTAGATATCGCTGCGCGCGTCGATCACGCGATCTCCGGTCGCCTGCTCGGGACTCATGTACTGCGGCGTCCCCAGCGACAGCCCGGTCTGTGTGACACGCGCGCCGCCGGCTTTCGAGACCGCGAGCGCGATGCCGAAGTCGGCAATGACCGGCTGACCCGATTGCAGAAGAATGTTTTCCGGCTTGAGGTCGCGATGAATCACGCCGCTCTCGTGCGCGCACTGGAGAGCGCTCGCGACGGCTACGGCAATGCGCACGGCCTCGTCCACCGAGAGCTGGCGCTCCCGGTCGATCTTCGCGCGCAGAGTCTCGCCGCGCACGAAGGGCATGACGTAGAACAGCAGGCCGCCCGCCTCGCCGCTGTCGAACAGCGGCAGCAGGTTTGGATGCTGCAGGTTGGCGGTCACGCGGATCTCGGACAGGAACCGGTCCGTTCCAAGGACGGCGCCGAGCTCGGGCTTGAGCACTTTGAGCGCGACTTCGCGCTGGTGTCGCAGATCGCGCGCGAGATAAACCGTGGCCATCCCTCCAGATCCGATCTCGCGGTCGATGTGGTACCGGTCCGCCAGAGCTGCTTTCAGCGTTTCCAGGGATGTCATGATGGCGAGGGCAGTGGTTTGCGGTGCAACAAGATACGCCTCGTCGCGGCGCTCGTCACGGTGATTCGGGCTTCGCACGGGTAATTTCCAGCATGCGGCGCGCACTTGTCATCTCCAACCCCGCGTCGCGCGGCGGCGCGAAGCTGCAGGAGTCCGTCGTGCGCGAGCTGGCGCGCGCGGACATCGCCGCGGATGTCATCGCCACCGACCACGCCGGCCACGCGGCCACGATCGCCGCCGAACGCGCCCGCGACTACGACGCTGTGTTCACGCTGGGCGGCGACGGAACAGCCATGGACGTGGTCGGAGCGCTGGCTGGGACGGGGCCGCCCGTTGGCATCCTTCCCGGAGGCACGGGGAACCTGCTTGCGCGCTCGCTTGGAATCCCGCTGAGAGTGC
Source organism: uncultured Gemmatimonadota bacterium (assembly GCA_937867645.1). Lineage (GTDB taxonomy): Bacteria > Gemmatimonadota > Gemmatimonadetes > Gemmatimonadales > Gemmatimonadaceae > JACDCY01. Next base: position 9,576 of record CALMKE010000247.1, on the reverse strand, counting down.
GCGCGGCGGTGCGCGCACTGGCGGCCGGCCGCGAAGCGCGCATAGACCTTGGCCGGCTCGGCGACGGACGGATCTTCGGCATCGGCGCGGGCGTTGGCGTGGACGCCACGATGATCGAGGAAACTCCGGCGATCTGGAAGCGCCGGCTCGGCATCCTGTCCTACGTGATCGTGGGGCTCCGGTCGCTGCTGCGGTTCGACGCCTTCGACGTGAAGGGCGTCGTGGACGGCGTTCCGTTCGAGAAGCGCGCGTCCGCCATCCTCGTCGTCAACTTCGGGACCATGTTCCGGCATCTCCTCACGCTTGGCGATGGCATCCTGCACGATGACGGCGTGCTCGACGTCTGCATTTTCTCGCCGACGACGAACGCTGACGCCGCGCGCATCACCTACAGGATGATGCGCCGGGACTTTTCGCCCGACCCCTGCATGTCCTACCTGTCCGGTCGCGAGATCGAGATCTCGACCGTTCCGCAGCGTGCCGTTCAGGCCGACGGCGAGCTCGCCGGCTCCACGCCGCTGCGCGTCAGCGTTCTGCCAGGCGCCGGCCGGCTGCTTCTACCGATTTCAAGGGGTGGCAAACACTGATCGATGGCGCGCTATGTGCACGTCCATTTCCTGATCAATTGGAACTTTTTCAACAGGAGGAAATAATGGATCGGGGCACTGATTTTCTAAAAAGCCAGATCAACAACGCGGTGATGCAGCATGGGGCGTTTCTTCGCGCGCTCGAGGACCACGAGTCGCAGGCCGAGGACCCGCGCTTCCGCGATCTCTGCACGCGCCACATCCCGACGATGCGCGAGCACCAGCGCATGCTCGAGGACTATCAACGCACGCTGGGCGCCGAAGCCGGCGTGGCCAAGAAGGCCGTGGGCGCCGCGCTTGGCGTGGCGCGCGACCTGGCGGACGCGGCGCGGGAAAGCGACTTCCTGCGACTCGTGGGCGACATAGTCATGGCGCGGCAGGCCGAGGACACGTTCAAGACTTTCCGTGAGGCCGGGCGCATGCTCAAGATCGAGCCGCTGGCCGAGCTCGGCGAGACCGGCGAGCGCCATCACGATTCATACGTGAAGGAAGCCAACCGCCTCTGCCAGCAGATGTTCGTCGAGCACGTGCGCGGGTCCGAAGCCGTTCAGTCCTCGACCGTCGACGCGATTCCGCCCGTTTGAGAGTTGAGCCGCCGGTCGGGTGGGACCGGGGATCGTTCGCTGCGCCTACGCTCGCAAACTGCGCTCGCTAACACGGCGCTGCGAACGACCCCCGGCCGCCCCCCTCCCATCCGCTGTAAGCGCAAGGAGGCCGTCTCGCGCGCGACGTCCCGTCCTGTCGGTCCGCTCTTCGCGCACGACCTTGGGTGATGCCTGGGGCCGGGCTCGGCGGCGCGTCCTCGGAGGCGGCGTGATAGCGAGCGCAGTTTGCGAGCGTAGCCGCCGAAGAGGACGCGCCGCCGAGACCGGCCGCGCACCGATAACGCCAGCAGTCATACGCGGTTAGCTTACCCGACATGACAGACGTCGTAGCGTTGGCGGCCGAGATGTTATCGATCCAGTCGCTCTCCGGACAGGAGCACGAAGTCATCGAGTTCGTGACTCGCTGGCTCGTGAAACGCGGGTGGAACGTGAGCTTCCAGGAGGTATCGCCGGGGCGCGGAAACGTGTGGGCGACGCGGCCGGCGCCGAACGGAACTCCGGCGGGCAGCGTCGCGCTGTCCACTCACCTCGATACCGTGCCGCCGTTCCTCACGCCGCGACTGGAGGAAGGGCGGCTGTACGGCCGCGGCGCGGCGGACGCCAAGGGAATCGCCGCGGCGATGATGGCCGCGGCGGATCGCCTGGTGACGTCCGGCGAGAGCCGCGTGCAGCTGCTGTTCGTAGTCGGCGAGGAGAAAGGCTCGGACGGAGCGCGCGCAGCCAACAACCTTCCCGCCACGAGCAGGTTCCTGATCAACGGCGAGCCCACCGAGAGCAAGCTTGCCAGCGGCGCCAAGGGCTCGCTGCGCGTGATCGTGCGCACGCGGGGTAAGGAGGCGCACGCCGCCTACCCGCACCTCGGACAGTCCGCCATCGAGCCGATGCTCGAGCTGCTCCCAAAAGTCAAGAAGCTCAAGTTCCCGAGCGATCCGGTTCTGGGCGAAGCTACGGTCAACATCGGAGTGATCCGCGGCGGGACGGAGGGCAACATCATCCCGGGCCAGGCCGAAGCCGAAGTGATGCTCCGAATCGTCAGCGACGTCGAGGCCGTGAAGAAACAGCTCGAGCAGTGGGCGCACGGCGTCGCCGAGCTCGAGTGGGGCTCGCACATTCCGCCGCAGCACTTCCACACGGTGGACGGCTTCGAGATAGAGCCCGTGGCTTATACGACCGACATTCCATTGCTCAGCCGGTGGGGGAAGCCGTTGCTGTTCGGGCCGGGCTCGATCCACGTGGCGCACACACCGGACGAATACGTGGCCGTCGAAGAGCTGCGCGCGAGCGTGGACACGTACGAGAAGCTCGTGCGGACGCTGCTCGATGAAAGCGACGATGCGCCGGCGAGGCCCGCGCCCGCGCGGAAGAAGGCCCGCAAGTGACGCGCACGAAGCAGAAGGTCGCGATCCTCGGCGCGACGGGCGCGGTCGGGCAGACGTTCATCCGCCTGCTCGCGGGGCACCCGTGGTTCGAGATCGCGGAGCTCGTGGCGTCCGAGCGCTCGGCCGGGCAGCGCTATCGCGACGTCGTGAAGTGGCAGGACGGCGAGCTCGCGCCGGAGGTCGGAGAGCTGACGCTGCTGCCCGCGGAGGCGGGGACCGTGCGGTCGCGCATCGCGTTCTCCGCGATGGATTCATCCGTCGCCGGCCCCATCGAAGAACAGTTCGCGAAAGCGGGTAAGACCGTTCTCACGAACGCGAAGAACCACCGCATGGACCCCGACGTGCCGCTCGTGATACCGGAGATCAACGCGGATCACATGGCGCTCATCGCCACCCAGCGCGCCGCCCGCGACTGGCAGGGCGCGATCGTCGCGAACGCCAACTGCAGCGCCACCGTCGCGGCCATGGCTCTCGCGCCGCTGCAGGAGCGGTTCGGGATCAACACGATCTTCCTCTCGACGATGCAGGCAATCTCCGGCGCAGGATACCCGGGATTGCCGTCATCCGACATTCTCGGCAACGTGATTCCGTTCATCGCTGACGAAGAGGAGAAGATCGAGATCGAGCTGCGCAAGATTCTCGGCAGACTCGATGGCGGCGCGGTGGCCGACGCCGCCTTCACGGTGAGCGCGCACACCAATCGCGTTGCAGTCGAGCACGGTCACACCGTCTGCATGTCCATCGGCCTCGACGGTTCGCCGGACGTGAAAGCGGTTCGGTCCGCACTCGACGAATGGACCGGCTCGCGTGCGGTCCGCGGCCTGCCTGGCGCGAAGCACCGCCCGCTCGTCGTGCGGAACGAGCCGGACCGGCCGCAACCGCGCCGGGACGTCGGCTCCGGCGACGGCATGACGGTACAGGTGGGACGTGTCCGCGCGGACGCCGTGCTCGACGTCCGACTCGTAGTGATGGGCCACAACACGGTGCGGGGCGCGGCCGGCGGCTCCATTCTCAACGCCGAGCTGCTGCTCTCCACCGGCGCGATCCCCTCGGCGTGATAGTCGCCAAGTTCGGCGGCACTTCGGTCGGCGACGCCGAAGCGATCGAGCGCGCGGCGGAGATCGTGCGCGGCCGGCTCGAGCGGCAGCCGATCGTCGTAGTCTCGGCGCTGGGCGGCGCCACCAACGCGCTCCTCGCGGTTGCGGAGCAGTCCGCGAAGGGACACCTCATCGGCGCTCTCCGGGGCGTAGAGAACCTGCGGGAACGGCACCTTTCCGTGTGCAGGGATCTGCTCGGCACCAGCGCGGCCGCGACGGAGCTCTCGGCCGAGCTGAGCGCGATGTTCGACGAGCTGGCTTCGCTCGCCGAGGCGTTGAAGACGCTCGGTCACGTGACCCCGCGCAGCTTCGACGCAATTGCGTCCATCGGGGAGCAGTGCTCGTCACAGCTCGTGACCGCGGTGCTGTGCGAGCGCGGGATCCCGGCGCAGCTCGTGGACGCCGGCGACGTCATGATTACCGATGCGAACTTCATGATGGCCGCGCCGAAGACCGAGGCGATCGCCGAGCAGTCGCGCGCGATACTTCTTCCGATTCTCAGGGAAGGGAAGGTGCCGGTGCTCGGCGGATTCGTCGGCCGCACGGCCGATGGAATCACGACCACGCTCGGTCGCGGCGGGTCGGATTACAGCGCGTCGCTGATCGGCGCCGCGTTGCATGCCGAGGCGATCGAGATCTGGACCGACGTGGACGGGATGATGACCGGCGATCCGCGGGTGGTGAAGAACGCAAAGCCGATCGAGCGGATCCGCTTCGACGAGGCCTCCGAGCTCGCGTCGTTCGGCGCGAAGGTGCTGCATCCCAGCACAATAGCCCCGGCTGTGAAGATCGGGATCCCGGTGTACGTGCTGAACTCGAATCGCCCGGAGCTGCCGGGGACGCTGATCACCTTCGAGGCGCCGAGGCGGCCGATCACTGCGATCGCCGGTCGCGCGGGGATCACGCTGGTGCGCGTGCGCGCCGCCCGCATGCTGCTCGCGCACGGGTTTCTCCGCCGCGTGTTCGAGGTGTTCGAGCGGCATTCGACTTCCGTCGATGTCGTCGCGACGTCCGAGGTCTCGGTGTCCATGACACTGGACGACGTGAGCAAGCTCGATTCGATCGTCGTGGACCTTTCCGCGCTCGGCGACGTCTCGGTGGAGCACGACCGGGGAATCGTGGCGATCGTCGGCGCGGGGATCGCCGACCACTCCGACGCGATGGGGCGCGCGCTCGCGTGCTTCAAGGGGTCGACGGTCCACATGATCTCGCTCAGCGCGACCGCGATCAACCTCACGGCCGTCGTGGACAGCGGCCGGGTGGGCGACATCATGCGCGGGCTGCACGCCGAGTTCTTCGAGGAAGGCAGGTGAGCGCGCGCAGAATAGCCGTCATCGGCGACGGCAAGATGGGGAAGACGATAGCCGACATGGCGAAGGCGCGCGGCTGGACGGTGACGACGATCCTCGGCGAGAAGGAGAATCCGGACGGCAGCGGGATCACGCGCGAGTCGCTGAAAGGCGCGGACGTCGCGGTCGAGTTCACCGAGCCCAAGTCGGCAGTTCGGAACATCAAGGCGTGCGTGGCCGCGGGATGTCCGGTGGTCGTAGGCACCACCGGCTGGTACGACGACCTCGCGTCCGTCAGCGCCGACGTTGCCCGTGGCAACGGGGCGATGCTCTGGGCGGCGAATTTCTCGATCGGGATTCAGATCATGCTGGACCTCGCGCGCAGGGCCGGCGCGCTGGTTGCGGATCTGGAGGGGTGGGACGCCCGCATCGTCGAGACGCACCATACCGAGAAGAAGGATGCGCCTTCAGGGACCGCGATCGTGATCGAGCAGGAGACGCGCGCCGCGCTCGGCAGAGAGATTCCGATAGAGAGCGTGCGGACCGGGACGGTGCCGGGGACGCACGAGCTCATTTTCGACTCGAAGCCGGAGCAGCTCCGGATAATTCACGACGTGCGGGACCGGTCGGTCTTTGCCGCGGGCGCGCTGGCGGCCGCCGACTGGCTGGTCGGCAAACGCGGAGTGTTCACGATGCGCGACTTTCTGACGGGGATCGGCGGACAATGAAACACGGCCGGCTTTTCGGAGCGGGGACCGCGCTGGTCACGCCGTTCACGCGCGACGGCGCGGTGGACGAGAAGGCGCTCCGCGCGCTGATAGACTGGCAGATCGCGGAGGGGATCCACTTCCTGGTGCCGTGCGGCTCGACGGGGGAAGCGGCGACGCTGTCGCCCGACGAGCACCGGCGCGTGGTCGAGATCACGGTGGAGCAGGTCGCGGGGAGGATGCCCGTGATCGCGGGCGCGGGGTCGAACGACACCAAGAAAGCCATCGCTTTCTCGCGCGAGATGCAGGCGGCCGGCGCGACGCACCTGCTGCACGTGTCGCCGATGTACAACAAGCCGCCGCAACGCGGCATCATCGCTCATTTCGAGGCGATCGCGGACGCGGTGGACCTGCCGGTGGTCATGTACAACGTTCCCGGCCGCACCGCGAGCAACATGGAAGCCGACACGACGCTGAAGCTGGCGGAGAATTCCCGCCTCATCGCCGTGAAGGAGGCGTCGGGCGACATGGCGCAGATCGGCCGCATCATCCGCGACCGGCCGGATGGCTTCTCGGTGCTGTCCGGCGACGACGCGCTCACGGTCGCGATCATGGCCGCCGGCGGCGACGGAGTGATCTCCGTCACGTCCAACGCCACGCCGAAGCTCGTCGCGCAGCTCACCGAGTCGGTGCGGGCGGGCAACATGCGCGAGGCCCGCGAGATCGAAGCGCGGCTCGCGGACTGGACCGCGGCCGCTTTCGTCGAGTCCAATCCGCTGCCCGTGAAGGCCGCGCTCACGATGCTGGGCCGCATCGAGAACGCGCTCCGGCTTCCGCTCGTGCCGCTCGCTGACAAGCACTCGGCGGCGGTGCGCGCGAGCCTGGAGAAGGCGGGCGCGCTGTGACGAAGCGCAACAAGGCCTGGGGGGAGAACCTCTCGCACCGCATCGAAGCGCTCACGGCCACGCCGGCGAAAGATCCGTTGCCGGCGGACGCGCAGGCAGCGTTCGACGCGCTGCTCGACGCGCTGGAAGCCGGCGAGGTTCGCGCGGCCGAGCAGGCGAAGGACGGTTCCTGGCACGCCGTGCAGTGGGTGAAGCGCGGAATCCTGCTGGGTTTTCGTCTGGGCCATCTCGTCGAGATGTCGGTGCCGCAGGGGGCGCTGCCGGGGCACAAGCTTCAGTTCTTCGACAAGAACACATATCCGCTGCGCGACTTCACGCTCGAAGACCAGGTTCGCATCGTGCCCGGCGGCTCGTCCATCCGCCGCGGCGCGTACCTGGCGCCGGGCGTCGTGTGCATGCCGCCGATGTACGTCAACGTCGGCGCGTACGTCGGCGAGGGCACCATGATCGATTCGCACGCGCTCGTGGGATCGTGCGCGCAGATCGGCGCGCGCGTGCACCTGAGCGCCGCGGCGCAGGTCGGCGGAGTGCTGGAGCCGGTCAATGCAGCGCCCGTCGTCATAGAGGACGACGTAATCGTCGGCGGAAACTGCGGCGTGTACGAGGGCACGGTCGTGCGCAGCAAGGCCGTGCTCGCCGCGGGCGTGGTGCTGACACGCGGCACGCCGGTTTACGACCTCATCTGGGAGCAGGTGTATCGCGGCACTCCTGAGAAACCGCTTGAGATTCCCGCCGGCGCCGTTGTTGTGCCCGGTGCGCGGGCGATCAAGGGTGACTGGCCGCGCGCCGAGGGGCTCTCGCTCCAGACTCCGATCATCGTGAAGTACCGCGATGAGAAGACGGACCTGGCGACGACGCTGGAGGCGTGGCTTCGCTGACGGTCGCCGGCACCGTACAGGTTCCGGGCGACAAATCCATCTCCCACCGCGCGCTGATTCTGGCCGCGCTGGCCGACGGTGAGTCGGTGATCCGCGACGTGCTCGTTGCGGATGACACGGCCAGCACCGCGTACGCGCTGCGGGCGCTCGGAATCGATGCCCCTCCGCTTGGGCCCGAGGTTCTAATTCAGGGGACGGGGGTACGTGGGCTGCGGGCCCCCGGCGCCAATCTCGACTGCGGGAACAGCGGCACCAGCGTGCGGCTCCTCGCTGGCGTGATCGCCGGGCATCCGTTCAGCGCCACGTTCGTCGGCGACGAGAGTCTGCGCCGCCGGCCGATGCGCCGGATCGCCGAGCCGCTGAGCGCGATGGGGGCGAGATTTTCCTTCGCTGCCGGCGACGGACTGCCGATGACCGTGCAGGGGGGCGACCTCAGGCACATCGCCTGGACGAGTGAAGTCTCCAGCGCGCAGGTAAAAAGCGCGATCCTCCTCGCCGGACTCGTCGCCGGCGTGCCAGTGTCCGTGCGCGAGCCGCGCCCTTCGCGCGACCACACGGAGCGCATGCTCAGGTCGCTGGGCGTGACTGTTACCAGTTCCCGCGACGCGGTGACGAAGCTCACGCCCGCCGCGAGACTCGAGCCTTTCGACCTCACCGTGCCCGGCGACCCCTCGTCCGCGGCATTCTTTCTCGCGCTCGCGGCGCTGTCATCGAGCGGCAGCATTACGCTTCCCGGGGTATGCGTGGACACCCTGCGCGCGGGTTTCGTTCGCGCCATCCGCCACATGGGCGCGATCGTCAAGGTGTCCGACACCCGCCAAGCAACGGGAGAAGAGCAGGGGACCATCACGGTCGCACCCGGCGCGCTGCGTGCGATTCACGTGCGGGAGAGCGAGATTCCAGCGATGATCGACGAGCTGCCACTGCTGGCCTGCGTCGCCACGCGCGCCGAGGGCGAGACCGTCGTGCGGGGCGCGGCGGAGTTGCGCGTAAAGGAGAGCGACCGCATCGCTTCCGTCGTGGACAATCTCCGCGCGCTGGGCGCTGACGCCGAGGCATTCGAGGACGGCTTCGCGGTGCGCGGCTCCGACAAGCCCCTCCGCGGAACGGTGCGCACGGGCGGCGATCACCGCATCGCGATGTCGTTCGGCGTGCTCGGCTGCGTCCCCGGGAACGAGATCCGGATAGACGACCGCGATTGCGTGGCCGTGTCCTACCCCGGCTTCTGGCAGGACCTGCGCAAAGTGACGTCGTGAAGCAGCCCTTCGCGATCACGATCGACGGCCCCGCGGCCTCGGGCAAGACGTCTACGGCGTTTCAGGTGGCCGAGGCGCTCGGCTTCCATCACGTGGACTCCGGCGCGCTGTATCGCGCGGCGACGGCGGCCGCGCTGCGCGCTGACCCGTCGGCCAGGTGGGACGAGATCGCGGTGCTCGAGGCGGCGCGCATCGTCGAGATGGAAGCGCGCAAGGCTTCCTTCTGTCCGCTGCTCGATGGGGTGGATTCCGAGGAGGAAATCCGCGGTGAAGCGGTGACGAGCAGGGTCTCGATCGTGGCGAAGATGTCCGGCGTGCGCGATTGGGTGAATGCGCAGGTTCGGCATCTGGCCGACCTGCACGACGTCGTCGTGGACGGTCGGGACATCGGGACCGTGGTGCTGCCGAATGCGCGAGTGAAGGTCTTTCTGCTCGCGGACGTCCGCGAGCGTGCCCGCCGACGCCTACTGCAGCGGCTTGGGAGGGAGGGGAACGACGCCGAGCTGGATGAGGAGGTCGCCAAGCTGGCAAAACGCGACGCTCTGGACGCGGTTCAGACAGTCCCGGCCCCCGACGCGGTCATGCTGGACACGACCGACATGAGCCAGGCCGAGCAAGTCCGCCAGATAATCGACCTGGCGAGGGCCGCCGGCGCATCGGGTTAGATCCCCGCGAATGCGGATTGCGGACTTAGGACCCATGCGGCCTCAGGACCAAATGCAACCGAGGATCTACGATTAAGTGAGGACCGAGGATAAGCGGAACTACGGGAAGGGGTCTCCTCAGTCCTCACTTAATCGTAGATCCTCGGTGGTAGTTAGTCCTGAGGCCGCATGGGTCCTGAGCCCTCAGTCCTCCGTCCTCCGTGCGTGC
>CALMKE010000246.1 GCA_937867645.1 uncultured Gemmatimonadota bacterium | reverse complement strand
AACAGGCCGCCGAGGCCCGGGAGCCGTCGCAGCCCCGGCACGCCGGAAGAGCTTCTGTCCCGGCGGGTCTGCGTGAGCCCTCCGATGACGATGGTCTCTCCGCCCCGCACCCGCGCCATGGTGTCCGTCTCCCGGCGCGTGATGATCGGCGCGGTGATCTTGGCGCCTTCCGGAGTGACGAAAGAATCCACCCGCGCGACTTCGCTGAGCTGCGGGCGGACCTGCATGGTGATGATTCCGTCGGCGCCGATCTGCGCGAGAATGTTCAACACGATCCCGACGGAGATCTGCTGCGGGGTCGCCTGCGTGTTCATTCCCACGACGCCGTTCGGGCCGATGATCGGCGTGGACGTCACGGAGAAAAAGACCTCGGCATCGGTGGCGTCGAAGACCGCCAGCTGATTGTTCAGCGCGGTTATCATCGGGCTGGACAGCACTGCGACGTTGCCCTGCGATTCGAGCGCCTCCAGCGCCACGCTGACCTTCGAGCTCCCGCCCCCGAACGTGAGCGAGACAGTGTTGGTGGAAGTCGGCGGCGGTCCCAGATTCAGCTTTGCCTTGCTCGTCAGGAGCTGCCAGTTGATGCCGAACCGGAACTCCCGGTTGAGCGACACGCGCACGATCTTCGCCTCGACCAGCACCTGCCGCTGCACGGATGATTGGAACGAGCTGAGGTACGATTCCACGAGCGCCAGCGTCGCCGGGGGCGCGGTGACGAAGATGCTGCCCGCGATCGGGTTGATGATCAGCCTGCGCCCGTCGCTCGAAGTCTTGGCCGTTGCTCCGGGAGCTCCGGCTACCGCTCCCAGTACGTTCCTCGCTACGTTCACCGGCAGGCCGGCCTGCAGCGCGCCCCCTATGGGCACCTGGGTTTCGGAAGTAGCGGCGCTTGTGATTTGGCGGAGAGTCGAATCCGTCACCATGTCGTAGAAGACCAGCGCCTCGAGCGCGATGCGCACGTCCTGCCACAGATTTGCGGCCGTCGTGCTCTGGATCGAGACGCTGCCACCACCTCCTGGCACACCGCCGGGAACCTGCTGGCCCGAGAGTTGGGCTCCGCTTCCGATCCCCGTCGTAAGCTGCGTCGAAGTCGAGCCGAACCGGCTGAGCGAGACGTAATCGAGCGAGAAAGTCTTCGACTGCATCCGCGAGCCCGTGACGCGCAGCACGCCGCCCTGGATCTGGTAGGCGTACGAGTGTCTAGCCAGCAGACTCCCCAGCGCTTCGTCCAGCGTCACGTTTTCCAGGCGCGTGTTCACCAGCCCGTGCACGTCGGGATCGATCTCCAGTCCCAGTCCGAAGCTCTGCGCCAGACCGCGCAGCGCGGTGCGCAGGTCCTGGTCCACCGCGTCGAACCGCTGAATGCGCGGCGTGGAACTTCCGGCCTCAGTGACCTGGGCCACCGGCAGAGCGGGAAGGACATCGGCCCGATCGTCCGTTCGGGAGACCCCGGCGACCTCGGCTGCCGTGCGTGGGGTATTCGTCCCCGTTGGCGCGCTCGCGCACCCCTGCGCGAAAACCAAGGCCACCGCGAGGGCGGCCGGTAACCTCAGAGCCCGTTCCGACCTGGTCGAGCTTGTCCCATGCATCACTGCCTCACCGATTCAGGGAGATGACTCTCCGCACACCACCGGACTCCTGTAACACCACACGATCCGATAGGATCTCCACGATTCGCGCGCCACCCGGCAGGGTCGAGCCTACCGTTACCACCGAGTCGTTTACAACCGCCATCTTCTGCGCATCGGTCAGGAGTATGGCGCTCACCACCCAGCGAGGACGCGTTGGCCCGCTGCGCGCCCGGGCACCATTGTCCGTAAACTCCGCGCGATCCGGCTGCGCGTAGTAATCCTGCCGTACGAACAGCTCGGTGGCTTCCGCCGGCCTGCGCGCCGACGTCAGCGCGATCGGTCGGAGGTAGCGCCCAAGTGAATCCAGCGACGCGGGGGCCGGATAACTCCTGGGCGCCTGCGCCACCGCGGCTGCCGCCGAATTCGTCCGCCACGCAACTCCGAACGCGATAATGAGCCCCGCGACGAGCGCGAGCCAAATGTAATTCGATTGGTCCGGCCTGTCGCCCATAATCTTACGGCCCTCCCCCGGACTGATACACCGCGAGCTGAAAAGTTGCCTTCAGCCCGTCCGTATCGCCGGCCAGAGTGAGCGAGGTGATCTCGACGGCCGGCGGCAAGCGCAGTATCACGCGCGCCAGCTCGGGGATGTTGCCGCTGGCTTCCAGGCGCATCCCGAATGGCGCGGGTTGGAAAACCAGATCGCCCATCGTTCGCGTTTCGGCGAGCCCCACCGACTCGACGGGGGTGAAGCTCGCCTTCGCGCTGGACATACCCGCCGCTTCCGCGACGCGCGAAACGGTTTGTGCGAGCTGCACCTTGAGCGCCTCCGACGTCCCGAACTCGGCCGCTTCCGCAGTGGTGCGCGCCCACTCGTCGGTCTCCCCCGTCGTCGCCGCCACGAACTGCTGTGAGAAGCGCGTGGCCGTAGTGCGGATCGCTACCGCTTCGTCGATCCCGCTTCGGGCCGCTGCGGCTGTTTCCCGCGCCGAGCAGGACGTCCACGCCGACATCGCGATCACCAGCGCCGTGAAGCCGGCCAGCTTCAAGCTGTCCTGATGGCGCTGCAGGAGCGCGCCGGCTTCCTCGAGTTTCAGCTCCTTCATGGCGAGCCTGTGGTTGTGAAGCTCACCTTGAAGTTGCCGGACATGTCTCCGCCCTCGCCTGCGTACTCGAATGAGTCCAGCGTGAAGCCCTGCAACGGGACCCGCGCGGGCAGCTCGCGCGAAAACTCAGCAACGCCCTCGAGCACGTCGGCGCCCGTGGATCCCAGCGCCGTGCCGGTAATCTCCACGCGCCAGCCCGCCGCGACGCGGGTCAGCGACGCGGACCCCAGGCTTACGCTCGGCGGCTGGGCCAGGCGAATGCCGTTTACCAGCCGCGCCAGATGCTGGCGACCTGCAAAGTGCGCGGTCATCGCGGCGGTGCGCTCCATGTTCGCCCGCCGCTCTTCGATGACTCCCATCGCCGGCGCGATCTTCGACATCTCCGCGTCCGCCTCGGCTCGCGCCTGCTGTAGCTCGGCGCTCGCTCGCGCCGCCGTTACGGTGGTGAACGCGGTGACCATGATTGCAGCGGCGCAGACAACCCCGGCCGCGAGCGTCCACACCCGCATCCTTTTTTTTCCGGCTTCACGCCGGAGGTCGGTGGGGGAGGGATACAGCACCATCTCCGCCCCGATCTCCGCGTTGAGCACGCTCCCGAGGGCGGCGATCGCGGCGGGCGGTCCCATCGCCGGCGCGAGTGGAATCACCTCGACGTTCAGCGCGGCGTTCAGCACCGCGTCCACATGCGCCTGATCGGCCGGGTCGGCCGACACGAAGATCCGGTCAATGTCCGCGCCGCGGAAATGCTGGCGCAGGTACATGCGGGCGCGACCCACCTGGTCAATAACGGTCTGCACGTCCACGGACGACAGCGCCTCGTCGGAGCTCGGCGGCTCCGAGATGAAGCGGACGTCTCCTCCCTGAAACACGCCGATCACCGGCGAGCCCTGCAGCATGATCGTGAGGGCGGCGGGATCGGGCGAGCCGTTGACCTCCCGGTACAAACGCGCCATCGCCTGCGGCACCACCGTGAGATGCTCCAATCGGATTCCCGCCCGATCGAGCGTGTCGGCTACGGTCTCGACGACGTGCCGCGGCGCAGCGGCCGCGAGAATCTCCAGCGGCAGCGTTTCCCCTGTGGGCGGGGAGCTCCGTCGCTCGGGAAGCCCCTTCTTCGCGGCAACGGGCGCGGGCTTGCCCGTGCGCCGGTCGATGTTTCCCCCCAACGCAAACCCCACGAGCGGATCCGCGATGTCCGGGAACAAGCGCCGCATCTCGCGGTCGATGACTGGAGCGAGGACGTCGGCGCCGGCCGGCGGGAGAGTCAGCAGCTGATACGCGATGCCGAATCCGCGAATGGCCGCGGCCACCTGCGCCTCGCCGCGCCCGGCGGCCGGCCGGATGAGATCCACGAGAGCGTCGCTCGCCTCCTCGATGGTTCGCATGCCGCGCGCGACGCTCATGTGATCGGTGATCTCGACCCCGCCGGCCCTGCGGACGTACTGGATTACATATATGCGGTCCGGGTCTATGAGCGCGCCGAATCGCTTCGCAGGTGTCTTGCTCATCGGCGGCCGATCGAGTCGTAGATCCCGAGGATCGGAAGGATGATCGCGAGCGCTACGAGCAGCACGGCGCCACCCATCACCGCGATCAGCGCGGGCTGCAGAATCGTCACCATGCGGCGAACAGCTGCCGGTATCTCGCGCTCGTAGTAGATCGACGCCCGGCTCAGGGCTTCGTCCAGATGCCCCGTGACCTCGCCGAGCGAGATGCTGCGGACCACCATCGGCGGGAAGACCGGATTGGACGCGAAGGCCGCCGCGAGCGACTCGCCGCCGATGATCGCTTCCCGAACGCCCGCGACGGCCTGCGCCACCATGCGGTTGCCGACGAGCCGCTCCGAGAGCTGCAGGGAGTACACGATCTCGACGCCGGTGCGATAGAACAGCGCCAGGTACGTGACGAGCCGCGCCATGTTGATCTGCCGGACCAGCTCCCCGAACACGGGCAGCCGAAGCACGAGCCTGTCGATGCGGAGTTTCATGGCCGGGTTCCGGCGGCCGACGAAGAAGATTCCCACTGCGGCAGCCACCGTCGCCACGAACGCGATCCAGTAGCTGCGAATTATCTCCGACACCGCGATCACGACTCTGGTCGCCGCTGGAAGCTCGGCCCCCCGCGTCACGAGAACCGGAATGAGTCGCGGAAACACGAAGCCCACCAGCACCAGCAGCAGTCCTACGATGGCCACGATGATGATGATCGGGTACAGCACCGCCTGCTTGATCTGCGTTCCGATCGTCTGCTGCCAGTCGAGATGCTTCACGAGCTGCGCGAGCACGTAGTCGAGCTGCCCGCTCGCCTCGCCCGCCTCGATCGTGCTCACGTAAAAGGTGCCGAACGCTTTCGGGTGCTCCGCCATCGCCTCGGACAGACTCTTGCCCTCGAGCGACATGGAATCGCGCATCTCCGCGACTATCACGCGGAGCTTCTTCGACTCCAGCCTCGACTCCACGTCGCCGAGGGTGGTCATGATCGGCATGCCGACCTGGGCCGATCCCGCCATGTACTCCAGCAGCGCGAGCAAGTGCTTCTTGTCGATTTTGCCGTCCGTCTTCGGCGGCGGCGCCGGCTTTTCCGCGGGCCGGCTGCGCACGAGATAGGCGCCGTTCTCCCGCAGCCGCTCGGCGAGATCCTCCTCGCTCGTCGCGGCCATGGTTGCCTTCTCGACCTGGCCGGAAGAGGTCAGGGCTTCGTACCAGTA
>CALMKE010000245.1 GCA_937867645.1 uncultured Gemmatimonadota bacterium | reverse complement strand
AACGTCGTCTTCCCGTGATCGACGTGACCGATCGTGCCGACGTTTACGTGGGGCTTCGTGCGCTCGAATTTCGCTTTGGCCATTGCAGTACGTGTCTAAAGTTTGATGTGAATCTGAAACAAGCTGTTAGCTCTTGGCTGTTGGCTATTGGCTACCGTGGTAAAAACGGGAACGACTGGGTTGTTAGCTAAAAGCCAACAGCCAATAGCCAATAGCTTCTCTCTATCCCTTCACCTTGTTGATGATCTCTTCCGCCTTGCTCTTGGGAACTTCCTCGTAGTGGCTGAACTCCATGGAGTACACGGCGCGTCCCTGCGACTGCGAGCGGAGGCGCGTGGAGTAGCCGAACATCTCGGACAGCGGCACGGTGGCCTCGATGACCTGCGCTTCGCCGCGCTGCATCATGCCGCCGATCTTGCCGCGGCGTGACGAGAGATCGCCGAGGATGTCGCCCATGTAGTCCGACGGGCAGACGACTTCGACGTTCATCATGGGCTCGAGGATGATCGGCGTCGCGCGCTTGCACGCTTCCTTGATCGCCATGGAGCCCGCGATCTTGAACGCCATTTCGCTGGAGTCCACGTCGTGGTATGAGCCGTACACCAGCTCGGCCTTCACGTCCACCATCGGATAACCCGCGAGCACGCCGCCTTCGAGCGCTTCGCGCATACCTTCGGAGGCCGGCTTGATGAACTCCTTCGGGATCGTGCCGCCGACGATCTTGTCCTCGAACACGAAGCCCTCGCCCTGCTTGGCCGGCTCGATGTTGATGACGACGTGGCCGTACTGTCCCTTACCGCCCGACTGGCGGATGAACTTCCCTTCCACCTTCTCGACGCGCTTCTTGATCGTCTCGCGGTAAGCGACCTGCGGACGGCCGATGTTCGCGTCCACTTTGAACTCGCGCTGCATGCGGTCCACGATGATCTCGAGATGCAGCTCGCCCATGCCGGAGATGATCGTCTGCCCGGTCTCCGGATCGGAGTGCACGCGGAACGTCGGATCTTCCTCCGCCAGCTTCTGCAGCGCGATGCCGAGCTTGTCCTGGTCGGCCTTCGTCTTGGGCTCGATGGCCACGTCGATGACGGGGGCCGGGAACTTCATCGCCTCCAGCACGATCGGCTTGTCCTCGTCGCAGATCGTGTCGCCCGTGCGCGTGTCCTTCAGGCCGATCGCGGCGGCGATGTCGCCCGCGCGCACCTCTTCGATCTCCTCGCGCTTGTTGGCGTGCATCTGCAGCAGGCGGCCGACGCGCTCGCGCTTGTCCTTGCTGGCGTTGTACACGTACGAGCCGGACTTGAGCACGCCGGAGTACACGCGGAAGAACGTCAGCTTACCGACGAACGGATCGGTCGCGATCTTGAACGCGAGACCCGCGAACGGCGCGTCGTCGTCCACCGGGCGCGTCTCGGGCTCGGTGTGATTCGGCGCATGCGCCTGGATCGGCGGAACGTCGAGCGGCGAGGGGAGGAAGTCGATCACCGCGTCCAGCAGCGCCTGCACGCCCTTGTTCTTGAACGCCGCGCCGCACATGACCGGCACGATGAATCCGCCGACCGTGGCCGCGCGAATGGCGTGCCTGATCTCGTCGTTCGTCAGCTCCACGCCGCTGAAGTACTTCTCGATGAGCACTTCGTCGTGCGACACCGCGGCTTCGATCACGTCGTGCCGCGCCTTCTCCACGGCTTCCTTATAGATGTCGGGCACGTCCACGACTTCGAACTTCTTGCCGAGCGACTCGTCGTCGAAGATGAACTGCTTGCGCTCGATGACGTCGATGTGGCCGGTGAAGAGCTCGCCCGAGCCGACGGGGAGCTGGATCGGATACGCGTCCTTGGTGAGCCGGTCGCGGATCATCTTGAGGCAGCGGTCGAAGTCCGCGCCGACGCGGTCCATCTTGTTCGCGAAGATGATGCGCGGGACTCCGTACCGGTCCGCCTGGCGCCACACCGTCTCCGTCTGCGGCTCTACGCCGGCGACCGAGTCCAGCAGCGCCACCGCGCCGTCGAGCACGCGCAGCGAGCGCTCGACTTCGACGGTGAAGTCCACGTGGCCCGGCGTGTCGATGATGTTGATGCGGTGCTCGATCCCGTTCCGCTCCCAGAACGCGGTCGTGGCGGCGGAGGTGATCGTGATGCCGCGCTCCTGCTCCTGCTCCATCCAGTCCATGGTCGCGGTGCCTTCGTGCACCTCGCCGAGCTTGTGGCTGCGACCCGTGTAATAGAGGATGCGCTCGGTCGTAGTCGTCTTACCGGCATCGATGTGGGCCATGATGCCGATGTTGCGATAATGCTCGAGCGGGGTGGAGCGGCCGGTCGATTTTGCTGTAGTCACGCGTGGAGCCGCGGCTGTCGACATGTTCGTTTGATTCAGTCAGCGGAGCGGTTACAGAGAACGAAAACGCGGGTGGACCAGGCGCCCATGGTGGGCCGGTATCCATCCGCTGCCGCCGGGTGCACCCGCCGCTCCTGCACGGGTGGGGACTCGAGGCGCGCCGAAAACCACCCGGCGGTTTGGTTGTCTCTTGCTGTGCCACGGCTCGCCGCGTAAAGCGCGGTTTGCCATAGCCTTAGTAATGTAAGGAGCTATCGGTGGGAGTCAACTCCCTCAACGCAGTCGATCGCAGGTGAGGTCGCACCAGGCCTCAGCATCGACGTTACTTCGTCAGGACGACAATCCAAACAGCGAGAATGAACGGACAAGAAGGAACGCCGCGATCGCCGCGAAGCCGTACGCCCAGAACTTCACCGGGAGGAACATGAAGTGGTCGTCGTACGGGACCGGATCCGCCGCGGCGCGAAGCCTCTTCTCCTTCCGCCAGGCCATCGCGTAAACCGTCACGGCCGACAGCGCGAAGGCCAGGGCAAACGTGCGGTCCGTGTTGGCCGCCGCGTTCGGATCGCCTTCCGGCCCGAGGGTCGCGATGGTCACGCCGATCAACAGAAACAACCAGCCGAACAGGATCAGCAGCACGGCCCAGCCGTGGCCTCGCCAAAACAAGAGCATGGATTCTCCGGTCTCGGGGGAAGAGCGCCTCTCGTTCCGGCGTAACGCTACCCTCCCACGGTCCGAGTCGCGAGACCTTGGCGCTCCGCGCGGCCGCGCGCTGATTCCCGGCCGCTGGCCGAGCCCGCAACGGTCCCCTGATCCGAATCACCGGTGGTTGACCGCTGCTATCGCAAGTCGTAAATCCGGTTGACCCCCAGGGAGAGATCATGCGCCGCCTTTACGCACTCGTTGCTGCAGCAATCTTCGCCTCACCGTTGGCCGCCCCGGCGCAACAGCGCCCAGCCGTCCTCTCGCTGCCAGACAACCTCGTGGCCGAGGGCATCCCGCCGATTCCTGCTTCGCTCGTGGCGACGGTGCGCAAGTACACCGAGTTCCGCTCCGCGTCGCTGGCCGACTGGCACCCGTCGCGCCGCGAGATCCTGATCAGCACGCGCTTCGGCAACGCGGCGCAGCTGCACCGGGTCTCCGCCCCCATGAGCGCGCGGTACCAGCTCACGTTCTACGACGAGCCGGTGACCGGCGGCACGTTCGACCCGCGCGACGGGAGCTTCTTCATCTTCAGCCGCGACGTCGGCGGCAACGAGTTTGGCCAACTGTACCGCTTCGATTTCGCGTCCGGCGAGGCGACTCTCCTGACCGACGGCGGGCGCTCGCAGAACGGCGGCGTTTCCTGGTCCACCGACGGGTCCCGCATCGCGTACGCCTCCACTCGGCGCAACGGCGCGGACCGTGACATCTGGGTGATGGATCCGCGGACGCCGTCCACCGACCGGCTCGTGCTCCAGAACGCGGGTGGCGGCTGGGGCGTCATGGACTGGTCACCCGACGACAAGACGCTCCTCGTCGACGAATACCTGTCGGTCAACGAGTCACGATTGTTTCTGGTGGACGTGGTTACGGGAGCCAAGCGGCTCCTCACAGCGGCGCGTGAGGATCCGGTGTCCTGGGGCGACGCCGTCTTTTCCATGGACGGGCGCTCCGTGTTCGCGACGTCCGACGAGCACGGCGAGTTCCAGGCGCTGGTGCGCGTGGACGTCGCGACCGGCACCGTCACTCCCATCGTTCGAGACATCCCGTGGGACATCGAGTCCATCGAGCTGTCGCCCGACGGCCTCACCCTCGCATTCACCGTCAACGAAGCCGGAATCGGACGGCTGCATTTACTCGATGTCGCCCAGGGGACGCACCGCCGCGTGGAGTCACTGCCCGTGGGCCAGGTCTCCGGCCTCAAATGGCGGCGTGACGGCAGCGAGCTGGCGTTTACACTCTCCTCGGCGCGGTCGCCTTCCGACGTGTACACCCTGGAGCCCGCTTCCGGGCGCCTGACGCGCTGGACCGAAAGCGAGATCGGTGGCCTGGATCCGTCCAGCCTTTCAGAGCCACGCCTCATCGAGTGGAACAGCTTCGACGGCCGGAAGATCTCGGGCTTCTACTACCCGGCGCACGCGCGGTTCAGCGGCAAGCGGCCCGTGATCATCAACATTCACGGTGGACCGGAGGGTCAGTCGATCCCGTCCTTTCAGGGGCGCAGCAACTATTACATGAACGAGCTCGGCGTCGCGATGATCTATCCGAACGTCCGCGGGTCCACGGGCTTCGGCAAGACTTTCGTGAAGCTCGACAACGGCACCAAGCGGCTCGACAGCGTGCGTGACATCGCAAGCCTGCTGGACTGGATAGCTACCCGCCCGGAGCTCGACGCCTCGCGGGTGTTGATCACCGGCGGCAGCTACGGGGGCTACATGACGCTCATGGTCGCCAGCATGTACGCCGAGCGGATCTGCTGCGCCGTGGACGTCGTCGGCATATCGAATCTGGCGACGTTCCTCCAGAATACCGAGTCGTACCGGCGCGACCTCCGGCGCGCGGAATACGGCGACGAGCGTAACGCGTCGATTCGCGCCTGGATGGACAGCACCGCCGCGCTCACGAACGTGACGAAAATCTCCAAGCCGCTGTTCGTCATACAGGGAGCCAACGATCCCCGCGTGCCGCGCACGGAAGCCGATCAGATGGTGCGCGCGCTGCGCGACGGCAATCGTCCGGTGTGGTACCTGCTCGCGATGGACGAGGGGCATGGCTTCCGGAAGAAGGCCAACGCGGACGCGCAGTATTTCGCGACAATTCAGTTCGTGCGGCGGTATCTGCTGAACGATCCGGAAATGGCCGGCACTCCGTAGTCCCGCAGGCCGCCGGGGAAACCCCGCTGGCGCTCGAACGGGGAGACTGGTTATCTCCCCTCTACATCTAAAGTCACCGTCTAGGAGCTAGCCATGCCGCAGCTGTTTTCCAGAGCCGTGTTGGTGCCCGCCCTCTCCTTACTGACCGCCGGCAGCTGCGCCCAGGTCGCGCAGACCGCCGCGACCGTCGCGTCCACGGTAGTCACCCAGGCTGACGTCCAGGCCTACCTCGACAGCTACGCCGACGAATTCCAGCGCCTCTACTACGCGTCCGCGCTCGCCGAGTGGGCTTCGAACACGCACATAGTCGAAGGCGACTCGACCAACGCGCGGCGCACCAAGGCGGCGAACGAAGCGTACGCGGCCTTCGTCGGCAGCGTCGCCAACATCGAGCGCATCCGCGGCTACCTGGCGCAGAAGGACAAGCTCACTCCCATCCAGGTGCGGCAGCTCGAAGCGATGCTGTACGCGGCCGCCAATCAGCCGCAGACGGTGCCCGACGTGGTTCGCCGGCGGATCGCCGCCGAAACGGAGCAGACCGAGAAGCTGTACGGCTACACGTTCATGGTGAACGGGAAAGCGGTGACGCCGAACCAGATCGACTCGACGCTGCGCAACAGCACGAACATCGCCGACCGGCGCGCGTACTGGGAAGCGTCCAAGGCAATCGGCCCCACGCTCAAGCCCGGCATCATCAACCTGCGCGCGCTCCGCAATCAGACCGTGCAGGCGCTCGGCTACCCCGACTTCTTCACGTATCAGGTCTCGGACTACGGGATGACCACGGACGAGATGCTGCGGATGACGGACAATCTCCTGCGGCAGATCCGTCCGCTGTACCGGGAGCTGCACACGTGGGCGCGGTACGAGCTCGCGAAGAAGTACAACGTGCCGGTGCCCGAGTATCTCCCCGCGCACTGGCTCCCCAACCGTTGGGGACAATCGTGGGAGGACCTCGCGCGCGCCGAGGGTGGGCCCAATCTCGACGACGCGTTCCGGGGCAAGACCGCCGAGTGGGTCGTCCGCTCGGGAGAGGATTTCTACAAGTCGCTCGGCTTCCCCGCGCTGCCGGCGAGCTTCTACGAGAGGTCGTCGCTGTATCCGCTGCCCGCTAACTCTCCGTTCAAGAAGAACACGCACGCCTCAGCGTGGCATCTCGATCTGGAGGACGACGTCCGGTCGCTGATGAGCGTGGAGCCCAACGCTGACTGGTTCGAGACGTCCCACCACGAGCTCGGCCACATCTATTACTACATCGCGTATTCGCGACCGGAGGTGCCGCTCGTGCTCCGCGGCGGAGCCAACCGCGCGTACCACGAAGCGATCGGATCCATGATCGGCCTCGCGGCCATGCAGCGCCCGTTTCTCGTGGGGCGCGGTCTTCTTTCAGCCGACGCGCGGGCGGACGAGCGGGCGCAGCTGCTGCGTGAGGCGCTCAATTACATCGTGTTCATGCCCTGGTCCGCCGGCACCATGACGCGCTTCGAGCACGAGCTGTACGCCAACAACCTGTCCCCCGACCAGTGGAACGCGCGCTGGTGGGAGCTGGCTCGCCGGTACCAGGGAATCGTTCCGCCCGCGCCGCGCGGCGAGCAGTTCGCCGACGCTCTGACCAAGACGCACATCAACGACGATCCCGGCCAGTACTACGATTACGCGCTGTCGTTCGCGCTGCTGTTCCAGATGCACAACCACATCGCGCAGAACATTCTGAAGCAGGACCCGCGCAACACGAACTACTACGGCAACACCGGCGTCGGGGATTTCCTGCGCACGCTGATGGCGCCGGGCGCGAGCCGGCCGTGGCGCGACGTGCTGCGCGAGACCACGGGACAGGAGCTCAACGCCAACGCGATGATGGAGTACTTCGCGCCGCTGTACGCCTGGCTGCAGGAGCAGAACCGGGGACGCACGCACACGCTGCCGGAGCTGTAAGCTCCTTCTTACGCCGCTGGCAGGCCGGCTGGAAGCGGACCGGACGTAAAGATGTGAGTCCCGCGCGGCGGCGTGCGCTCGTGCGGGCCGCGGTTCGTCGGGAGATGAATGGTGTAGGTCGTCCCCTTTCCGGGCACGCTCTCGACCCTCATGATCCCGCCAGACTGGCGAACTATTCCGTGCGCGGCGGCCAGCGCCAGCCCGGAGCTGCCGCCGGACGCGCCCACGAACGGCTCGAACACGCGCGTCCGCGCACGCCGGTCCAATCCGTCGCCCGTGCCGCTCACGCGAATCACGGCGCACACCTTGGTATCGGCGGTCGCCCGCGTCCGACTGTCCTCGACCGTGCTCTCCACGACCAGATTTCCCCGGGCCCCCATCGCGTCGCGCGCGCTGCCGACCAGGTGGAGAATCGCCTGCCTCAGTTGCGCGGAATCGGCGTGGACGGTCGCTCCGGTCGCGCCGCGAAGAAGGCTGACCTCCACGTCCGGGCCCGCGACCGTTTCGATCAGCCGAGCCATGGTCTCGAGCATGTGGTCCAGCGCGATGCGGCCCGGATCGAGGGCCTGCTGGCCGGCAAAGGCGGCCAGATCCCGCTCCAGGCCTCGCGCGCGCGCCATCGCACCGTCGATCTGGGCCAATCCGTCGTCGGGCGTGCCGCCGCGGATGCCCAGTGTCCCCGAGCGCAGCGTCCCCAGTATCTGCGACAGCTCATTCGCTACGCCACCCGCCACCGCTTCGAGCGCGCGCATGCGAAGCGCGCGGAATTTCTCTTCCCACGCGCCGAGCTCGGCCGAGATGTCGCGAAACGCTACGCCCGCTCCGATAATGGCGCCGGCCGGATCGCGCAGCGGGCCGAGCCGTGCCGCGACCCGCGCGCGCGTGCCGTCGCTTCGCGGAAAGACCGCGAAGGGCAACGGGATGGACGCGCCCCCACTCACGCGCTCGAAGAGCGACCATACGTCCGCTTCCAGATCGCGCGGGACTAGAATCGAGAACGATCGACCGATTACGTGTTCGCGCGAGTAACCTGACAGCCGCTCCGCGGCCGGCGTCCAGACGCTGATGGACCCGTCGAGAGTCGCCGCGCAGAACGCGTCTTCCGCAAAAAAGGAACACTCGTCGAGCTGGCCGGCCGCGAAGCTCGCGTGCGCGGGAGCTGGACTGACCGCCGCGGCCGAAGGCCGCGGATCGTACACGGGCTGGCGCAGGGCTGCTATCCGCACGGCGACACCGATGGATTGTCTCGACAGGCAAGGGGGAAGACGGGCGTCTCCCCCCTTGCTTGCCGCTATTGCTTACAGCTTGCCCGCGAGGCTGATCAGAATCGCCGCGTTGGCCGCGGAGATCGCCTTGCCCGTCTGCGCCTGGACTTCCTTTACATAGGCGCCGAGCGGACCCGCCTTCGCCTGCATGTTACCGCGGGCGATCGCCGCACCCGCCGCGTTGAGCTTGACGCACATCGAATTGGCGATGCCGGCGTTCGACACAAACCGCTGCGTGAGGTTGCACAGGCTGCCAGTCGTGACGCTGACCGTGAAGCTGGTCGACGCGCTGTTGCCGTTGCCGGCGTTGTCCGTCGCCGAAGCCGACAGGCCGTTCGAGCCGACGTTGAACTGATACGCCGCGCCGGACGCGCCCGGGCAGCTGCTCGACGCGATTCCGGACGTTGCATCGCTCGCTGAGCAGGTGATGCTGACGAACTGGTCCACCGTGTACGTGCCGGCGTTGCCGCCGAACGCGATGGCGGGAACCGTGGCGTCGCGCTGAATCGTGACGCTGGAGCTCGACGTGCCGCCGGCGCTCGTCGCGCTACAGGTATAGGTCGTCCCCTGCTGATCCGCCGTTATGGAGAGCGCGGTGCAGTTGCTGCTGGACGAGATGGCCGACTCTGCGTCAGTCACGCTCCAGCTCACCGCCACGTCCGACGTGTACCATCCGTTCGAGCCGAGCGTGCCGACTACCGAGCTCGTGATTATCGGCGGGGTGACGTCCGAGGCCGGCGTATCGTCGCGGGGAGTGGCCGCGACGTTCACCGAGAACGCGAATGCCGCAGAAAACCCGCTCTCGTTGTTCGCGGCCGTGCCCAGTGCGCGCACCTTCGCCGCATAGGAGCCGTTCGGCGCGTTGGTGTACACGACACTGGTCGCGGTGGTCTTTTCGGAGGACAGACCGCCCTCGATTACAACCTGGTATTCAACGGCGTTGGCTACGGCCGCCCAGGACACGGTGACCGTCGAGCCGTTGACCGCTACGCTCGCGACCGGCGTTGCCAGGCTCGTTGCTTCCCTGGCGAACGACGGGCTCGATCCGAGTGGGTCAACGGAATCCGTGCCACTGCACGCGGCGATGAAGACAACAGCGCCCGCCACCGCGACACGAGCCGTCCGGCGCGTGAATCCTGCGACTGAAGCGACGCGAAACATTTCGGACATTTTGGGACAACTCCTTCAAGTGGTTGCGGGCCCGTAAGCGGTGCATTTGGACCGCGTGCCGGACGGCGCATGCTGGGCTGCTTCGAAGGAGCGAACGTAGTCCGGATCACTTAGGGCCTGAGTATTCAGCGGTTCGAATGCGGGTGAACGCGATTAACCGGCGCTTAACCGCGGGTTAGATTGAGTTTCGGCGGCGTAGCACCGCATCCGCTGCTCGCAACCGCACTTCATCCCCCGGACTTGCCCAGCTTTCGTCTTTCCCTGCTCGGTCGCGTCGGACTTGAAGGCGGCGACATCGACCTCGAGACGCTTCTCGCCAGGCGGCGCCTTATCGCGCTTCTGGCAGTAGTCGGGGCCTGCGGCAGGCGCGGGGTCTCGCGCGACACTCTGCTCCTCTACTTCTGGCCTGAGAGCACGGCCTCGAAGGCCCGGAACAGCCTGAATCAAGCGCTGCACGCCATCCGCAGGGACCTCGGGAAAGACGCGATCCTCGGGACTCACGAGCTGCGTTTCAATCCCGACATCATCACCTGCGACTATGCGGATTTCATCTCCGCGGCCGAAGATGGCAACTTCGAGCGGACAGTAGCGCTGCACCGCGGGCACCTGCTGGAAGGCTTTAGTCTCGCCAACGCCCCGGAGTGGGAAAGCTGGCTCGCGCAGGAGCGCGCCAGAGAGGCGCGCGCGTATTGCCATGCCTTGGAGCAACTGGCCAGGGCCGCGGAAAAGGCAGGTGACCAGCCGCTCGCCGCAAGATGGTGGTGCAATCTCGCGGACGCGGAGCCGCTGAGCAGCCGCGCGGTGACGCACGCGATGCGCGCTCTGGCGGCTTCGGGCGACCGCTCGGGGGCGATCACCCGCGGAGAGCGGTATGTGCGCGAGGTGCGTGAGGAGCTCGACGCGGACCCCGACCCATCCGTGACAGCGCTCATGAGCGATATCCGGCGTCTGACGCCGAGGTCGACTTCGCAGCTGGCCGAGGCGGATTCCGAGTCGCCTGATTCGGGCGAGGTACCGGTTTTCGAAACGGCCGCCCGCAACATTGGAGATCGCGCAGTCGCGGGGAGCCCGAGGCCGGCGAAGCCCAGATACTACGGTCTGGCAGCGGCGGCGGCCGGGCTGCTCGTGCTCGGAGCGATCGGATGGAGCTGGAAGACGTCCGCCTTCGCGAGCGCGGGCGAGGCGCCACCGCTCGTCGTCGTGCAGAAAGTATCCACCCCGGGCGCCGACTCCGCTGACGGAACGGCGCTCGCCGCGCTCATGGCCGCGGCGATAGACGGCGTGCTTGGAGTCCGTGCCATGGTGGCCGGCCGGGATGACGCCACGGAAGGAAACGGCACGGGTCGCTTGTACCGCGTCGCGACCGAGCTCGTGCGGCAGGCCACGGGGCCCATCCGAGGCAGCGCCGTGCTCCTCGACTCACGCACGGGACGTCCCATCGCGTGGGCTACGTCCACAGACGAATCGGGCAACGTCTTCGCCCTGATGGACGATCTCACGCGGCAGGTGCTGCTCAATGTTGCGGCGCGCGAGCTCGGGCTGCATTCCTCGGCGGTAGTGACGCCCGATCTTCGCGCCCTCCAGGCATACCTGGACGGCGAGGGTCGTCTGCGAGGCGGGCAGAATGCGGCCGCGCTGGAAAGCTTCACGCGAGCGACCACTCTCGACACCGGCTTCGCGTACGCGCATTACCGCCTTGGCGTCACCGCCGAGCTGCTCGGCCGCGACCGCCTCGCGCGCGCCGCATTCGATGCCGCGTCTCGAAGCTCTGCTTCGTTACCGCCTTTCGAGAGGACGATGATCGACGCCGCCGGGGAGATGTACGGCGGCCGTCCCTTCGAGGCCGAGCAGCTCTAC
>CALMKE010000244.1 GCA_937867645.1 uncultured Gemmatimonadota bacterium | reverse complement strand
GCACACCAGTTCGGCTACGGCGGCCACACGCTGACAAAGAGCCGTGACTACTCGGTCACCTTCACAGTGCTTCGGGCGACTCGCGCGGCGTGGAACGCGGGGAGGCCGACGATTTCCTGGACCTCGGCGATCACCCGCGGTACGCTCGTCTACGCGGGTCGTGGATACACGAAGCGTGACTCGGCTGTGCTCGCGCTGGTTGCAGCAGGAGCAAGCGCGCGGGGTTCACCGTGAGCGCGGTGGGACAGGTGCGGAGACTTCGGGGCGCGGATCCTGCCGGCCGCCCGACTCTCGGTGGTTACATCGGTACTGGCTCGGCCTTCGCGTTCGGAGCGTTCCTGGAGGAGCTCGCCGAGCGCATCGCGGAGCGACTCGCGGAGAAGCTTGAGGAGCGTCGGTGGGCGACTCGCCAGGAAGCATGCGAACTGTTGAGCGTCCCAGAGGCGGCTGAGGTGCTCCGCTGCAAGCCCCAGCGGGTCTACGACCTCCGGAGCGCCGGTCGACTTCCTCGCACGACGGAGGGCGGTCGCGCCGTCGTGCGCCGTACAGACCTCGAGCGACTCGTCGCGGAGGAGTAGAAAATGACGGCTCGGCTCAAGCGCTCGCGCCATCCCGGCATTTACGAGACCGGAGAGTCGTACGTCGTCCGCTATCGCGACCAGGGTGGGCGTCAGCGGCAGAAGACATGCCGGACCCTGGACGAGGCCAAGCGATGGCGCGCGAAGGTCACGCTCAACCCCGCAGCGGGCTCGCCGCGGAGCGGGCCAACCGTCTCGGAGTACGCGGAGGACTGGCTGACGATGCTTGCTGGCGTGCGGCCTGCGACTGCGATCGAGTATCGCCGCGACCTCGAGAACTACGTCCTCCCACGGGTTGGCGCGGTGCGGCTCGGCGCGCTCGATGCACGGCGGATCAGAAAGCTGGCGTACGACCTCCGGGAGGAGAAGACGCCGCGGGCGCCGTCGGGTCGGTCGTGGTCGACGGTGCGGCGGATCCTGGCGCCACTGTCGGTGATGCTGAGCGCGGCAACCGAGGACGGTGCGATCGCCGCGAGGCCGTGGCCGCGCTTACCGACGCCGCGCCGCGACCCGACGAAGCGGCGCCATCTCTCGATCGAGGAGCTTGCGCGACTGCTCGCGGCGCTGCCGACGCCCCAGGATCGCCTGCTGGTGCGCTTCCTTGCGGAGACGGGTCTGCGGATCTCCGAGCTCAAGGCTGTGCGGTGGGGCGACCTCGAGCTCGACGGCGACCCGGTCGTCTGTGTCAGGCGCCGGCATCGGCTGCTTGATGGGGAGCAGGACACCAAGAGCGAGCGGAGCGCGGGCACCGTCCCGATCACGCCCGAGCTCGCGCGCGAGCTCAAGACGCACCGGCTGCGGAACGGTCAACCCGGTGCGGAGGTGCTCGTGTTCACGGCCGGAGGCGGCCGGCGGATCGACGAGGCGAACTACCGCCGGCGCGTCCTCGACCCCGCGTGCATCCGTGCCGGCATCCCGTCGATCGGGTTCCACGTCCTCCGGCACACGCACGGCTCGATCGTGGCCGCTGCGACTCGCGATGTCCGTGCTGTGCAGCGGCGGCTACGGCACGCCTCGGCGTCATTCACGCTCGAGACGTACGTTCACCTCCTCGACGATCGCGCAGGTGTCGACGCGGTCGCTCAGGCACTCGACGCTTCCGCCGCCCCACGGACGCTCTGAGAGAACCTGCATGCCGCCGGCCTCTTGCAGGCCGCTCAGCCTGTGTAGGTCCGTCTGCGTGCGGTCATAGCCTTCGCGGGTAATGGCTCGTCCTCCAGCTCGTTCTCTACACGTCTTCGTCGTTGGGGCTGGCTTGTCGGCGTCGCTGAACCTCCCGAACACTCGCGAGCTCTTGCAACGAGTCCACGACCTCGCGGGTCGGCGAAGGTACTGGGGCCTGACACGGAACCTCGTGCCGCGGCTGCAGAACTCGTACGAGTTCTTCTATCCCGAGAAGAGCGGAACGGGCTTTCGGCCCGACGTGGTCGACTTCTTCTCGCTCCTCAAGGCATACACGGAGATCGGATCGGGCATGTCAGGCGGACTTCGAGACTCGCGAGCACTCCTCGGTGATCTTCGGTTTGCGATCGCGAACGCACTGGTCTTCGATCTTCGAGAGATCGACAACGTGCTTCGCAGTCAGCACGTCGAGCTCAATCAGATCCTCGAGCCGGGGAACGTGGTCATCACCCTCAACTGGGATCTGGTCCTGGAGCGTTACTGCTACCTCCATGGGATACCGGTTCGATTCGACGGGTGGGTGGATGGTTCGGAGGTGGTTCTGCTCAAGCTCCATGGATCCATCGATTGGACGCTGAGATCTCAGGCGGCTCGTCCTGTAACTCAGAAGAACTACGCCGTTCTGCGAGAACGGCTGACGACTGGTAGGCAGTACACGATTCCGATCCGATCTGGCGACAAGATCTTGCGCACTCGCGCTATGGAGAGCTGGAACGATTCATGGAGAAAGATTAAGAGCCGCACAAATGCCCCGTTCATCGTCACGATGTCGCAAGGTAAGTCGGACGACCTGAGCAAGATCGACTTCATATGGAGAACCGCCTACGACGCTCTGAGTGCCGCGAGCGAGATTGAGATCGTTGGCTACTCCATGCCACACGACGATGTAGAGGTTCGTGCACTCCTCCGTGCGGGAATCAGACGAGGATCGTCAGCACCGAGAGTCACGGTCAGGAACCCAGCTCCGGATGTGCATGACCGTGTCCGAAACTATCTGGTGCGCAGTCTGAGATCCAACTACGTTCCGTTTCCCGGCTTCCGGTGAATCCTGCGCTCTGCTGGGAAGCTGGTGCCCCTGCCGGTCTTAGATCCGCGTGAGCGATTCGCCCAGCTTGGAAATCTTCTCGAGCGCCCGTTGCTCCTTCGCCAATCGTGCAGCCTGGGGTCCGGTCGGTGCTCGGTAAGTGGGATCTGCCTTGGTGAACGCCGTCTGGGCATGGAGCGAGTGAACGGCCAATTGTGCGATCGTCAGCCCCGGATAGAGGAGGACTGGGCTGTCGCCTTCGTTCACGAGCTCCAGCGTCAAGGATCCCGCGAACCCCGGTTGCACCATCACGGCGGTTGCCACGAGCAATCCTAAGCGTCCCCATGACGAGCGTCCGAGTACGTACGCGCCTAGCGTCGGCGGAAGTCGGACGAACTCGAACGTCGCGCCGAGCGCGAACTGCTGCGGGTGGAGCCAGAGGCCCTCTCCAATCGGGGTCACGATCTTCTCGTAGAGATCGTCGACTTGCGCCTGAAAGCCCGGGTCGCCGACGTCGACACCAGCCTGGAGCGTTCGGCGCAGAAGGAGGAACTCCGTTCCCAGACGGAGGTCGATCGATGCTTCACCAACCTGGTCGTCCTCGAGCAGAGGCGTAACGACCAATCTCTTGTCGAAGTCAGTCTCGGTAAGTGCGGTGACGAGAGCCTCGTGCTGGAGGAGCGTCATAGGGTTGCCCAACGTTCAAGGACAACGCTCATCTCGAGCGCCTTCGTGAGAAACCGCTGTTGGTCCCTATCGCCTACGATCGACGCAAGAGCGACCGGCTGGTCCCCGTGCTTCGCGAAGGCATGCATCCAGCCTGACAGAATGATCGATCGACGCGAAGCCGGGGATCGGTCAAGCAGTTGGGCGGGAAGGATGTCACGCTCCAGAAGGGCACTCAACTCATCGGCGTTGGACGCATGAGCATCAAGCTGGAAGAGATCTGCGCCGAGATGCGCAGAGACCACATCCTCAATCGTCTTGGAGAGGTTCCGGATCGCTTCCTCGAGCCTTAGAAAATAGGTTCGGTGAGCTGCCTGCTGCGGCCGAGTAGACGTCTCGAGCATCCACGCGAACGTTTCGGGCATGCCCGCTTGGAGCAGCGGAATCCATCCCCAAGACGTCAGCCGTTCAATTAGTAGGTGAGTGCGGAGCGTGAGCGGAGGATGCGTTTCGCTGGGCTCCGGTCCATCGAATGGAGCACCAAATGCCGCGGCCGTGAGCAGGTACGACGGTCCTAGGAACCCGACTGCAAGAGCATCGCAAATCAACTCCGCTAACCAGTGTCTCAAGATGACGCGTAGGCGACCTCGGGCCGCGGCGGGTGTTCCTCCTTCTTGAGTGAGATACTCTGCGACCGCTTGGCTTAGCGTGTCGCGAGTCCCGGTTGGGTTGGGATCGCGCCTGTAGACCTCTTGATCAAGGTTGTGTTCGGCGATCGCACTATGCCCGAGCTCGTGGGCAATTATCAGGTGGAGGAAGAGGGAGTCAGGTTCGTGCACCGGATAGGAGACGATGATCGGGAGAACTGCGGCGGGATACGCAACGCCAAGGTTCGTGAGCGGATCTTCGAAGGGCTTATGAATGGTCGAGTACATGTACGTGCCACTCGGCGTCATGACCACGTCAGCAGGGGCCTTTAACAGCGCGAACACGAGTTCGTCGACGAAGTACACGAGCCCGAGAGCGAGCTTCGAGCCGCGCGCGCTCTCGATCCACGGCGATACCTCGTGGAGTCCCATCACGTCGTAATTGATGCGGCGCATGGATCGGATTACTGCACGCTGCTCCTGCTCGTCCGCGGCGGATGCAAATTCGGCTTCGCGGTCCGCTACGCCCGCTTCGAGCGCGCCCAGAGCTGCCTCAACGACCGTGAGGAAGTGCTCGCCACGTCGGCCGCGCGGTGGTGGCGCAGCATGAACCGCGCGCCGGAGATCGTCGATCGATCGCCGCGCGGTGGCCGCTAGAAGTGCGAAATCGCGTGCCGCGTCTGTGGCCACGAGGGCTCCTGCCGCGGGCGACTCAGATCGTTCGCATGCGAGATGGTGGCTTCACCCAACTCGATGAAGAGCTCTCGCATCGCGGCGAGATCCGCGCGCTCGTCATCACTGACCCCGACAGTGGCGAGCTTATCCAGCAGCTCGACGTAGCGCTGGGCGACGTCTTCGAGCTCGCCCTGAGCGCGAAGCTCAACGACGTGGAGAGCGTCGAGGTAGCTCTCATCGTTGAGCATGCGGTCGTGCGTGCTGTCCAGCACGATGACATCCTCTCTGGTCATCAGCTCGAACAGCTGTCGAGCGCGTTCACACGCCAAAACGTCGTCGGGACGCAGCTCCTCGGATCGAAGCGCTCGGCCGAGCGCGAAGACCATCTTGTCGGCGAGACGTCCCAGGTTCAGAACCCCGTCGAGCTCGTCGCGTCTCCGCCGATCTAGCATCGTCCCTCCCATCTTCGCTAACCCTAGTCCCCTTGGACAGGTGGCCGTAAGGGACCTGTCCTTTCCGTCATTCTTGGCAAGAATGAAGGGTAGATGGACGGCCAGACGTACTCACTGTTTGAGGCTATGGGCTCGCGCGCCGCGCGGGAGGGCCTGGATCTTCTGCTTGCGCTTCTCGAGGAACCAGGCTCCGTTGAGCAGCTCGCGGCGCGCACTGGAATAGCGTCGGCAACAGCGAGTCGGCGTCTTGACGATCTGGCACTTGTCGGGCTGGTATCACGCGACCGTCCACGAGGCGCCTATACCGTCACGTGTCCGGAGCCCACGCGTCGCTTCCTCGAAGCTGCGAGCGATCTTGCGAAAGCCACGCTCGACGAGCGTCGGAAGAGCGAAGAGCAGTTCAGAAGACGTGTGCGGAGGACCCGACTGAAGACAGCCGAGGCGGGCGTCGAGGGTGAATCGGAGCTCGCGTGAGACGCCGATGTTGACCCTGCGTTGACCCTGGCTACCGGGGTATTCGGAGAAGACCCGGCCAAGACGCCGATTTGCAGGAGGTTGAGGGATGGGCCGTGAAGGATTCGAACCTTCGACCTTGGGATTAAGAGTCCCCTGCTCTACCAGCTGAGCTAACGGCCCGAGGGGGGCACAGTGTAGCCGCCTACCCGCCCGGCGATCCCGACGGCGCCGGGGCGGAGCAGGGGGCGATCTCGTCCGCGGGGGCGGGGTGGGCGACGAACCAGCCCTGGGCGACGTCCGAGCCGAGCCGGCGCAGCTCCTCCCAGAGCGCCTGCGTCTCGACCCCCTCGGCGACGACGGTGAGGCCGAGGTTGTGGCCCAGGTCGATCGTCGAGCGAACGATCGCGCGGTCGCTCTCGTCCGCGGTCATGCCGGTCACGAACGAGCGGTCGATCTTGAGGACGTCGACCGGGAGCCGCTTCAGGTAGGTGAGCGAGGAGTAGCCGGTGCCGAAGTCGTCGATCGCGAGCCGGACGCCGAGCTCGTCCAGGCGCGTCACGACCTCGCGGACGCGGGCGGGGTCGGCCATGATCGCGCTCTCGGTGATCTCCAGCTCGAGCAGGGACGGGTCGAGGCCGACGCGGTCGAGCAGACCCTCGACCTCCTCGGGCAGGGAGAGGTCGAGCAGGTCGACCATCGAGAGGTTGACGGCCACCGTCGTCGGCGTTCCCGCCTCCGCCCACGAGGCCGCCTGGCGGACGACGCGCTCGAGCACGTACGACGTCAGCGCGCGGCTCGCCCCCGTGTGCTCGGCGATCGAGACGAACTCGGCCGGCAGCAGCAGCCCGCGGCGCGGGTGGTTCCAGCGGGCGAGCGCCTCCATCGCGACCACGCGCCCGGACGGGATCTCCACCTGCGGCTGGAAGTGCACGATCACCTCCTCGCGCTCCAGGCCCTCGCGCAGCTCGGCGACGAGCGCCAGCCGGGCCGCGTCGTTCGTGTCCACGGCGGCGTCGTACAGCTCGACCCCCGTGCGCCGCCGCTTGGCCGTGTACATCGCCACGTCGGCGCGCTGGAGCAGCAGCTCGGCGCTGACGCCGTGGTCGGGGTAGACCGCGACGCCGACGCTCGCCGTGACCGCGAGCGGCATCCCCTCGACCGCCACCGGCTCCTCGAACGTCGCCCGCACCCGGTCGGCGAGCGCCATCGCCTCCGGGGCGCCGGCGCCGGGGAGGAACAGCGCCAGCTCGTCGCCGCCCAGCCGGGCGAGCACGACGCCGCCGCCGACGGCCGTCTCGACACGCCGCGTCACCGCCACGAGCAGCTGGTCGCCGCTCGCGTGCCCGAGCGCGTCGTTGATCTCCTTGAAGCGGTCGAGGTCGAGCAGCAGCACCGCCGCGCTCTCCCCCCGCTGCCACGCGTCGACGAGCGACGGACCGACCGCGTCGCGGAAGCCGGCGCGGTTCGGCAACCCCGTCAGCTCGTCGTGGTGAGCCTGGTGCTCGATCCGCTCCATCTGCCGCTGCAGGCGCCTGGTGACGCGGGCGAGCACCGGAACGAGCAGCGCGAACAGCGCCAGCAGCACCACCTCGAGGATGCCCGCGACGGGCAGGAGTGCCGAGCGGGCCTCCCGCGCGATCGGCCCGTAGTCCTGGTCGATCACCGCCACGCCCCTGGCGCCCGGGACGGCGAGCGGCACGTACGACTCGAGCACCTGGACGCCGTCCGCCGGCGAGCCCGGCTCGTCGAGCGTCCGCACCGCGCTCGAGATCGTGCCCGCGAGCGCCTCCCGCACCGGCTCGAGCCGCAGCCGCCTGCCGACGAGCGAGCCGTCGGTCGAGTAGGTGACGAGCCCGGCGCCGTTGGCGAGCAGGACGCGCACCGTGCCGTCGGCGAGCGCCGGGCGGTCGAACAGCCGGTCGAGCTCGCGCCGGCGCGGTCCGGCCACCGGCCGGCGCAGGTCGGCCGCCGTCACCTCGAACGCGAGCACCGCCTCCGCCGCCAGCTCCGCGTGGCGCGCGGCTGCCCGCTGCGCCTGCTGCATGTCGAGATGGCGGGTGACGGCGAGGATCGCCGCCCCGCCCAGCCCCAGGCAGGCGGCGGTGAGGAGCGCGAAGCGTAGGACGAGGCGCGGCGGCCGCTCGCGCCGGGCTGCCGGCGGCGGCGTCACGGGCAGGACGACGCGTCCGACTCCGAGTCGTCGCCGGCCCCAGCCGGGGCGCACTCCTCGGCGGCGGTGCCGTCGTCCTGGTCGACGTGCTCGTGGGGATCCGCGTCGCGACCGGAGAGCGCGAGCTTGCCGACGCGCTTCAGCCACTCCGCCGCCCAGTCGACCGGCCAGACCGGATCCGTCGGGGGCGGCGCCGGCGGATGCGGAGGCGGCGGAGGCGGCGGCGGCTCGTGCGGAGGCGGCGGCGCAGGCGGCTGCGGAGGAGGCGGCGGGACATGCGGCGGCGGCACCGGCGGTACCGGAGGCGACGGCGGCGCGGGCGGGGGGGGTGGTGGTGGTGGTGGTGGAGGAGGAGGCGGCGGCGGCGGAGGTGGCGGCGGCGGTGGCGACGGGGGTGGAGGCGCCGGAGGAGGCGCCGGTTTTCAAGCCCCCGCGAAGAAAGAAGAAAGGCGTTTTTCGCCGCGTATTTGCCACGCTCCTTTGGCTCTTGTTGATCCTTGCCCTGGGGCTGGTTGGCATCGTCCGCTTCAGGCCCGACCTTGTGCCCGCAAACATCATGGGGATGTTGGAATCGTTTTCGATCCCGTTTCTTTTCCCTGCACCAACACCGACGGAGACTCCCGTTCCAACGGAACTCCCGGCAACAGAATTACCCGTATCCACCTCCACACCGATCCCTGCCACTGCAACCCGCACTCCCACCTATACACCGACCCCGACAAAGCAGCCAACTCTTACGATTTCACCCACCCCAGGCGGGACAACAGCCCTGGGCGCGCCGACTTTGATGGGCGGAAGCGCCGGGCAGATCGCCTTTGCCTCCGTGCGCTCGGGTATTCCGCAAATTTATTTGGTCGACTCGGATGGCACAGCCCTCCAAATGCTCACCTCGATGGAAGAAGGCGCGTGCCAGCCT
>CALMKE010000243.1 GCA_937867645.1 uncultured Gemmatimonadota bacterium | reverse complement strand
GAATCCCCCGGCGCCGCGAGCATCTTGTTCACCCAGTAGCCGATCTCGAGCAGCGTGACGCGGTCGCGCGCGAGCGGATCGATCTCCCACACCACCTGCGTCCACTTGTCGTTCTCGAGCGTGACGTAGTGGATCCCTTCACGGTAGTACTTGTCCGGCACCTTCTCGGTACCGTCGTTGTGCAGCACGATCTGCAGCGGCAGCATCGGGAAGCCGCGGACCTCCGCCTTGATCCAGAGCGAGAGGCGGTTGTACGCGCGCCAGTCCTCGCCGTCGAACGCGCGCCGGAGGTTGACGGACGACAGCCGGTTGCGCGTGGGCGCGGGCGCGTCGCGGAACATCTGCATGTCCACGCGGAGCACGCGCATGTCGCCGAGCCGCGGCTCGGTGGGGAAGGTGACCGCGGCCGTCCCGGATGAGCGCCAGGTGTCCGGGCGCGTCATGTCGTCGAGAGTCCTTGATGCGTGCACCGGCTTCCGGCGCCAGCCGGCTTCGGCGGAAGCGTCCAGTTGAGGAGTGAGCAGGGAACGATTCCCGCTCTGGGCGTCTGCCGAGTCGAAGGCGATACACGCAAGAGCAAAAGCCGCCGATACGGTGAAGCCGCGGTCCAGACTGGTTTTGATCACTCGCTTAAACGACAGCGAAGTCCACGGCTAGTCAACGTTGCGGAGTTGGCTCGAGAATCGCTTTCGACGGGAGCGGCGATGCTGACTGTCGGGTGGCTTTCGGCTCGCGATGAGCCTGCGCGTTGCTCGAGTTATTGAGCTCCGCGGGCGTAGTTGTAGGCGGCCGTTACGAGCTCGACTATCGTATCGAGCTCCGCGGCATCGCGCGGAGCGTACACCATGCAGACGTTGCCCGGTATCAGTCCCATTCGCGCGACCGGGTGCTGCTCGGCCCAGCCGTTTGCGATGGCCGCGTCACCGACCGGGGGCGGGAGCGCGACGTGCAGGCTTCCGTCCGGCAGTGGATGTACGTGCGCGAACTCGGTGCCGATCATGAACGCCTCCGCGGGGCCGTTCGCATCCCGCGGGGCCAGCCAGAACGCGCGCGCGCCCGGCACGGAGATCGCCGACGGACGTTGAATGACGCCGGGCAGGGCCGACAGGCGCTGCACCAGCGTCTCGATCAGTTCAGGCGCAGGATGCTGATCGAGCTGCTGGTGCGGGTTGGTGGGCGTGGTGCGCGGGCGCGGGCCGGAGCGAACGGGCAGTTCCGGCACGCAATTATTTCCCGGGTTCGGTGGGCTTGCCCGCCTCCTGCTGGCAACCTGGTCGGGGATTCAGACTCTGCACCTTCGCTTTCGCTTCCGCGACCATGTCCAGCGCTGTTTTCTTCATGAATGGCCTCCCTGGCTGTGCTCTGCAATCAATGCGAATCGTACGGACAAGCCGGTGTCGTGCGGAGTATTATACCATTACCGATGCAATGTCCATCTGCCGAGCCGCCCGGGCGTCCGGATCGCGGGGAAGGCGCCTGACCGTGCGGATGTGGCGGGCGCGATTCGCCGTGCTGGGGACGGCGCTGAGCATCGCGTGCGCGGGCCACGCCGCGCGCACCGGCCTGCCCGCGACCGCGCCGGAAGCAATCGGCCTGTCCGCTCCGGCGCTCGCGCGCATCACGCCCGCGCTGCAGGCGTACGTGGACTCGGGGAAGCTTCCGGGGGTCGTGGCGATTGTCGCGCGGCACGGCCGGATCGGTTACGCGGAAGCGGTGGGATACACGGACGTCGAGCGCCGCGCGCTCATGCGCATGGACGCGGTGTTCCGCATCTACTCGATGACCAAGCCGGTAGTGGCCGCCGGCGTGCTCAGGCTCGTGGACCAGGGGCGGCTCGCGCTGGACGACCCGGTCGCGAAGTACATCCCCGCGTTCGCGTCGGTGAAAGTGTTCGCCGGCGGATCCGCGGACGACCCCCTTCTGCGCGAGCCCGACGCGCCGATGACAGTGCGGCACCTGCTCACGCACACCGCCGGGCTCGGCTACGGCCTCGGCGACGCTCCGGTGGACACGCTGTACCAGCGCGCCAATCTGTTCGTGGCCGCGCGCACGCTCGAGCAGTTCGCCGACAGCATCGCGCGGCTGCCGCTCTTTTTTTCACCCGGGAGCAGGTGGCAGTACAGCGCCGCGATCGACGTCGCTGGCCGCGTCATAGAAGTCGCGTCCGGCCAGCCGCTGGACGCGTTTCTCGAGCGGGAGATCTTCGCGCCGCTCGGCATGCGCTCGACCAGCTTCCGGCTACGTCCCGATTTTGTTGACCGCGTGCCGGTGCTGTACTCGCGCGGCGACGACGGCCGGTTGCGCGAGGCCACCGGCCCCCTCGGCGAGATGTATCTGCCCGGCGCGCGCTTTTTCTGGGGCGGGGGAGGGCTCCTCTCGACGCCCGCGGACTATCTGCGGTTCGCGCAGATGCTGTTGAATCGCGGCGAGCTGGAAGGGCGCCGGGTGTTGAGCCGGGAGAGCGTCGCGCAGATGCTGAGCAACCAGCTTCCCGCTGCGCTCGCTCCGATCACTTCGCCGCAGATGCTGGACAAGGGGTACGGCTATGGGCTCGGCGGCTCGGTGTTGGTTGATTGCGCGCTCGCCGAGCTGCCGGGCTCAGCGGGGATTTATCGCTGGTCCGGGTACGTGGGCACGTATTTCTGGATCGATCCCGCCGAGGATCTGGTGGCGATGGTGTGGACGCAGTTCACGCCGGGGCGGACGTACCAGCTGGAGCAGGAGTTTCAGCGGCTGGTGTACGCGGCGGTCGCACCAGCGCAGTGCGGCAAAGCAGCCGCTGCTCCCTCCGGCTACCGTCAGTTACCCTAGCCGCCGGGCGTCTCTCCCATGGTTTTTCTGGAGGCGTAGGCCGAGGACAGCGAGGAACTTCGACTTCGTGGTGGTCACAGCAGCTTCCGGAATTCCCTCGGCGTGAGGCCGGCATCGCGCGCGATACCGCCCATCGTGAAAGCATTGACTGGATTATTGCGCGGGATCGTTACGATTCGCTGACCGTTGGTCATGACAACATGCTTTCCCTGGCGAGCAATCCGGAAGCCCGCCTTTTCCAGTGCCCGGACGGCGTCGAGATGGTTGACGCCCGGGATCCGCGGCACGGCTCAGGCGACCTCGACCTCGCGCACAACGGCATTTCGGAGAAGATCGTCGCGAACTGCCAGATAATCACGGATTGCGTCCCGGATGTTGGCCAGTGCCTCGTCTTCGTTCTTGCCCTGGGACCAACACCCAGGCAAGCCCGGCACCGAGGCGCTATAGCCCTCGTCGGAACGCTCAAGCGCGATCTTGTACTTCATGGCCCGACCCTTTCGTGCAGACGCTGTGTCGTTGAAACCGACATGGTTACTCCTGCGAGGCTCTCACTAACATACCCCGTAACCGGCGGGAAAGCGCCATCGAAACCCCGCATCGGAAAGCAATTCGCAGGCCCTGGCTTGCGCGAGGCGAGACAACCAACCGGTGGGACCCTAGAGGGGGCGACGGCGCTCCCGAAGAATCCCGGAGCGCACCTCGCTCCAGGGCCGAGGATTCCTGACATTCCCCTCGTTTCGGATTACTCGCCCGACGCCTTCCTCCGCCGCGCGATGAAGGCCTCGTCCGGCTCCGACCAGTAGAGAATCACTTCATACCGGTACTCAGGCTTCATCTTCCGTCTCCGCGTCATCCCTGGCCGCGATAGTGATTGCGCCAATCCGTATTTTAGCACCACGGCGCGGACCTGGCGAACCTGGTACGGCTTGGCCTCGCGTCGAGCGCGCGTCGGAGGTTGGCGGACGAAAGCCGGTAAAAACCATCTTTTGCCACCGGGATTTTGAAATACTGCTGGTTGTATTGAATCCACTCATTTCCCAACTGGGCAAGTGCCGAAAAGGAACTTGTTAATAATACAAGTAAGACTATACTAAGACGTATCATTAGAATTCTCGCCAACCCTGCAGTTAAAACACAAATATACAAAATATACAAACCGGAATTGGGAGTTAATACGCTGGAAGACAATAAAGTAAATAAGCTCCTGGTGAATTTCTAGCCCTTACCGGACTCTAAGCCAGGTGATCAGCGCGGTAGCGATGTATTTACGACTTTTCTTCATTTCTTTTTTTAATTTTTCTTACATCCGCATTCCAAAAGCTCAGCGCTTCACTGTCGTGGACGGTGCTTCAATCTATTCTCACTGCTCACAGATCACAGCTCGCGGCTCGCAGCTCATGGCTTAAAGCTTGTTACCGTAACCGCCTATTCGGGTGAGGTCAATTTCTATAAAATCGTACAGTTCGGTGCTCACAATCGTACAATTTTAATGTCCGTTGCTTGCTTGGGGATGAGATCTCAAAAAGTAAAAAACCCATTTTTGGCCCTAAAAACCCATTTT
>CALMKE010000242.1 GCA_937867645.1 uncultured Gemmatimonadota bacterium | reverse complement strand
GGCGGTGCCTTTGTGGCTCACCCACCGGCGCACGAGGTTGCACAGGCTCGCCGGAGTCACGCTGACCGTGAAGCTCGTGGAGGCGCCGCCCACGTTGCCGGCGTTGTCCGTCGCCGACGCGGAGAACGTGCTCGTACCGACTCCGAACGCGTAAGCGTCGCCGGTGACGTCGGCGCACGTGCTCGCCGCCAATCCGGACGTCGCGTCACTCGGGGAGCAGGTGACGCTCACCAATTGATCCACCGTATAGGACTCGGCGTTTCCGCTGTACGCGACGACCGGGTTCGTGGCGTCCCGCTTCACGGTCACCGACTCGCTCGCGCTTCCGCCGAAAGACGAGGCGGAACAGGTGTACGTCGTCGCCTGCTGGTCGCTGGTGATGCTGGCGGCCTCACAGCCGCTCGTGCCGGTGATGTCGGACTCGGCGTCGGTTACGCTCCATGTGACATCTACGTTGGACGTGTACCAGCCATTGTCCCCCAGCGTGCCCGTTACGCTCGGCGCGATCACCGGCGGAGTCACGTCGGGCGAAGGTGGGCGGAACCGGACCGCGTCGCTGGAGAGAACGAAGCTCGTTGCCACACGCCCCGGTACGAAGTAAGCGTGGGTGCCTGTCGCGTTCTCGATCCCCTGCGTGTGCACGTGATCGAAGTCCTGCGGGACCGACAGCGAGTGGATCTCAATGACGTTCGTCCGCTCGAACAGCTTGATCTGCACGTTGATCCGGCCCACTGCCGGCGGCGCAAAGAACGACACGTTCTCGTAATGAACGACGAACCGGCGGTTGGGCGCCGTGCCCGACACCCCGTACCGGATCCGGCCGGTGGCGTCGGGCGTGAGGTCGGACCACACCGCCGCTATGATGTTGTTGAAGAAGTCAGCGCGCGGAATCGGCCGGCCTTCGCAGCACCCGTCGCTCATGTCCGCTTCGAACCCGATGAAGCCGTTGGAGGAGATGTTGACCTGGCTGTACGTAGTCCCGAAGAACTCGAAGTCGAAGCCGATCGGAATAAGCCCCGTCGTGCCGTCGTCCGACTCGAGATTCGGATGCGTCCCGGTCGGCGTCGCGTCCGGAGCGAATCCGATGGACGTGACCTCGTACTCCGGCTCGCCCAGATGCGTGAACCGTGGCGCCATCAGCTCGCCGTTCGTCGGAACGCTCACCGGGTCGGCGCACCGCATGAATCCCAGCGCCGCGAGACCACAGAACAGGATCGTGGCCGCGCGGCGGACCATGGAGCGCAGTGTGGAACGACCGCTCTGAGTGGTACGCATGACAATCTCCGGAAAGACGTGGTGCGCCTCGCACGAACTTCCGCGACAGGAGTTGCTCGCTCATTTCTGGGACGTGCCAACACCGGTCGTGGTAAAACAGGAAATCGCGACCGCCTTATTTTCGTGCTCCTGCTTTCTGCAACGGTTCGCGGCATTCTGCAAAACGCGATCGGCGCGACCCCTCGCGACCGCCTGAACCCGCCGTATCTTTCGCTCCTGATCGACTTCCTTTTGGGGTCATGCATGGCACGCGCAAGCTCGCTACGACGTCTCCTCAGTTTCTCGTTTCTGAGTCTGCTCACTCTCGCGGCGCTTACCGCGTGCGCCGTCCGGGTCGAGCGGGACCGCTCGCCCGCCGCGGGCTGGGCCGCGGACGAGGCCGCCATTCGTGCGGCAACGACCGCTTCCGCGGACGCGTGGAATCGCGGGGACCTGAAGGGGCACGTGGCGATATACGTGGACAGCGTAACCTTCATGACCCGAAACGGTCCGCGCCCGGGAGTGGCCGCCGTGGAGCAGTCGTTCGCCGCGACTTATTTCCGGGACGGCCAGCCGAAGCAGCAGCTCCGGTTCGAGGAGGTTACGATTCGCCGGCTCGACACGAATTCAGCGCTCGAGACGGGGAGATTCATCCTCAGCGGTGGGGGCGAGCCGGATCAGAAGGGTTGGTTCACGCTGGTGTGGGTCCGGACGCCGGCGGGGTGGAAAGCGGTCCACGACCACACAAGCTGAGAGGGCCGCTATCTCGTTGCCAGCACGCGAGATGCGCGCGGGCAGGGAATTGTGACGGCGGGCACCGCTGAACAGTCCATTACGGTATGCCGGGACAACGTGGTTTTACCATGGTGGAGCTCATGATCGCCGTCGTCGTGATGGGGATCATCATGGCCGTCGGCGCCCCGAAGCTGAGCGCGATTCGGGATCAGGCAGCCGTGAGGTCCGCGACCCAGCAGGTCGGCGCGTATGTAGCCACTGCCAGGGCAGCGGCCATCCGGCGGGGGATGCGGGCGAATTTCCAGGCGCGGGGCGATACGATGTGGATCGAGATCCAGCAGCCCGGCGCTCCGGAGGTCATTGCTCCGCGCATCCCCTTGCGCGAGACTTTCAACGTTACGATGACGTCTCCCACTGGTACTGATTCAATAGTCTTCGACGCCCGGGGATTCGCCGTGAATCTCGCCGGCACGCAGAAGTTCCGCGTGACGCGCGCGTCGGCGAGCGATTCGACCTGCGTTACCAGGCTCGGAATGGTCTCGCCGAAATGCGAGCTATGATGAGAGCGCGGCGGCCCGGTCGGAATCGTTCCAGATACGGCTTCACCCTCGTGGAGCTGATCGTGGCGATGCTGATGCTCACGATCGGACTTCTCGGTCTCGCGGGCGTCGGCGCGGTAGTGCTGAAGCAGATGAAGGGCGGAACCTACCAGACGATCGCCGCGTCCATCGCGCAGTCGCGCTTCGAGCAGTTCGAAGGTGATCCGTGCGCCAGCATCGCCAGCGGCAGCGCGACCGTGCGCGGGATGACGGAGACGTGGTCTACCGCCGCGGTCGGCCTCCGCGCGATGACCATTCGCGACACGGTGAGCTTCGTCGGAACGAACGGAATTACCAAAAAGGTCGGCATTCA
>CALMKE010000241.1 GCA_937867645.1 uncultured Gemmatimonadota bacterium | reverse complement strand
CTCACCGCGCAGACGCATCCGGTGACCGAGCTGTGGGACCCGGAGGATCCGAAGGGCCAATGACCGACCCCGCGTATCCGCTCTTCTATACGTTCCACTTCTACCTCTTCGGCGTGATCGCGCTGGCGTCCGCGCTGGCGTTCGTCACCCGCAAGAGTCCCGTGGCCGCGGCGCTCTGGCTGGTGAACGTCATGTTCGCCCTGGCCGCGCTGTACGTGATGCTCGACGCGCACTTCATCGCCGCCATCCAGGTGCTGGTCTATGCCGGCGCGATCATGGTCGTGTTCCTGTTCGTGATCATGCTGCTCAACCTCGGGCACCCATCCGAGATAGCCGATGCCCGCGGGAAGTGGGGGAAGATGGCCGCGGGCGTGCTGGGACTGATCCTGCTGGCCGAGATCGCCGTCGTCAGCGGCACGCGCGTACGGCCGGAGTGGGTCGTGCCGCGCGGCGAGATGAACCGCCTCCTGGCGGAGAAGGGCGCGATCGGCGTGGTCGCCGATCCGCTGTTCACGCGCTATCTGCTGGCCTTCGAGCTCACGAGCATCCTGCTGCTCATCGCGATCGTGGGCGCGGTCGCGCTCGGCCGCCGGAGCGATCACACCACCGACCCCGCCGAGGAGAGTGCGCATGCTGGCTGAGGCCCTCGCGCTGTCCGCGGCGCTGTTCACCATCGGGGTGGTCGGCGTGCTGATCCGGCGCAACGCGATCATCATCTTCATGTGCGTCGAGCTGATGCTCAACGCGGTCAACCTCAGCTTCGTCGCGCTGTCGCGCTACTACGGGGCCGATGGACAGGTGTTCGTGTTCTTCGTGATGACCGTGGCGGCCGCGGAGGCCGCGGTGGGACTCGCAATCATCATCTCGATCTTCCGCCACCGGCAGTCGGTGAACCTTCAGAACATCAACCTCCTGCGCGGATGACCGCACTGCCCGCGGGGATCATGCTGCTCCTTCAGGAAGCAGCGCGCGCCGGCGGAGCGCATCCGCTGGCCGGCACGGCGGCGGACTGGCTCTGGCTCGTGCCCGTTCTGCCGTTACTCGGCTTCCTGATCAACGGCGCTCTGTCTCTCGTCGCGGTGGCCCACCCGGGGCCCGCAGATCCCGATGCCGGCCACGGCGAGGCGAAGCCCGCGCACGCGCTGCCGCCCGACACCGCCGGCGCGCACGGTGACGATCACCATCCGGTGGCCCGCCACAGGTTCGCGGGGATCGTGAGCGTGATCGGCCCGCTCGTGCTGGCGCTCTCGTTCGCCCTTACGGCCGCGATCTTCTTCGCGATGCGCGCGGCGCACGCCGAGGAGCCGTTCATCCAGAATTATTTCACCTGGATGATCACCGGCGAGCTGGACCTCGCCATGGCGTTCCAGCTCGACCAGCTGGCGATGGTCATGATGCTCGTGATCACCGGCGTGGGCACGCTGATCCACGTGTTCAGCGTAGGGTACATGCGCGACGACCCGGGCTATCCGCGGTACTTCGCCTACCTCAACCTGTTCGTCTTCTTCATGCTCGTGCTGGTGCTCGGCGCGAGCTACCCGGTGATGTTCATCGGCTGGGAAGGCGTGGGGCTGTGCTCGTACCTGCTGATCGGCTTCTGGTTCTCGGAGAAGGCCAACGCCGACGCGGGGAAGAAGGCGTTCATAGTGAATCGGATCGGCGACTTCGGGTTCCTCATCGCGCTGATGCTGCTGTTCGCCAACGTGGGGAAGCTGGACTTCCTCGGCATCGCGGCCGTTGCGCCCGGAATGTCCGTCGCGGTCGTCACGGCCATCTGCCTCTTCCTGTTCCTCGGCTGCGTGGGCAAGAGCGCGCAGATCCCGCTGTACGTGTGGCTCCCGGATGCCATGGCCGGCCCGACGCCGGTGTCGGCGCTGATCCACGCGGCGACCATGGTCACGGCGGGCGTGTACCTCGTCGCGCGCAGCTCGTTCCTGTTCTCGCTCGCGCCGGTCGCGGGGCTCACGGTCGCGCTCACGGGCGCGGTAACCGCGCTGTTCGCCGCCACCATCGGCCTCAAGCAGTGGGACATCAAGAAGATCCTGGCCTACTCCACGGTCTCGCAGCTCGGCTTCATGTTCATCGCGGTTGGCGTGGGCGCGTACGTTGCCGGGATCTTCCACCTGGCGACCCACGCCTTCTTCAAGGCGCTGCTGTTCCTCGGCTCGGGCTCGGTCATTTACGCCATGCACGCCGCGTATCACAAGACCGGCAGCCACGAGGACGCGCAGGACGTCCGCAACATGGGCGGGCTCCGGCGGTACATGCCGGTCACGTGGGTGCTGATGTGGATCGCGACGCTCGCGATCGCGGGGATACCGCCGTTCGCGGGTTTCTTCTCCAAGGACGAGATCCTGGCGAGCGTGTACGCGCGCGCGCACGGCTCCAACCTCGCGGAAGCGAGCCTGCTGGGCATTCCAGGGTCCACGCTCCTGTACTTCATCTATTTCATCGGGCTCGTCACCGCGCTGCTCACCG
Source organism: uncultured Gemmatimonadota bacterium (assembly GCA_937867645.1). GTDB lineage: Bacteria > Gemmatimonadota > Gemmatimonadetes > Gemmatimonadales > Gemmatimonadaceae > JACDCY01. The sequence continues at coordinate 9,649 of CALMKE010000241.1, read as the reverse complement.
CGATCTACATGACGCGGATGATGCTGTACACCTTCCACGGCCCCAACCGCACCGGGGAGGCCGAGCGCGGCGCGCTGAAGGAAGCGCCGTGGGTGATGACCGGACCGCTGGTCGTGCTCGGCGTGCTCAGCGCATTCGGGGGCTGGCTCAACCTGCCGAAGGTGTTCACCGACGCTCTGCCCGTGGGTTCGACGTTCGCGCTCGAGCACTGGCTGGAGCCGGTAGTAGGCGAGCACCAGCTTGCGGTCACGCACGGCAAGGCGGCGCATCTCGCGGCCGGCACCGAGTACGTGCTCATCGGAGCGGCCGTCGCGATCGCGGTGGCGGGAATCCTGGTCGCGTGGCGCATGCTCAAGCCGGAGCAGCTCGTGCCCAAGAAGGACGCGCCGGCGGAGCAGGGGATCGAGCGCGTGCTCGCGGAGAAGTACTTCGTGGACGAGGGGTACGACCGCGTGATCGTGCAGCCGGTGTACCAGGGATCGCGCGGCTTTCTCTGGCGCGGAGTGGACGCCGGGTTGATCGACGGGCTGTTCGTCAACGGTAGCGGCTGGCTCGCGCGCGGCTTCGGCTGGCTGGGATCCGCCGCGCAGACCGGCGCCGTCGGGACCTACGCCTGGGTGCTCGTGCTGGGCGTCATCGCGGTCATAGGAGTGTTCACGCTCCGATGATTCAGCTGCTCGATTCCATCGGCTACACGGGCTGGGTGCTCCCGGCGCTGCTGCTCATCCCGCTGGCGGGCGCGGCGGTGCTCCTGGCGCTGGCGTCCCGCGGAAACGGGGACGAGCCCGGACCGGCGCGGACGGCCCGCATGATCGCGTTCTTCACGCTGCTCCTGGAATTCGCGGTCTCCCTCGGGTTGTGGTGGTCGTTCGAGAGCGGCGCTGGTTGGCACGCCGGAGTGGACCTCGCGTGGATCCCGACGTGGGGCGTCCGGTTCTCCATCGGCGTGGACGGCATCGCCCTGATGATGGTGCTGCTCACGACGTTCCTGATGCCGCTCACCGTGCTCGGCGGCTGGACCAGCGTCCGCACGAAAGTGCACAGCTACCTCATCCTCCTGCTCGTGATGACGACGGGAATGCTCGGCGTCTTCCTGGCGCGCGATCTCTTCCTCTTCTACGTCATGTGGGAAGTGATGCTCGTGCCGATGTACTTCATCATCGGCATCTGGGGCGGCGAGCGGCGGATCTACGCGAGCCTCAAGTTCTTCATCTACACGATGGTGGGATCGATCCTGATGCTCGTGGGGATCATCTACCTCGGCATTCAGTCCGCCAATCCCGTCACCGGCGCGCCGGACTTCAGCTACGCGGCCGCCCTCCAGCTCTCGCTTTCGCCTGCCGCTTCGTTCTGGCTGTTCGGCGCGTTCTTCCTCGCGTTCGCGGTGAAGGTGCCGATGTTCCCGTTCCACACGTGGCTGCCCGACGCGCACGTGGAAGCGCCCACCGCCGGCTCGGTGATCCTCGCGAGCATCATGCTCAAGATGGGGACGTTCGGCTTCCTCCGGTTCGCGCTGCCGCTGTTCCCGGGCGTGGCGATGGATCCCGTAGTGCGCACGATCATAATCGCCCTCGCGGTCGTCGCGATCATCTACGGCGCGCTCGTCGCGCTGGTGCAACCGGACTTCAAGAAGCTCGTGGCGTATTCCTCCGTCAGCCACATGGGCTTCGTCATGCTCGGCATCTTCGCGCTGACCGTCGAGAGCGTGCAGGGCGCGCTGATGGTGATGATCAACCACGGCATCTCCACGGGCGCGCTGTTCTTCCTCGTGGGAATGATTTACGAGCGGCGGCATTCCCGGCTGATCGACGCCTACGGCGGCATCGCGCGCGTGGTGCCGATGTTCGCCGCGGCGCTCACGCTGGTCGCGCTCAGCAGCATCGCGCTGCCCGGCACCAACGGCTTCATCGGCGAGTTCCTGGTGCTGATCGGGTCGTTCAAGACCTACCCCCTGCTCACGGCGCTCGCTGCCACGGGCGTGATCTTCGCGGCGGCGTACATGCTCTGGGCCATCCAGCGCATCCTGTTCAACCGGCTCGACAAGGACGAGAACCGGCACCTGCCGGACCTCAACTGGCGCGAGATAGGTCTGCTGACACCGCTGGTGGCGGCGATCATCTGGATCGGCGTGTATCCGGCGCCGGTTCTCCGCCGAATGGAAGCGGCCGCGTTTGACCTCGTGCAGCGCGTGGAGCGCGGGCCGCCGAGCGGGTTTACGGCGCCGGGGGCGCGGCCATGAGAACGTTTGACCTCTCCATTCCCCTGGATCTGACCGCCGCGCTGGCCCCCGACATCTCGCTCATGCTGGGGGCGATGGTTCTGCTTCTGTGGGCCGCGTGGGGCCGCGAGAGCATCGCGCGGCAGCGCGCCGTCGGCGCCGCAAGCATGCTGCTGTGCGCGCTCGTGGCCGGGATGGTGCTGTTCTTCATGTGGACCGACAGCACCGTCGGGCCGGGACCGGTTGCGATGGATGGATTCCGCTGGACCGCGGACCTCATCCTGCTGCTCGCGACCTTCGCCACGATCGCGCTGTCCATGGACTACAACGAGCGCGAGCGGATCACGTCCGCCGAATCGCACGTGCTCCTGTTGCTGGCCACCTCCGGGATGATGGTGCTCGTTTCCGCCCGCGACCTGATCATCGTCTTCCTCGGAATCGAGATCATGTCGGTGGCGGTGTACGTGCTCGCCGGGATGAACCGGCGCAGCGACCGCGCCGCCGAAGGATCGCTGAAGTATTTCCTGCTCGGCGCGTTCTCGACGTGCTTCCTGCTGTACGGCATCGCGCTGGTGTACGGCGCGACGGGGACGACCAATCTCACGGAGATCGGCGGGCGGGTCGCCGCGGCGGGGGCGACCAACCCGCTGCTGCTGATCGGCATGGCGCTGCTGGTGGTCGGCTTCGGTTTCAAGGTGGCAGCCGTGCCATTCCACATGTGGGCGCCCGACGTGTACGAGGGTGCGCCCACTCCGATTACGGCCTACATGGCTGCCGCGGTCAAGGCGGCCGCGTTCGCCAGCTTCCTTCGAGTGTGGATGGAGGCGTTCCCGGACGTCTTCGTCCAGTGGCACTACGCCCTCTGGTGGCTGGCCGCCGTCACCATGGTAGCGGGGAACCTTATCGCCCTCGCCCAGAAGAACATCAAGCGCATGCTCGCGTACTCGAGCATCGCGCACGCTGGCTACATCCTGGTCGCCGTGCTGGCGCGCGGCAACCTCGGCAGCTCCGCCTTTCTGTTCTACGCGTTCGCGTACACGCTGGCGACCTTCGGCGCGTTTGCCGTTGTGGTGGTGCTCTCGGGAAGGGGAGACCGCTACCTGCGCATAGACGACTACGCCGGGCTGTGGACCGTGCGGCCGTGGCTCGCGGGCAGCATGGCGGTCTTCATGCTCGCGCTGCTCGGTTTCCCCATCTTCGGCGGAATCGGATTCTTCGCGAAGTGGTACATGCTGCAGGCCGCGCTCGATTCCATCACGCCGCTGGCGCGGCTGTCGGTGATTCTCGTCCTCACCAGCGTCGTGTCCGCGGGCTATTACCTGTACGTCGTGATGGTGATGTTCATGCGGCCCGTGTCGCGGCCGGACAGCGACCCGCAGCCCGTCGGGCGGCTCACGCGCTGGGTGATCGCGGCGGCCGCCGTCCTGATCCTCGCCTTCGGAATCTTCCCCGACCCCGTGGTGCGCCTGACGCGCAGCAGCGTCATCGTGCCGATCGACAGGTGAGCATTCCGCGCGGGATCTTCCGCGAGTACGACATCCGCGGCATAGCCGGCACCGATCTCACGCCGGAGACCGCGCGCCTCATCGGCCTTGGCTACGCCGCGTACCTCCGGGAGCAGAACGAGAGCGGCACGATCGCCGTCGGCCGCGACAACCGGCCGAGCGGCACCGGTCTGCGCGACGGCCTGGTTGCCGGCCTGCGGGAAGCGGGGCTGGACGTCGTGGACATCGGAGTCGTCCCGACGCCGGTCACGTACTGGGCGCAGCACAACCTCGACGTGGTCGGCGGGATTCAGATCACGGGGTCGCACAACCCGCCCGAGTACAACGGCTTCAAGCTCGGGCTCCGCACGAAATCCATTTACGGCCGGCAGATCCAGCGCATCTGGGAGCTGATCTCCGCCGGAGATTTGCCCAGGGGCAAAGGCTCGCTGCGCGAAGAGCCGGTGATCGACCGGTACGTGACTGACATCGTCCAGCGAGCCGGGCCGCTCCGCCGCAGGCTGCGGGTGGTGGTGGACTGCGGCAACGGGGCCGGCGCGCTGGTGGCTCCCCAGCTGTTCGCGGCCATGAACGTGGACGCGGAGCTCCTGTTCTGCGAGAGCGACGGCACCTTTCCCAATCATCATCCGGATCCGACGGTCGTGGAGAACGTGCAGGACATGATCGCCGCGGTGCGGGCGAAGCGGGCGGATCTCGGTGTCGCCTTCGACGGGGACGCCGACCGGATCGGCATCGTGGACAACACGGGCGAGATCATCTGGGGCGACTACCTCCTCATCCTGTACGCGCGCGACGTGCTGCAGCGCACCGGGCCGGGCCAGTCCATCGTCTTCGACGTGAAGTGCACCCAGGCGCTGCCGGAGGCGATCGAGAAAGCCGGCGGGATTCCGGTGATGTCGAAGACCGGGCACTCCCTCGTGGAAGAGAAGATGCACGAGACGCACGCCCCGATCGGCGGCGAGATGTCGGGGCACATGTTCTTCAGCGAGGGCTTCTACGGGTTCGACGACGCGCTGTACGGAGCGGCCCGGCTCATCCGCATCGTAGCTGACTCGGGGAAGTCCGTGCGCGATCTGCTCGCCGACGTCCCGCGGTTCGTGTCCACGCCCGAGATCCGCGTGCACTGCGACGATGACAGGAAGTTCGCGATCGTGGCCGAAGCGCAGCGCCACTTCGGCGCGAAGTATGAGACTATAGACATAGACGGCGTGCGGATCCAGTTCGAGCACGGCTGGGGACTCATCCGCGCATCCAACACCCAGCCCGTGATGGTCCTGCGCTTCGAGGCGGACTCGGAGGAGAACCTGGCCGCCATCCGGAACGAAGTCGTGAGCTGGCTGGCCACGAAGGGGGTTGTCGTCTAGGGCGATGCGCAAGCGACGCGTGCTGATCGCTGTCGCGGCCGGCGCGATCCTTCTCCTGCTGGGTCGCGCCTTCGTGTTTCTCTACACGGACTTCGTGTGGTATCAGTCGCTCGGCGCCGCGCTGGTCTGGCGAGAGAAGGCGCTCGATCAGCTGCTGCTCCTCGCGGGCGGCATGACGGCGGCTTTTCTCTTCGCGTTCGTCAACCTGTCCGCCGTACGGCATTCCATCATCTCGCTCGTGCTCCCGCGGCGCATCGCCAACGTGGAGTTCGCCGAGGCCGTTCCCGTGCGATTGCTCGACGCGACGGCGCTGGGGATCGCGGCCGGGATCGCCGTCGCTACGGCATCCGCGCTGCCGCCATGGACCGACGTGGCCCGCCTGCGCGCGGGCGCGCGATTCGGTGAGAGCGATCCGTACCACCAGCTCGACCTCGCCTTCTACACTTCCTGGCTGCCGCTGGAGATCGGTCTTCACAAGTGGGTGATCGTCGTAGTGGCGGCGGTAACGGTGGTCGTGGTCGTGCTGTACGCGCTCACGCCGAGCCTGCGGTGGAGCGGGGGCGGGCTGCAGGTGTCCGGCTACGTCCGGCGGCATCTCGGCGTTCTGTGCGCCGTGCTCCTGCTGCTGATCGCGTGGCGGTTCCGGCTGGAATCGTACACGCTCCTCTCCGACGGCAGCGGGCCGGCAGGCGCGTTCACCGCGGTGGACGATCGCTTCGTTCTGCCGTGGTACGTGGGGCTCGTGATCATCTCCGTCGCGGCGGCGGGAGTCGTGGGATGGAGCGTGTGGACGGGTCAGCTCACGATAGCCTTCGGAGTTCTCTCGCTGGTGCTGCTGCTCGTCGCGGGCGTGCAGCTCTGGCGCCCGATCGCCGTAGGCCGCGCCAGGCCGGATGCTGCTTACCAGTCCACCCGAAGAGCGTTCACCGCGCGCGCGTTCGCGCCGAGCAGCCCCGACTCCGTCCGGTCGGATCTCACGGGTGACTCGCTCGCCCTGCCCATCGTGGCCGACCGGGCGATCTCCGCCGCGGAAACCCGCGCCCTGGTCGCGCCCGGTGCCAGCGGATACGTGGTCGTATCGGGACTGGGCCGCGGAGTCGCGGCGCCATCGGTCAGCTCGTTCCTGTCGCGGCTCGCGCATGCGTGGCGCGAGCAGGACGGGCGAGTGCTGAGCCTGGATCTGCCGAGCGATCCGCGCATCGTCAGGGTGCGCGATCTGCATGACAGAGTGCAACGCCTGGCGCCGGTCTTCTCGGTACTCGAGGAGCAGCAGGGGGTCTTCCACATGGACACCCTGTATTGGGTCGTGCCCATCTACACGTCGTCGCCGTACTACCCAATCTCCGAGCGACGCGTGATCCGCGACACGACGCGCACGTATTTCCGCGAGGCGGCGCGCGCGTACGTCCATTCGGTCACGGGCCGGGTGATGTTCATTGCGTCCGAGCCGCGGGATCCGCTGGCGAACGCGTGGCGCAGGCGCTTCCCGTCGAGCTTCCGCTCGCGCGCGGAGACCGCCCGCTGGGTCGGGGAATTGACGACGCTACCGCTGCGGGTCATACCGCCGCCCGCGCAGGGCGACGACGGCCGGCTGCGCGAGTCGGTGAGCAGATTGTACCTCCGCATGCAGGAAGCGCTGGCGCGGTCCGACCTGGCCGCATTCGGGCGCGCGTTCGATTCGCTCGGCGCGCTCCTGCAGACGCGCCCTCGATGAGCGACGCGCGCACCGCGGTAATCGCGCTCGGCGGGAACGCCCTGTCTCCGCCGGGCGAGCGGGCCACTATCGCGGATCAGTTCCGGCACACGCGCTCGAGCGTCGCGTCCATCGTGGAGCTCGCGCTGGACGGGTGGAAGTTGTGCGTGGTGCACGGGAACGGGCCGCAGGTCGGCGACGAGCTGACGCGAAACGAGATTGCGGGCGCCGAAGTCGAGCCGCTCCCGCTCGGGGTGCTCGTCGCGAGCACCGCGGGGTGGATCGGCTACATGATCCAGCAGTCGCTGGAGAACGCGCTGCGGCGGGCGGGGAGCCGGCGTGACGTGGTAACGGTGATCACGCAGGTGGAAGTCAGCCCCGACGATCCCGCGCTGGCCGACCCGACCAAGTTCATCGGCCACGACCTCACCGAGGACCGCGCGCGGGCGCTGGAGAAGCGCGGTCACGCCGTGAAGCAGGACGAAGGAAAGTACCGCCGCGTCGTGGGGAGCCCGGCGCCGCGGGCAGTGCACGAGATGGATATCATCACGTCGCTGGTCCGGCGCGGCACGATCGTGATAGCATGCGGCGGCGGCGGCGTGCCGGTGTACTGCGACGCACAGCTCGGCCTCGAGGGAGTGGATGCCGTCGTGGACAAGGACCTCGTCGCCGCCGTGATGGCGACCGGGCTGGGCGCGGAGCTCTTCATGATCCTCACCGACGTGGAGGCCGTGTACTCCGATTACGGCACGCCGAGGCAATTGCCGTTGGCCAAGATGACGGTGCGCGACGCGGAGCGGCTCGACGCCGCCGGAGCCTTCGGCGAGGGGAGTATGGCGCCGAAGGTGCGCGCCGCTGTTGATTACGTTCGTCGTACGCGGGGACGAGCCATTATTGCCGACCTGGCGCAGGGGCGGGATGCGGTACGCGGCGCCGCCGGCACGACCATTCTACCATGAACAGCCAGTGAACATCCACGAATATCAGGCGAAGGAGATTTTCCGCTCGCACGGGGTCCCGATCCCCGAGGGCGATATCGCGACTACACCAGCGGAAGCCGAGGCGCTCGCGAAGAAGTACGGCGGCACTGTCGTCGTCAAAGCGCAGGTGCATGCCGGCGGGCGCGGCAAGGCGGGCGGAGTGAAGCTCGCGAAGACCCCGAAGGAAGCGCGTGAGGTCGCTGAGAAGATTCTGGCGCTGACGATCAAGGATCTTCCCGTGAAGAAGGTGCTGGTCACGCCCGCGGCCGAAATAGCGACCGAGGCGTATGTCGGGGTCATCATAGATCGCGCGTCCAAGCGCGCGACGTTCATGGTGAGTCCCGCGGGCGGAATAGACATCGAGGAAGTCGCCGCCAAGACTCCGGAGAAACTGCGCAAGCTCGCGGTGGATCCGCGGTACGGTCTCCATGCCTATGAGGCGATGGAGCTGGGCTTCTTCCTGTACGAGGACGTGAAGCAGGTCCGCGCCGCCGCGAAGATCATGCAAAAGCTCTACGCCGCGTTCGTGGCCAGCGGCGCGTCGCTCGCCGAGATCAATCCCCTCGTGACGACGCCGGACGGAAACGTGCTCGCGCTCGACGCGAAGATGGTGATCGACGACAACGAGCTGGACCGGAAGCCCGAGCTCGCCGCGCTGCGCGACGAGAGCGCGGAAGCGCCGAGCGAGGTCGAGGCGCGCAACGCAAACCTCACGTTCATCAAGCTCGACGGCAACGTGGGCTGCATCGTGAACGGCGCCGGTCTCGCCATGGCGACGATGGACCTGGTGAAGTACTACGGCGGCGAGCCGGCGAACTTCCTCGACATCGGCGGCTCGTCGAATCCCGAGAAAGTCGTGGCCGCGCTCAAGATCATAACTTCCGATCCGAGCGTGAAGGCGATCCTGTTCAACATCTTCGGCGGGATCACGCGCACCGACGACGTCGCGAACGGCATCGTCACCGCGACCAAGCAGACTCCGCTCAAGGTCCCGATAGTCATCCGCCTCACGGGCACGAACGAGGAGATCGCGGTGAAGATCCTGGAGGAAAACGGCTTTACCGCGCTGACCGACATGGACGAAGCCGTGCAGCGCGCCGTGCAGCTCGCGACGGGCAAGGAGGCCGCATGAGCATCTTCATCGACAGCGGCACCCGCTTGATCGTGCAGGGGATCACCGGCCGCGACGGCTCGTTCCACACGAAGCAGATGATGGAATACGGCACGACCGTCGTCGGCGGCGTGACGCCGGGGAAGGGCGGGCAGAAGTTCGAGGGAACCGTGCCGATCTTCAACACGCTAGCCGAAGCCGTGAAGGCGACGAGCGCGAACACCACGGTGATCTACGTTCCTCCACCGTTCGCGGCGGACGCGATGATGGAAGCCGCGGACGCGGGCGTGTCGCTGATCGTCGCCATAACCGAAGGCGTGCCCGTGATGGACATGACGCGCGTGTACCCGTTCGTGCGCGAGCGCGGCGCGCGCCTTCTGGGCCCGAACTGCCCGGGCCTCATCTCACCCGGCAAGTCCAAGGTCGGCATCATTCCCGGCCGGATCTGCACGCCGGGCTCGATCGGGCTGGTGAGCCGCTCGGGAACGCTGACCTACGAAGTGGTCTATCAGATGACGCGCGCCGGGCTCGGCCAGACGACCTGCGTCGGCATCGGCGGCGACCCCATCAACGGCACGAACTTCATAGACTGCCTCGCCGCGTTCCAGGCGGATGAAGACACGACTTCGGTCGTGATCATCGGCGAGATCGGCGGCACGGACGAGCAGGAGGCCGCGCGCTACGTGAAAGAGAACATGACTAAGCCGGTCGTGGGCTTCATCGCGGGCCAGACGGCGCCGCCGGGGCGGCGCATGGGCCACGCCGGCGCGATCATCTC
>CALMKE010000240.1 GCA_937867645.1 uncultured Gemmatimonadota bacterium | reverse complement strand
GAGGCCAGCCCCACCCATTCAGGCGATGTAGATCCATGAACTGGGCAAGATGCTCGCGCTACCCCAAGCGGCGGCGGAGACCGCGCCGATATCGTGCTCCTGATCATGAACGCCACTGCACCGCCGACCGTTCCCCTGCGCGCGCGGCTCCCTGTCGCGGTGTTCTCACTATTCTCCAAGATCGAGAACAGGCTCGTAGGCGACGGGTCGCGGCTATTCGCCCCGCGCAGCGTCGCGGATCTGGTTCCGGACGCGCAGACGATCGAGGTCGCGCCTGTCCGGACCAAGCACACCGACTCCCTGCCGCAGGGAGCGATCGACAGGATCAGGCGCTACGACCTCGACGTGATTATCCGCTTTGGATTCAGGATCCTCCGCGGAGACATACTCAACCTTCCGCGGTACGGCGTGTGGTCACTGCACCATGGCGACAACCGGGTGAATCGCGGACAGCCGGCGGCCTTCTGGGAAGTCATGCTCCAACAGCCAACGACGGGCGTCACGCTGCAGAAGCTCGACACGACCCTGGACGGCGGGACCGTGCTGGACCGAGTGCTGATCCCGACACACAAGACCAGCGTAAAGCGCAATCGCCTCGAGCTCTACGCCGCGGGCGTTCCGCTGATCGCGCGGGCGCTGCGGAAACTGCACGACGGCGGCGCGGGAGCGTTTTTCGACGAAGCGTCTGCGCATGCGCGCGTACCGGGGTTCTACTCCTATCCGCAATACAGCACGCCGAGGAACGCGCACGCGCTGGGACTCCTCGCCCGACACGCGTTGCGACTCTCCGCGCGGAATCCTCGCAGCAGGCGAGCGCCCAAAACGGTGGGTCACCTGTTTTACAGTCTCGGACCCGGGCTCGAGCGGCGGATGCACAAGTACAGGATGCTACGCCCGCCCGACGGGCGGTCCTGGACGCATCCATGCGCGGTCGCGCACGAAGGCAGGCACTACATATTCTTCGAGGATGCCTCGCTCTCCACGGGCCGCACGATCGTCTCGCTGCTGGAGATCGAAGACGGCAGAGCCGCCGCTGACGATCGCGTCGCCCTGGAACGCCCCTATGACGTGTCTCATCCTTTCGTGTTTCAGCACGGCGAGACGTGGTACATGATCGCCGACTCGCGCGCCAGGCGGACCGTGGAGCTGTACGAGTGCGCTGGTTTTCCCGAAGGCTGGACGCTCAGCAAGGTGTTGCTGCAAGACGTGGAGGTCACCGGATGCGTCGTCCTCCATCACCGCGGCCGCTGGTATCTTTTCGGCAACGTGCCGGAAAAAACGCCCGCGTCGAACGCTCAACCTTTGGTATATCACTCCGCCGACCTTCACGTCGACACTTTCGCCGCGCTCGCTCCGTCGGTCGTGCACACCGGCCGGTCGGGTTCCCTCATGGCGGGGGGCTTCTTCACGTGGGATGGCGCGCTGTTCCGGCCGTCACGTCGCGCGGCGGAAGAGGCGAGCGGGATCGACATCAATCGTGTCCTCGAGCTTTCGCCTGCTTCGTATCGGGAGGAGACGACCGACGCGATCCTCCCTGAATGGAGGGCCGACCTGGTCGCCGCGACGACCCTCACATCGGCCGGGCGCCTGACGGTCGCGGGAGCGCTGGTGCGGTCATGACATTCGCCGTCTTCGTGAGACGACGCGCGTGAGCACCAGCTACGAATCGTACCTGTTCAATTTCTCCGCTTCTTATTCCAGCGGAGGGTTGAAGCGTCTGCTGGCATACTCGAAATGGTTCAACAAAAACGGCGGCGCTCGATTCATCGTCAGCCACCGATTGAAAGGCATCGAGGAGCAGTATCCCGCCAACAGCTACCGCTTCCTCCGGCAAACGTTGCTCGAGCGAGCTTTCAACTCCACGGGCCGCCTGGAGCGGCTGATCGCCATGGACGGGCCGGTCCGCGTCTACTTCTCGTACGGAGTCCCGCTGCCGCGCCGTATCGCCCCCGTGATGTGGTACCATCTGAGCAACGTGCTCACCGTCGTCCACGCCCGGGAGTACGTCCCGGCCCGGCTCCATTACAAGTACAGGCTTCTCGGCTTCCTCACCCTCCGCACGTTGCAGAACGCGGACGTGATCTCCGCCGAATCGAGATCATCGCTGCGTGCTCTCGCCGGCGTGCCGGCGCGGCACGTAGTGTCCGTAAACGGGAGCGACGACGAGATCGCGGCTGAGCGCGACGCCAGCCTCGGCGCGGACGCCCCGGTAGACAACGTCGCCGTGACTGTGGGGACGATCTCCTACAAGATGTTGAACGATGTGTATCGCGTTTTCTGCCGGCTCCGCGAGACGAACCCGGGACTTCGCCTCGATATCATCGGCGCCGCGGAGCTTATCCCGCGGCGAATCCTGCGCGATCCGCTCGTCGCGGCACGTGGCCCGATGCCACAGCCGGATGTGTGCCGGATCCTTCGCAGGGCGCGGTACTACATCACCACGACATTGATAGAGAACTCGTACAACGCGGCCGCGGAGGGTGTCTTCCTGGCGCGAGAGTCATTCATCTCGGACATCGAGCCGCACAGAGAGTTGCTGAGCTCCGTCCCGGTCGAAGTACGGAACGACTTCGGAACCCGCATTCCCGTGCTGCACGTGCAGCGGAATGTCCTGACGACCCGCAATCTGAAATCGTGGGATCAGGTCGTAAGGGATTTCATCGCGACCGCCGAGACTGAGCTCGACGCCGGAGGGCCGCGAGACTAACGAGGCGGCGCTGGCGCGTTCGGCGGGACGCCCCGCCGGAAGAGCAGGCCGATCGTAGACGGATCCATCAGCTTCAAACGCACCACGACCCACAGGTAAATGCCGTATGTCACGCCTGCGGCGATCGCTATGGCGAGCAGCTCGGCCGGCGCGCCATGGCCAAGGTAACCCATCGTGACCGTGGCGAGCGCCCAACCAATCGCCGTGGCAGCGACGGCTGCACCGAGCGCGCGGAGAAATGCCGCCACCAGTTGGCCCCCGGGCAGTCCCCCCAGCCGGCGATGCAGCGTCACGTACATCGCCGCGAACATGACCGCGCTCGCGATGCTGGTGGACAGAGCGATGCCCGGAGCCCCGAAACTCCCGTGTACCAGCGCCGCGACCAGCACGTTCACGCCGAGATTCAGCAGCCCGGCGAACGCCGGTATCCATGGCATGCGCAGCGAAAAGAAGGCCCGCATCAGCAGCAGCACCGCTCCATCGCCGACGAGTCCCAGCGCAAACATGCGGAGCGTCGCGGCCACGAGCGGAGTTTGAGCCGGATCCCACGCTCCGCGCTCATACAGCACGCGGACGATCGGCTCCGCCAGCGCGAACGTGAGCGCGGTTGGCGGCAGCAGCAGCACGATGATCTGCCGGAGGCCGTCGGCGCATGCCTGGCGAAAGCCCTGCGTGTCACCCCTGGCGCTGCAACGCGCGAATACGGGGAAAAACACTGCC
>CALMKE010000239.1 GCA_937867645.1 uncultured Gemmatimonadota bacterium | reverse complement strand
CGGACGTCGGCGCATGTGCGTCCTCCGGAATCACAGCGGGTAGGTCGTAAAATCTAGGGGGCGACACGGCCGAGACGGCGCCTGTAAACGAGAAGTCGAACAAATCATCGGCCGGCGGGTTCAATTAGCGTGAAAGTTGCGGGGCCCCGGCCAGTTCCGGGGTCTCCGAAGCCCCACATCGGCTGCGACCGCCGCTGCCGACGGTATCTTTCCTCGCACATGAGCCTGATCGCCATTCGTCGCCGAACGCTCACCACCCTTTTCGCCACGGCCCAGCTCGCGCTGCCGGTGGCGTTGAGCGTTGCGCACGCCTCGGCGAGCGGGCCCGGAGCGCCAGCGCACGTCGAGGACACGTCAGGCAGCGCATGCGCCACCGCGCACGTGGACGAGTGCATCGCGTGCCGTCACCTGTCCACGAGCGCGATCAAAGGCCCTAACCCGCCTACCCTCGCGGCAGATCCAGGCACCGCGCAGCGGACGCCGGACGGGCCGCTCTCCGCCCGCCCGTATTACAGCCACGGAGCACAGTCGCGCGCACCTCCCTGCTGACTTGATCTGCGCCGGGGCACCCCGCTCCAGGCGATAGCTCATTTCAGGAGAAGACAAGCCAATGCGATTGATGCACGGAACAGCCCCACTCTCAGTAGCAGCGCTGCTGTGGGCCGCACAGCTCGGCGCGCAGCAAGTCCCGGACACGACGTCCGCGAGGCCGGATACCGCGCAAACGGCGCCCGTGCCGGCGCGGGTTGCGACATATATGAACATCGGTTTCACGGCCCTGGTGGACGCAGGCTGGTCCACCGAGAAAAATGTCCCGTCGCTCCAGCTCGGCGATCACGACCCGCGCGTGCGCGGCTTCACGATCCCCAACACCGAGCTGACGCTCGACGGTGCCGTCGATCCGTACTTCAAGGGTTTCGCCAATTTCGTCTTCAAGCTCGACGAAGGCGGCGAGACCGGCGTCGAGCTCGAAGAAGCATTTCTGCTCACCACCTCACTGCCGGCGAACCTGCAGCTGAAGCTCGGCCAGTTCTTCGCTGAATTCGGCCGGCAGAATCCGCAGCATCCGCATTCCTGGGCCTTCGTCGATCAGCCGCTCGTGCTCAACCGGATGTTCGGGCCGGAGGGACTTCGCAGCCAGGGAATGCGACTCTCGTGGCTCGCGCCAACGCCGTTCTACACCGAGGCGATGGTCGGCATCATGAACAGCGTCGGTGGAACCGCTTTCAGCTTCCAGTCCGACGAGTCCCCGGCGATTCACGGCGGCGTCGCACCCGATCCGGAGGTAGGGTCGCCCGGCGACATGCTGATCGTGCCGCGGATCGCCAGCTCCTTCGAGCTGACCGAAACCCAGACATTGCTGTTCGGCTTGTCCGGCGCACTGGGCCCGAATAACTCCGGACCATCGGCCAGCACCAGGGTCTTTGGTGTGGACGCCTACTACAAATGGAAGCCGGCCGCGGCACAGCAGGGCTTTCCTTTCGTGTCCCTCCAGGTCGAAGGACTCTCCCGCAGGTACGAAGCGGCCGAGCGCGAATCGGCGGAGGACGCGGCGATCGTACTGCCGCGCGAGACGCTCCGCGACCGTGGCTGGTATGGCCAGGTGCTGTACGGGATCCGGCCGAGGATCGTCGCCGGCCTTCGCGCCGAGGTCGTATCGGGCGACGAGGCTTCGTTCGCGTCCGAGCTGCGCGCCGATCGCTTCCGGCTTTCGCCCAACATGACCTGGTATCCGACTGAGTTCTCCAAGATCCGCCTGCAGTACAACTACGATGACAGAAAGAGCGTGGGGACCGATCACTCGGTCTGGATGCAGTTCGAGTTCCTGCTCGGCGCCCATGCTTCCCACAAATTCTAGAGGCATATCATGAACAAGCTCACTGCAATCAGGCTCGCGACCGTCGCGCTTATCGCGCTGGCCGGAACGGCGGCCTCGTCCGCCGCCAAGCTCAGGGTCGTCGCGACGACGCCGGATCTCGCGGCGATCGCGCGGGAGATCGGCGGCAGCGCGGTGGAGGTGACCGCGCTGGCGAAGCCGACCGAAGATCCGCATTTCGTGGACGCCAAGCCGAGCCACATAGTGACGCTCAACCGCGCGGACGTCCTGATCGAAGGCGGCGCCGAGCTCGAGCTGGGTTGGCTGCCGCCTCTGCTGGAAAGCGCGCGCAACAGCAAGGTCGCAACGGGCGCCCGCGGGCGGATCGTCGCGTCCGACGGCATACGGATGCGCGAGATTCCTACGAGCTTCGACCGGTCGCGCGGTGACGTCCACTCGCGCGGCAATCCGCATTTTCTGATCGATCCGCTGAATGCGAAAATCGTCGCCGACCACATGGCCACGCATTTCGCGCAGGTCGATCCGGCGTCCGCGGCTCTGTTCCGGGCCAACCTCGCGAGATTCAACGCCCGCATCGACGCGAAGCAGCGCCAGTGGGAAGTGCAGCTCGCTCCCTTCAGGGGCGCGAAGATCGTGACCTATCACAAGGACTTCGTGTACTTCGCGAATCGGTTCGGCCTGGAGATCCTCGAGACGCTGGAGCCGAAGCCCGGCATCGCCCCGTCCCCCGCGCATCTCGCCAGGGTCATCGGTGCGATGAAAGCCGCCAACGCCCGCGTGATACTCGTGCAGCCGTACCAGAATCGGAGGACGGCCGAAACGGTCGCGCGTCAGGCAGGCGCGCGGGTGCTGGACATCCCGCAGCAGCCCGGCGCGCGCAGGAACGCCACGACGTACTTCGACATGATGGACTACATGGTCACGACGCTCGCGACGGCCCTGCGGGGAGGTTGATCTGTGAACGCGCAAATCGCCTGGGAGGTCATGAAGTGGCCGCTGGCGGCATGCCTGCTGCTGCCCCCGCTGCTCGCATACCTCGGGCTGCACGTGGTGAAACGGGAGGTAATCTTCGTTGACCTCGCGCTCGCTCAGGTGGCCACTCTCGGCACCTGCGTGGCGCTCCTCCTGGGCTACCATTTCGACGACCGCGTCACGTTCTGGATTTCACTCGGCGTGACGTTCGTGGGCGCCGCCTTCTTCAGCTGGTCGCGCAGCACCCGCAAGAGCGACGTGCCGCAGGAGGCGATCATAGGCATCACCTTCGTCGTCGCCGCGGCGGGCGTGATCCTTCTCCTGAGCCGTGTAGCGGGTGGAAAGGAGGAGCTCGAGCACCTTCTGACCGGTGACATTCTGAACGTCACGAAGGGCGAAGTCGGGCAGCGGACTCTCCTCTTCGCCGTTCTGGGCGCTTTCTACGGCGCGTTTCATCGCAAGTTCGCGCTCATCTCTTCCGATCCGGCGCGGGCGTTTGCGGAGGGCATGCGCGTACGACTGTGGGATTTCCTGTTCTATGCCGCGTTCGCCATAGTCGTCGTGAGCTTCGTCAGGGTAGCGGGCGTGCTGCTGACGTTTGCCTACCTGATCGTGCCGGCGGTTTGCGGCGTAATGCTCACCCGGCGGTGGATCCACCAGCTCGTGGTCGGATGGGCCACGGCCGCCGTCGCAAGCCTGCTCGGACTCTGGGCATCGTACCAGCTGGATCTGCCGACCGGCGCGGCCATCGTCTGCGTCTGCGGGCTGCTCCTGGCCCTCGTCGCGGTTGTTTCCGCCATCCGGCCGCGAGCGCCCGTGTGAGCTGACGCCGGAGGTCGGCTTCGCCGCGCCGCGGCCGGCGGAACCCGCATTCAGCCGCCGCTCCGTTCCACGCGCCCTGCGTCTCCGATAGATTCGCAGGATGAAGCGCAAAGACGCTCTCGACTACCACTCCTCCGGACGGCCGGGCAAGATCGCGGTCGTTCCCACCAAGGCCCTCAACAATCAGCGCGACCTCGCGCTCGCGTACTCGCCCGGAGTAGCCGAGCCGTGCCTGGAGATCGCGAACAACCCCGAAGAGGTTTACAAGTACACGGCCAAGGGAAATCTCGTCGCTGTCGTGAGCAACGGCACGG
>CALMKE010000238.1 GCA_937867645.1 uncultured Gemmatimonadota bacterium | reverse complement strand
AAGTTCAAGAAGAAGTTCGATCTGCCGTTCACGCTGATCGTGGACGAGGGCCATCACATCGCCGACCGCTACGGCGTGTGGAAGCCCAGGAAGTTCGCGGGCCGGGAATTCCTGGGAGTGAAACGCACGACGTTCATCATCGGCCGCGACGGGCACATCGCGAAGATCTTCCGCGACGTGAAGCCGCGGGGCCACGCGGAGGAGGTGGAGGATGCGCTTGCCAAATTGCCGTAACGTCGCCCGCGCTTCAGTCATCGCCGCGGCCGGGGCGCTCGCGAGCGGCTGCCAGAGCCCATTCAATGGCGGCGGCATCGCCTGTACCACTGAGTTCGTTTACGGGATCTCGGCGACTGTGACTGACGCCACGACCGGCGCGGACATCACGCCGGGATACTACCTGGTCGCGCGGCTCCTTAAGCAACCATAACGACCGGGCTCGGAGCTCGTCAGCGTAGCTCTTCGCGCAGCGCTTCGAGCTCGGCGATCGCTTCGAGGTCGCGCGCGCGCCCCGCGGCTCGCTTCGTCCTGATGAGCCAGTCCAGGTCCAGACATCTTATCTCGCGCCCGAATAGCGTCGCCGTCACCGTGTGAGAATGCAATGCGGCATACGTCCCGCCGCCGATGACTTCCCCGAGAAGGTCGATAGGGCCGGCGGTCGTTGCCAATGTGAAGTTGAGTCCCGCCTCGATCGTTGCTTCATCCCAGCTGAAAGGCAAGCCGCGTGGGGCTCCGCGCGGGTACGGCTTCAACGGCTTCAGCGCGTCAACCAGCCGGCGGATATTGTCGGGCGTGCGGGCGTAGCACACGTCGACGTCCTGCGTGAGGCGCGCGGAGCCGTGGATCGTGGCCGCGAGACCGCCGATCACGATGCACTCCACGTGTGCATCCGCGAGCGCGCCGAGCAAGCGGGCGAAATCCGTCACTCGCCGCCGCGCAGCGTTCGTCCGGCCCGCCGGGCCTCATCGGCAAGTCGCACCACCGCCTGCAGCGAAAGCACGCGCTCTTCCGGCGTCTTCTTCAGATTCTCGCGCAGGAGCGTCCTGTCGATGTCCTGCTTGTACGCCTCCACGGCGGCATCGGTAACCGGCTTGGGCCGAATGTCCGCAACCAATTCGAATCCGGCCGCATCCAGAATTCGCGCGAGCGTCGCGAAGCTCGGGCTGACCAGCCCCGCCTCGATCCGGCCCACCGAGGATTGGGGCATGTTCGCGCGCGCGGCCACCTCGCGCTGAGATAGCCCGGCATGAACACGTGCCTTGCGGACGAGCAGAGCGATCGAGAGCATTGCTATAAACATAGCATAAAAGCTATCAACGCGCGAACAAGTTGCCGCCATTTCCGCCCCGGCATTTCCCGGCTCTTCAGCCGAAATGGCAGGCGTTGGGGTAGCCCCGCCGTTGCCAAGCGGGGATATTTGACACAATGGCCTCCCCGACCCCCGGCGCGCCCACTCCGCCGCCCCCGCCCCCCAACGCCCTCGATACCCCGCCCACGAACCGGGCTGACCCCGACCCCCAGCGCACACCCTTCCACGACATCCACGTCGCGCTCGGCGCCAAAATGGTGCCCTTCGCGGGCTACGTCATGCCGATCCAGTACCCGGCCGGCATCACCGCCGAGCACAAGGCGGTGCGCACGGCGTGCGGCCTGTTCGACGTCAGCCACATGGGCGAGTTCATCGTGCGCGGTAAGGAAGCATGCGAGTTCCTGAATTACGTCACGACCAACGACGTCGGCGCGCTCGAAGTCGGCCAGGTGCAGTACTCGACGATCCTCAACGAGCGCGGCACGATCGAAGACGACTGCCTCGTGTACCGCTCGGCCGACTACTACATGATGGTCGTCAACGCGTCCAACCGCCTGAAGGATCTCGCGCACATCGGCAAGTACAGCGCGTCGTTCGAGTGCGTCATCGAAGACATCAGCGACGCGACCGCGCTGCTCGCGCTCCAGGGGCCGCGCGCCGCGGAGATCCTCGCGCCGCTCACCGACGCGGACCTGTCCAAGATCAGGTACTACTGGTTCGACAAGTGCTCCGTCGGCGGCGTGCAGCACGTCACGATCTCGCGCACCGGCTACACCGGCGAGGACGGCTTCGAGCTGTACTTCCGCAACGAGCACGGGCCCGCGATCTGGGACGCGCTCATGCAAACGGGCGCGGTCACCCCCGCGGGACTCGGCGCGCGCGACACGCTGCGCCTCGAGATGGGCATGGCGCTCTACGGCAACGACATCGACGACACGGTCACGCCGCTGGAAGCCAACCTCGGCTGGCTCGTGAAGCTCAGGAAGGGCGACTTCGTCGGCAAGGACGTGCTGGTGAAGCAGAAGAGCGACGGAATTCCGCGCAAGCTCGCGGGCTTCACGCTGCACGACCGCGTCGTCGCGCGGCACGGCTATCCCGTGTTTTATGAAGGGCAGCAGGTGGACGTCGTGCGCAGCGGGACGATGAGCCCGACGCTCAACGTGCCGATCGCGACAGCGTATCTGCCGCCCGACGGCGCGGCGGAAGGCGCGAAGGTCGAAGTCGAGATCCGCGGCCGCCGCGTGGAAGGCACCGTGCAGAAGCTGCCGTTCTACAAGCACGGCACTCACCTCTAGCGCGCCATGCGCGTCGCCGTTCTGACCATCTCCACCTCCCGCTCCGCGGGCGCCGGCGCCGACAGCTCCGGCGACGCGATCGTCGCCTGGATCAACGCCGGCAGGCACACCCTCGCCGCGCGCGAGCTCGTCTCCGACGACGGCGCCTCGATCATCGCGCTCCTCACCGACTGGTGTGACACGGGCGCCGCCGATCTCATCCTCACGACGGGCGGAACGGGACTCAGTCCAACGGATGTGACACCCGAGGCAACGCGGGTCGTCCTCGAGCGCGAAGCCCCCGGCATCGCCGAGCGCATTCGCTCTCTCTCGCTCGAAAGTTTTCCCCGCGCCGCGCTCTCCCGCGGCCTCGCCGGCTCGCGCAACAAAACCTTGATCGTGAATCTCCCGGGCTCGCCCAACGGCGTTCGCGATGCGCTGTCCGCGCTCGACCCGATCGTTACGCACGCGTGCGACGTTTTACGGGGAACCGCCGTTCACGGAGCCGTCGGATGACTCCAATGCCCGGGCAGGCTGAGGCGCGCCGTGTCGCCCAAAGTCGCGTGCTAGCGCGCGTAGTGTGCGCGCGTAGCGACGACTGGGCGACACGGCACTCCTCAGCCTGCGCGCGACGAAAATGAAAGTCCTGATAACTCTCGCCGACGTCGAGACTGCAGTCCGGCTGAACGCGCTGCTGGAAGCCGACGACATCGCGACCGCGCTCGTGTCGCCGATGGACGACATCGCGAGGGAGATAGAGCGGGAGAAGCCCGACCTCATCGTGTTCACGGGCGGCCTCGCCGAGCCCATGAACCTGCACATCGCCAAGGAGCAGCTCTGGTCCGGCGTCGCCGTCATCGGCCTCGCCGACATCGCCGACCGCAACCTCGAGAACCGCCTCCGCGCCGCGGGCTTCTCGGCCGTGTACACCAAGCCCATCTCCCCCGACGAGCTGCTCGGCGTCGTGCGCCGGCACCTCGACCGCGTGCGGCTCGCGGGCGAGACCGGCCTGTACGGCGAGTCCGAGGCGATCCGCGAAGTGCTCGTCAAGGTCGAGCAGATGGCGCCTGTGTCCAGTACCGTACTTATCGAGGGGGAGAGCGGCACCGGCAAGGAGCTGGTCGCGCGCGCCATCCACCGGCTGAGCCCGCGCCGGTCGAAGCCGTTCATCGCCGTGAACGTGAGCGCGCTGCCCGAGACGCTGCTCGAGAGCGAGCTGTTCGGCCACGAGAAGGGCGCGTTCACCGGCGCCGCCGAGCGCAGGATCGGGCGCTTCGAGCTGGCCAATACCGGGACGCTTTTCCTCGATGAGATCGGCGACATGCCCGTCGCCACGCAGGTCAAGCTCCTCCGCGTGCTGGAGGAGCGCGAGATCACCCGGCTCGGCGGAACTGTGACGATCCCCGTCAACGTGCGGGTGGTGAGCGCCACCAACCAGCCGCTGCGGCAACGGGTGGAGGAGGGGCTGTTCCGCCCGGACCTGTACTACCGGCTCAACGTGCTCAGCATCTATCTCCCGCCGCTGCGCGAGCGGCGCGAGGACATCGTCCTGCTGGTGCGGCGGTTCATCCGCGAGTTCTCCGAGCGGCACGACCGCCCCTTCCACGGCATCTCGGCGGAGGCGATGCAGCTGCTGGTGGATTACCCCTGGCCGGGCAACGTGCGCGAGCTGCGGAACCTGATCGAGAGCATGGTGGTGCTGGCTCCCGGGCGGGAGATCGGCCCGCAGGACATTCCGCGGCAGATCAGGGAAGGCGGCATCGCCCGGTTCCTTCCGGTTCACGTCGGGCCGGTGGTGCGCGACGCCGAGGCCGCGCACGGCAGGGAGCTGGAGTTCATCCTTCGGAGCCTGGTCGAGCTCAAGCTCCAGATGGAGGAGCTGCGCCGGCGGATGGACGATCAGGGAGTGGATGGTTTGCGGGAGATCCCCGACGGCCGGAGCTTCCATCAGATCGCGGGCGCCATCGAGCCGCAGGATCAGCCGCCTCCGCCGAACGCCGTCACGATTCAGCCCGGGATGACGATGGCGGAGATAGAGCGGGCCGCGATCGAGGCGGCCTTGAAGGAGACGCGCGGCAACCGGCGGCGCGCGGCGCAGATGCTCGGCATCGGCGAGCGGACGATGTACCGCAAACTGCGAGACTACGGCCTGGTCGAGCCGGAAATCGGGGTGCACTGACGCCTTTTTTGGCCGCTTTTTTTCTTGCACTCCAATCGCTGGAGCCGCATATTGCTTGCGCCGCGCGCGCGCGAAGTTCGTGGTGAAAAAACTTTGCGGCGCGCTTTTTTGCGGGCCGTCATTTCGACCCCTACGAGCCGAGTTTTTTGACCTCTCCACAGTCGCCAATCGCCGGTAGCGTTCTGCCTCTGAAGCGTGCCGAGGATCTCATCTCGACGCTTCCCGGGGTGATTTCGGCGCGGATCGTGGCGGGTGATACGGGCTCGGTGAACGAGATTCATGTTCTGACGACGGCCGAGTACCCGGCCAAGCAGACCGTACGGAACATCGAGAGCGCGCTGATCGCGCACCTCGGGATGAGGGTGGACCACCGGAAGGTCTCGGTGGCGATTACGAGCGAGACCGGCCGGCCCGAGTCATCTGTCTCCAAGGTGACGGAAACACAAGAAATCCCTGGCCGGATTTCGGTTGGCCGGCATATTTACTTCGAGGACGTGGAGGTCCGCGGATCCCGGGCCAAGGGCACCACCTGCCGGGTGACTTTGCGGAAGGGCACGGACGCTTTTGTGGGGGAGGCCGAGGGGGTCGAGAGCGAGCGGTCGAGGGTGGAATTGGCCGCCCGGGCGACATTGCTGGCGATCTCGCGGGCTTACGGGGACAAGAAGCTGGTGTTCGAGGGGGTCAAGATCATAGACATCTTCGAGCGGACGATCGTGGTGGTGGGTGTAACGGCGCACGTGGGCCGGGATAACAGGATATTGACGGGGACTTGCGAGGTTAGGGAGAGCGCGGAGACAGCGAGCGTTCTGGCGATCCTGGACGCGACGAACCGTTGGCTGGAATACAACAGGTAGAGCGTTTTTGTGCGGGCCCACACGTGTGGGTCTGCGACCTTCAAGAGTCGAGACGACTAGAGGAAAAAGGGAACCCCCGACCCCGGTAAGAGCGGAGTACGAGCGAGGCGAGGCCAAGCGTTAAGAGCGGAGCCAACCGAGACAGCATACGACAGCGAGCGCTGCGTATGACTACCCTTTGGGAGGTGACGCTAAGTGAGTTTTCTGGCTGAGCTTATCTGCGGTTTTTTCGCAGCGGCTTTTCGAGATGCACTTATTTGGGGTTGACTCGGGGCGGGGGTTCTAATTCCGGTTATGACACGAATCAGGCTTTATGTCTCAGCCATAGTGCTAGCGGCGACCGGGCTCACGGTCTTCACGTACCTGCAGGAGCCTACCGCTCGGCCAGATCATCTTCAGGCTGCGGTTAGCTTTGCCGTCCTGGGTTTGCTTTTCCAGTTAGCGACCTATCGGAAAACCAAGGGCGCGATTGGGACGATTGCGTTTCTTCCGTTTCTCGCAATTGTAGTCTTAAGCCCCAATTGGATGGCGATGGTCGCCGTCGGTTCTGCGATGATCGTCGGGGAGTTCTTCGCGCGCAGGACATTGATAAAAGCCGTATTCAACGTCGCGCAATTCGTCCTGTCAACGTCCATTTGCGTTCTCGTGTATCAGTTTTTGGGTGGTACTTCGATACTTGAGTTCGCCCGATCATCGATTCCAGCGGTCGCAGTCGTACTGCCGCTGTTTTTGGTCATCAACATTCTTGCCGCTTACGGGGCCGTATCGATTAGCTCTGGCGGCGGATTTTGGACGCTCCTTGGGCAACACAACCCGACCGACATCCTCTACGATTTACTCGCGCTTCCGTTCGTGTTTGTATTTGCGTGGTTCTATACGCAATTCGGACCGTTCGGTGTGGCCATGCTCGCAATTCCGTTGTTCGGCGTGAGAGAGTTGTACAAGACGAACGCACAACTCCAGCGAACAAATCGAGAACTGCTTGATTTGATGGTTGCGGCAATTGAGGCGCGGGACCCGTACACTTCCGGACACTCGAGGAGAGTGGCCGCAAACACGCGGGTCGTAGCTGAGATGTTAGGGCTTGGTCGGAAGGAGGTGGAACGAATCTATATCGCAGCTCTCCTTCACGACGTCGGTAAGATTCATGAGGTTTTTGGACCAATTCTGAGCAAGCCAGGTAAGCTCACGGCCGAAGAATTTGCGATAATGAAGACGCATTCGGGGCTCGGGGCTGAATTGATACAGCGCCTGACTGATTTGCAGGATTGTGTACTTCCTGTCCTTCACCATCACGAAAACTGGGACGGAACCGGTTATCCGCATGGTATCGCGGGTGAGCGAATTCCGCTCTGGTCGCGGATTATAATGTTCGCTGACACCGCCGATGCGATGATGTCGGATAGACCTTATCGAGCGGCATTGTCACCCGCTCAAGTCCGAGCAGAGTTCATGCGGCTCAAGGGGAAGCAATTCGATCCTTACATCTGTGAGATTTTGTTGGGTAGTCCTGCGTTCGATCAGCTGTTCGCCAACGCGCCACCGAGAGACGTTGCCGGCGTCGAGGGCATCCTGACGCCCTCTCGTCCGGTGCTCGTAAGCGGACTAGACTGATCGCTTGATTCGGTCAATTGCGGTTGCTAACGACCGCGGTAATGGGCCTCGCTCTCTTCTGCGACGCAGGTACTGTGCAATTAAACGATGAGCCTCCGCTTGTCGTCCCTCTGCAACAAGTGTCTCACATATGGTGAGCGCGAAGTAGTCGTGCTGGCTACGGTCGCAGTATTGTTCGAATTCTGAGGCCATTCTGCTTAACGTCAGGTCGTCAACAGGCTCCTTGCGACTAAGCAGCACTCGACAGTGTATCACTGCGACGGCTTGCCGCAGGCGATAATTCAGTTGGGCGTCGGGCACCGTGATGCTCGCCAAGTAGGCTTCGGCCGGTGCGAGATCACCGACGTGCAATCCGATTCGCGCGCTCACGTATCGCAAAGTATGTGCGTACGCTTGGTCGTCGAGCGCCTCGGCGTATGGCATGGCTCTGTCGCGCCATACCTGGGCAGTAGAGAAGTCGTCGTCTTGGATGGCGTTTAAGGCCATTCGAGTTGCGGTAAGAGCCGCTGGCCCGTCTAGGCCGTGATGTCGGGCGATGTGCCATGTGGCCTCAAGGAGTCGGGCCGCATCGGCCAAGTTTCCCACGCGGCGAAAGCAGCACGCGACGTCCGTTCGAGCCCGAATTTGGGAACCGAGGTCGCAACTCTCGGTCTCCAGTGCTAAAAGCGTTTTCGCGTACTCTAGAGCAAGGTCGACATCTCCGTAATCACTGTGGAAGATCATTTGAACATGCGCGACAAGGGCGCGCTGCGCGGGTTCAGGTTCAATCCGATCGACGACGGCGAAGAGGCGGGTGGCGTCTTCCTGTCGCATTGCTTCGGCACACTGGATCATGCCGAGCAGCACCGCCTGCAGGCGATGGACAGAGTGCTTAGTGTCGTCTTCGGCAAACTGGAGTAGTGCCGCGATATTGCTCTCCCTTCCTTGATGGAGACGCCATTTGGCCTCTATCTCCAGTAAGCAGAGGCTGTCTGTTACGCGTTGCCTCTCCGACGCTATTTCACTTAGTGACAACGCTTCGAGGACCACATCACGCAGCCGAGACCATTGATCCGCAGCTCTAAGGCATGTCGCCAGTACGAATAGGGTTTCGAAGCGTTCTTCGAGTTCAGCACATAGGGGAAGTGCTTTCTCGCACAATTCGATTGACTGTTGCAATTGACCGACAGAGTAAAGATGGTTTGCGCATAGGCGCACTGTTTCAAGAGCGTGTGCCGTTTCACCTGCATGCTGCCAATGCGCAGCACAATCCCACATCAATCCGGCAGTATGCTTTTCAGCGATTTCTGTTTCGAGCACTGTGGCAACCTGCCGATGGATTAGTCGGGCGGCGGCAGCTCCAAGTCGGTTGAGCGCGGCTGTTGCGAGCAAATCGTGCCTCACGGCAACGCCTCGTCTTTCCTGCTCGAGCATCGCAGCGTTCGACAGTTCCTCTATCGCGTCCAAGAGGACGTGGTTTGGGTATCCCGTGGCTTTCTCCAATCGCGCAAAGTCGGAATGTTTCCCAAACGCCGCGCAGAGCTGAAGAACCCTCAGAGCCAGCGAGCTGAGCCGGTTTAGGCGGGCTTCTATCAACTCTGCCAACGAACGCGGCACGCCAAAGCTCTGATGCGTTTCGACCCAATGCCGCGCCAATTCACGCAGGTAAAACGGGTTGCCCTCAGCCGCGGCCACCGACCACTCGCGCACATTCTCCGGCAGCGGGTTTGTATCGTCGGCTGAGAGCTTGTCGAGCAGCTCTCCCGAGTCCGCCTCGGCCAAAGGCATCAGATGGTGCCGGTGAAATCCGCGGTCCGGATCCGCGACCTTCCTCTCCGTGGCATGAGCAGTACGCGACGTCAGCAGAATCAGCAGCGTGCGCGTCGTGCTCCACTCCACCATCGCGCTCAGGATCGTCCAGGACGGCTCGTCCAACCAATGCACGTCTTCGATCACCATCACCAACATCCCTTCATCCGCGACGGCATCCACCAGGTCGAACACGGCGCGGCGGATAGTAGCGGCAAGGAACGCCGCGTCGCCCGCCTCCTGCTGTGGGAACGCGTCGCTCTTGTTGCGATCGGTGAGTCGCTGCAGCAGTGAGAAGGTCTGCGCGGAACAGCCAAGCGCGCCCGGCAACGTTTTCAGAATCGGCACTAGATCCGCGAACGCCGACAACGGCCTGCCGGCGTCGGTCGGATGGCACTTCGTCGAGACCACACGCGCGCCTCCTAGCTCGGCCACTTGCGTCAACTCCTGCACCAGCCTCGACTTCCCGATGCCGGGCTCGCCCCAGATGAAAGCCGCAGAGCCCGCTCCGCGCTGCGCTTCGCGAAGCAAGCCCTGCAGCAGCTCCATGCTCGGCTCACGCCCCACGAAATGCTGCTCGCTGATCATCGCGTAGCGCTGGTCGCCTAAGCGCTCCGCGATGCGCGTGCGCAAAATCTTCGCGGGCAACCCGATCGTCCCTGCGTGGGTGCCGAGTGCTTCCATGTAGCTGTCGAGGATCGAGAGCGCCTCGCGCTTGGAGCCGCGCATGGCCGCGCACTCGGCCTGTGCCATCACGGCTTCCTCGTTGTACGGATCCAGCCGGAGGCACTCGGCGGCCAGCGCTTCGATCTCGGCCCAGTCACCGCGCGTTCGCGCCTGCTGCATCCGCGCCAGGAAGATCCGCTGCACGTTCGCGTGAATGCGCGAGCGCTGAGTCTCGACCCAGTCGAGAAAGCGCCCCGAGATCCGCGGGGCGTAATGCGGAAGGAATTCGAGACTCTGCCCCGGGTGAAACGTGTCCGGCGACGAAAGCGAGTCGAAATCCGTGCTTGCCGAACCCTTTTCGAGGAGAAGCGTTCCGTTTTCGCCGATCACGGGCAGACCCGATTCGCGCAGCCGCAACAGAGCCTGGCGGAAACGCTGCCGTGCATGCTTCTCGTCGGCGACATTCGGCCAGATGAGCTCGACCAACGCTTCCCGCGATATCCGCTTGCCGCGCTCGACGATCAGGTACAGGGCGATGGCGAACAGGTAAGGCTGCTCCGGCCCGATCCGGACTTCACCTACCTCGACTGTGCTCTGTCCCAGTGCCTTGAGACGAACCATTCCTGCTCCGCCGCAGATGCCACGCTGACGCTACCGGAGAGCCGTCAGCCCGGCGTCACATTGGCGTTTGGAGGGCCTTACCGCAAGCGGAGGTAGCGCCCAACACAGTCACTTGTAACAAAAAACTCCGCTGTCGCGGAGTCATTTGCAGGAAAGGAAAAAAAGAGGGTCTTTCTATTGCTGCACGAACGCGACCCTGGTCTCCATCGGATGATTGCCGCTGCGCAGAACCGCCACCGCCGTGTACTCGCCCTTCGGCAGACGCCGGTTCGCCGTGTTGTGATACGTCACGCTACCGTTCGCGCGAAGCTGCCGCGTCTGCAATACCGACGTGAACATGCGCCCCTGGCTCCAGCGCCACACTTCGTGTCCCTCGGAATCGAGCACGAAGAAATCATGCGTGAATCCGTCGGGGAAGAGCAGCTCGAGCGTGCGCTTGCTGTTGTTCGTCACGCGCAACGCGAGATCGATCTCGCCACCCGCGCGCACTTCGAGCACACTGCCCAACGGCTTGCCTTCAGTGATCTGCTGATGCGACACGCGTGAATCGGCTTGCGTCTGACTCCACGGTCCGCACGCGAACGCGAGAGTCGCTGCTGCTGCGATTGGAAAGACGAGCTTGATGTCCACGATGCAGATCCTGATGTAAAACGCCGCGGCCGACTTGCTGCTCACGTTTCTGTGAGCGGGCGAACTTATCTACAGCAGGGACGACACGCAATAGAAAAGGCAACATCTAAGTCACTGTCCCGTACCAACTTGGAAAATCATCTTTGTGATTATCCACATTGGCGGTCAAAATGTCCGGTAGCTTGAGAAAAATTTCACAAGCGATAAATTCCCCTCCCGGGAAGAGCGAAACCAGCAAACCGCAGGGCGAATCGTGAGCGCACAAAAACCCTTCGGCAACGACGGGATCGATGACGGTGACGACGCGCCCTCGACCAGCGGCTATGCCGCTGCGGGACTTCAGTTTGCGGTCGCTCTCGTCCTGTTCGCGCTGGGCGGGGACTGGCTCGACGACAGGTTCGGTACCGCGCCGCTTTTCCTGCTGCTCGGAGTGTTCGGCGGCGGGGCCGCGGCCTTCTACAGCATGTACCGAAAACTGATGGGGCCCCACGGCCGGAAGCCGGAAAAGCAATGAGCCGTACAGCTCGGCACACCTTCACCTGCGTCGCAATCACGATGTTCGCGAGCCAAAACCTACTCCCGCTGTGAAGCGCGCCCTCCGCTTCCTCGCTGCCGCGGCCGGCCTGATCGCCCTCATCGCGATCGTCATGGTGCTCCTTTTCCCCGGCGCCGAGAACGCGCGCGCGATCGCGATCAGCGCCGTGCTCGCTCTCGCCGTCCAGCTCGCGTCCTTCCTGATCCTGCACGCGATGCGCGGGCAGGGCGTGATGATCGGCTGGGGACTCGGCTCGCTCCTGCGCTTCGCGGCATTGATCACCTACGGCTTCCTGGCCGCGGGCGCCCTCGGCCTCCCGCTGGCCGCCGCGCTCTTCAGCCTCGCCGCGTTCCTGTTCGCCACGAGCATCCTCGAACCGGTTATGCTGGAGCGATGATGCAGCGACGACTTTTCCTGACCGCGGCCCTGATCCTGGGCGCGCTGCTCCCGCTGCCTGCTCTCGCGCAGGATGACGGCACGCCCGCGCCCGCACCCGCGAACGTCCCCGAGCGGGTGGACATGATCACGCCGCACATCGTCGACTCGCACTCGCTCGAGTATCCGTGCCTCGAGCCCGGCTGGGCCTGCCACCTCGAACTGCCGCGGTGGAAGCCGATCCACATCGGCGGACTCACGATAGATCTCTCGCCGACGAAGCACGTGGTCTTCCTGTGGATCGCGGCGGCGCTCTGCCTGATAGTCCTGATCGGCGGCGCCCGCGCGCACGGCGGATCGAAGCCGGACGAGTCGCCGCGCGGCTTCTCCAACGGGATCGAAGCGGTGGTCCTCTACATCCGGAACGAGGTCGTGCTCCCGAACGTCGGCCACCACGGCGACAGGTACGTGCCGTTCGTCCTGACGCTCTTCTTCTTCATCCTGTTCGCCAACATCCTCGGCCTTTTGCCGTACGGCGCGACCGCGACCGGCAACATCAACGTGACCGCCGCGCTGGCGCTGGTCACGTTCATCATGGTCGAGGTCGCCGGCATGCGCACGCTGGGGAAGAAGTACATCGGCACCATCGTCTTCTGGCCGCACGACATGCCGCTGGCGATGAAGCTCCCGATGACGATCATCATGACGCCGGTCGAGCTGTTCGGGAAATTCACCAAGCCGATCGCGCTCGCCATCCGGCTGTTCGCCAACATGACCGCGGGTCACGTCATGGTGCTGGCGCTCATCGGGATGATCTTCACCTTCGGCAGCGCGTTCCTGGGCCTGGCGGTGTTCCCGCTGGTCATGGCGATCGCGATCATGCTGCTGGAGCTGTTCGTGGCGTTCCTGCAGGCATTCATCTTCGCGCTGCTCGCCAGCGTGTTCATTGGACAGATCAGAGAGGCGGCGCACTGAGAGTTGGCAGGTATCAGGTATCAGGTATCGGCAACTGCCGTACCTGATACCTGATACCTGATACCTGATACCTGAATGGACCGTGTCGGCGTTGCTCACCGGCACTGGAATCGTAGCCGGCCGGGTGGCTGGCGAAGCTCGTTGGGGCCCGGGCTCCGGTGACGAGCGGCGCGAAGTCGGCGCGAGCGAGGCAGTCTCACTTTACGCACGTGGAGTTTGAAAAATGGATCTCTTTCTCATGCTGCAGAGCACGGCGTTCGACGCGAATTACGCCGGCGCGTGGGCGCAGCTCGGAGCCGGCATCGGCGCCGGTCTCGCCGTCATCGGCGTAGGACTCGGCATCGGACGGCTCGGCGGCCAGGCGATGGAAGGAATGGCGCGCCAGCCCGAGATGGCCGGCAAGATTCAGACGGGCTCGCTGATTCTCGCGGCGCTCATCGACGCTCCCGGACTGTTCGCGATCGTCGTCGCGTTCATGATCGCGGGCAAGTACTAAACAACTTCGCGGCACATCGGGCCCGGGCCCGGTGCGCCGTCACTCTGGTGCACACATGCGCAAGATCCTGACACTATCGCTGTTCCTGCTCGCGGCGCCGGCCTACGCTTCGGAAGCCGGGGCAGAGAAGACGAGCCTCATGTCCCCCAATACGGGGCTGATGTTCTGGACGCTCGTCATCTTCATCGCGCTCTGGATCATCCTTACGAAGTACGCATTCAAGCCGATCACCGCGGCGGTCGAGGCCCGTGAGGCCGCGCTCCGCGAGGCGATCGAGACGGCCAAGCGCGACCGCGACGAGGCGGCCCTGCTGCTGCTGCAGCACCGCGCCAAGATCGAGGAGGCCCGCGGCGAGGCGCAGCGGTTCATCGCCGAGGCGCGCACGGCGGGCGAGAAGGTGCGCGCGCACATGCTCGAGGAGACCAAGGCCGAGCAGCAGGAGATGCTGGATCGCGCCCGCCGCGAGATCGAGGCGGAGCGGGACCGCGCGATCGCGCAGCTCCGGCGCGAGGCGGTCGAGCTGGCGATCTCGGGCGCGGAGAAAGTGATCGAGCGGAATCTGGACACCGACGCCAACCGGAAGATCGTCGAGACGTTCCTGGCGTCGATTCCGGCGTCGAAGCCGGATCGCGCGAGCCGCTGATGCGCGACGCCAGCATCGCGCGCAACTACGCCGAGGCGCTGCTCTCGCTCGCGAGAAAGGCGAACGACCTCGACGGCTGGGCGAAGATGATCGCCGATTTCGCCGCCGCGGTCGAGCAGGACACGACGCTGCGCCGGTTCCTGGAGTCGCCGCGCGTGAGCGCGGCGCAGAAGAACGAAGTCATCACCAGGGCCGTGCAGGACCGGGTGCCGAAGCTGTTCCTGGAGTTCCTGCGGGCGCTGCTGCGCAACCGCCGGCAGATGCTGATTCCCGAGATCGCGGTCGAGTACGCGAACCTCGTGGACGAGTCGGTCGGGCGCGTGCACGCGCGCGTCACGGTCGCAAAGGCGACGTCGGCCGACGAGAACAACGTCATCGCGCGCGAGCTGTCGCGGGCGCTGGGGAAGGAGGTCGTGCCGCACGTCAGCGTGAACCCGGCCATACTCGGCGGAGTGGTGGTCCGGATCGGGGACACCGTTATGGACGGGTCGGTGCGGCGGCGGCTGAGCACGCTCAGAAGGAAGATGCTGGCCTGAGAATGAAAAGCCCCGCGCGGAGCGGGGCTTTTCATTGCAGACGCCCGCGGCAGGCGCGGCTACCAGTCGTCAGGAACGAGGCGGAGGAGCGGCTTTCCCCGGTAGCGGGTCCAGAGCTCCACCACGAACCGAACCGGGTAAGCCCACATCACTGTGGGCAGCGCTCCGTGCCACCAGTCCTTGCCGCCGGGCGCCGCCAGCCAGATGACCGTCGCGCCTCCCACGAACGACAGGAGAATCACGATCTCCTCGAGCAGCGCTAGACTGAACGGCTGCTCCCGCCTCATTTTGTCCACGGCTTGAATACCTCCCTGAGAAGTCCCGCGGCGGACGCGGATCCGCCTTCGATCGCCGCGCCGGCGACGATCCCCTGCCAGCCTCCCCGCCACCCGCCGATGCCGCCTTTCACCGCCCCGGCGATGTCCGCGACGGCGACCTTGCGCGCTTTAGGATACCACGAACTCTTGTCGATGTCCGTCAGCCAGTCGTCACTTCGGCGCTCGGTGGGGGCTAGCAGCCCCCTGGCGGCCGGGCCGGCGCTTGCGGCGAGCCGCGGCGAGTCCCGACCAGTACGCGCCAGCGCCGTGGTCAAGCCCGCCTCTTCCAGCAGGATTTGCTCCTGGTAGGAGTAATTCTCGTCCCAGTAGCTGGCGGAGCTGACCGCTATCTCTGCAGTCGCCGCGACGATGTCGGCCTCCTCCGGCGGGAGATAAGCCCGGGCATAGGCGACCTTGTCGTTGGCGACCGACGCGATCGTGGAAACGGGAAGATTCTCCGCGGAGACGTAGGCGAGCTCGCTCACGATGATGTCCAGCTCTCCCACGGGCACGCCGTCGGTCGCGAGAGATAGCCGCGGTCGTCCCGGCCCTCCAGCCGTGCGCGCCTCGGCAACGCAATCGCCGCCGGCGACGTCGTCACGGATGAGCGCCGGGTTCACGCCGATCCCCCGCGCGACCACAAAGTCTCGCATTGCCTGCGCGATCACCGCGCAGAGCTGCCCCTGGCTTTCGCCGCGGCCCACGGCGGCCCGCAAGCGGGGGAACGCGAAATCCAGGAAGGAGTTGTGGAACTCGCCCACGTTCTCGAGTCCCAATGTTCTGCCTGAGCCATGCGTGGCGGGAACGGCCGCAGAGCTCGACGTGCGCGGGGCCAGCGCGTCATCGGCGCACGCTGAAATCCCAACGCTCGCGACCACGGCAATCGCGCCAAGAGCCGCAATGAGCCTCCAGATCCGCCATCTGCCCGCGGTTGCAACGGTCAACCTCGCATTCATGCCGCCTCCTCGATGGGGTTTGTTGTGCGCTGCCATCGCACGTCGCAAACCTCACCGATTCGGCTTCCAACTCCGGCATCGAATTAATCGCGCGTATCCCGATTCTGGCCGCGCGAATTTGCTGCTGTCAGCTATTGCTGATCTTCCCGCCGCCGCCGCCCTTCTTTCGATCGGTCAGGAGTATGGACAGGATCATGTACAACGCGATCACGGCGGCTATAGAAAACCCAATGATCCCCAGCCGCGGCCAGCTCTGAATCATCAGCCCGCTCGCCACTAACAGCCCCGCGAGCACCAGCCCGGTGAAGATCCGGTTCGCGATCTTCTGCATCCCCTCCAGCAGCGTCCCGAGCTGCGGCGTGTCCAG
>CALMKE010000237.1 GCA_937867645.1 uncultured Gemmatimonadota bacterium | reverse complement strand
ACGGTCGCGGTTCTGACGAAGCTGGGAACCAAGCACCGCATCGGAGCCGTGCGTGACAGTCCCATGGGGCATACGACTCCGCTCGCGCTCAAGGCCTTTTTGCAGGGCGAACAGCATTATCGCCGAACTGCCTGGGACTCGGCACGCGTCGCTTACTCGCGCGCCGCAGCTCTGGATTCGATGTTCGCGCTGCCGTTGCGGCGGCTGAGCTGGGTGCTCGGATGGACCTCTAGCGGCGCGGATTCCCTTACCAGGGCGTACCGCCTCCGCGCCGGAGCGTTGAATACCGGGCTGGCGCCGCGCGACAGCCTGCTGATAACCGCGGATTCCATAATGGCCGCGAACTCGCAGTCGCCCGAGATCGACTGGTCGCTCACGCGGCGGTTGTTCGGTACGATCGACGAAGCGCTGCTCCGGTACCCCAACGACCCGGAGGTATGGTATGAGGCCGGCGAAGCCCGGGAGCATCACGGGTACGGGTCCGTCGCGAGCGTGGACGAGGCGACGATTCTCGCGACTTTCGATCGCGCGATAGCGCTCGACTCGACGTTCAGCCCCGCATACCTGCATGCCATCGAGTACGCCTTCCAGCTGTACGGACGGGACGCGGGCCTGGCGTTCGCGCGCAGATACCTCGCTCGCAGACCCGCGGAAGTCGAGGCTGCCGCGATCAGGCTGATCGAGAGGGTCGCCGCGCTGCGCAACGCCGATTCCGCCGCCATCGCGGCGGCGGTGAGCGACACTCCCTCGGACGTCCTGTTCGAAGCGTGGCACAGGACCCGGCGCTGGCCGGACGCGAACGATTCACCGCTGCGGCTGCTGGCTTCGCTCGCGGGACGGTTCGGCGGCCACCCGGCCATCGAAGTCGCGCGCAACACTTATGTGCCGTTGCAGCTCGCTTACCTCGGGAGATTTCGCGACGCGTACTCCGCGCTCGGCGACAGGCCCACTTCATTGTACGCGGAACTGGTCTGGTTGAACGCCGTGCCGGTGGCCGCGGCTCGCGCGACGTATGCTCGCTTGCTGCGCGAGAACCCAGCGGGCGCCGGGTCAGCGCTGCCCTTCTGGGCCCGGATAGGCGACACGGCGTCGATCGCAGCCTTTGCCGCAATCTTCGCGAAAAGCGACGGGGGACTGAGCCCGCGAGCCGCGACGGGGATGCGTGGGTCAGGACAGGCTTATCTCGCGCTCGCGAGACGGGACACTGCCCGCGCGCTCGAACATTTTCGGGCACTGAGCGATACCGTCTGCATCAACTGCCGCCTCGATCGCGTGATAGCCGCCCAGCTGCTCGAGGCACGCGGCTTCACCGACGACGCGGGGAAGCTGCTCAACGTCCGCCTATACGCGCTGCTGTCGCCCATGGAAGTCTGGCTGGCGGCGGAGCGTGGGCGTCTCCTCGAGCGGTCCAATAACCGCGCGGAACGGGACAGGGCGGCGTCGGGCTACCGCGTTGTGGCGCATGCCTGGGCGCGCGGAGATCCGGCGGCCCGCGCCCTCGCGGAGAGCGCTCAGGCTGGTCTCCGGCGTATGAGAGAGCCCCTAACCCCCGAGCTGTCGCCACAGAAACTTTCCGACGGGCGCGCTCGTAGCCCCAATAGGGCCCCTCGCCGGTCGGCTGGGGCGTCGCCGAGGCAACTGGGGCTCCATATGTTCGCCAAGCGATAATCCGGGGCGCTTGTGTGTCCGGCGGCGAAGGTCACACGCGATTCGAAGAGCGCCCCGTTCCACGGGCGCTTTTCCATGTTCGAGCTACTTTGGGCGGAGCAAGGGAAGAGAGACTAGTCCGGTCTAGATCGGGGATGGCGAAACAACCCCGTGTTTCATATGTTCGCGTTCGGCAAACCGGGCACCGGTGCTCCGGCGGATTTGGATGTCAGCCTTGTCTGAGGGATTCCAATGCGATCGCCATTAATTCCGCTCGTTGCAGTGGCATTCATAGTCGCTTGTGCCGACGGCGTCACGACGCCGTTGCAGCCCGGTGAGCCGAACTTCTACGACAACCCCCCCCCGCCGTGGGCGGAGATCTCTGGTGACATCCTAACCGACGGCGGGACGTCCCTTTCGATTGCGCCGCTGATGTCGCGGTCCGCACCCGGCAGCCCAAGCGCGACGCACGTGGGTGGGCCTATCGCTACCTACAAAGGTTGGTTGCTCGTGTCCCCGGGAGGGCAGGCGTCCATCCTGCGGTTCGCCGAGGGCGGAACGAACGTGACGTTCAGCAAGGGCGCGCGAATAATGAAGGTGAACGGCAAAGTTTCGGGAGCCGGCACCATGACGGTCGGCGGCCACTCTTACAACCTGAGCCTGGTCGACGAGTTCGACGCCAACGGCGCGTGCGCCACAGCCGCGTTTGACTACGACGGTCCGCCCTGCGCGTCGTTCAGCGCGGAAGACGGCTCCTTCGGTAGCCAGGGAGCGGTTTGGACAGGGGTGCTGTCGAACGACATCGACCAGTCTCCCACCCGCCCGGGGTGCACGACCAACGCGGATTATGTCGTCACGAATCAGACCGAGCTTTCCGCGGCGTTGGCGGCGGTTGGCGCCGGCGGCACCATCGCGATCGACGGATTAATCGAAGTCTCCAGCGCGGTCGTCATCGAGGCAGACGACATCCGCCTGACTTGCGCCACGCCTGGTTCGGGACTGGTCAACAGTAGCGGGAGTGCGCTGTTTGCGGTGCTCCAGGTATTCGGTGGTGGGGTCCAAGTGGACAATTTGTTTTTGTCGAGCGTGCCATCCGCCGGTATTGGCGGCGCCTCCCATCCCGTGTACGCGTCCAGCGCGGATCGACTTCGCCTGATTTTTAACCAAATCCAGTGTGGCGACGGTGGGACGTGCGCGTTTCTGGTCGGCGTTCCGGGTGCGGTCGTGTCGGACAACACCGTCCAATCTTTCGGCACCTCATCTGGCATTCATGTTCAGGGAGCCGGAACGATTTTCAACATCACGATTTTTACCGACTATACGACAGTCGAGAGGAATGTCATCGTCGCGCTAACGGCCTCGGGATCGCCGCTCTTCGGCGCGATCAGAGTGCGCGATGGCACACACTTGGTCGTGCGAAATAACTCTACCTCGGGTCCCTGGCGGAATGGCATCGCGCTGGCGGAACTCAACGGTGCCGTCATAGAGAACAACTCCATTCAGGACGCGCAAGACCGCGGGATCATTGGAAGCACGAACTCGCCGTCACCGGTGTCCGTACGCAATTCGATCATCCGGGCGAATACGATCGCCGGCCCGCAGGCCATCGGGATCAACCTGACCCGTGCCTGCTGGAATCGGGTGGAGGCCAACGACATAAGCGTCGCGTCTGGCATGCTGCGCGCAAAGTTCGAAATGAACACCGGAGCCAACGTTTACATTGGGAATTCGGCGCTGGTCGTGGACGAGGGGAACTTCGACTGCGACGGAGACGCGGATACGGACCCCAACACGATCATGGCATCATCGACCGTAAGTTTGTCCCCGCCGAACGCGAGCGCGTCCCGCGCGAGCGCTGCTCAGGCTGCCGCTGGCCCGGTGAGAACCCAGCGCGCGGCAAGCGAGTCCAACCGGGCAGTTTTCCCGGAGCTGCAATAGAGGGCGCAACTTCCGGCAGCGGCACCAGGCGGTGATACCCGTCTAGTGCCGCCCGCCGCGCCCGCCGCGCCCGCCGCGCTGCAGCCGGCGATGGCGGGACTCGCCACGCGACTGGGATAGCGCTCGAGAAGGTGGCCGGAGGCTAACCGCCGGCCAGCATCTCCCCGCGCGCTTCCCACAGCTTCGGAAAGAACCGCTGGCTGACGGTCTTGGCCAGATACCGGGCGCCCAACGTCCCGCCGGTGCCGCTGGTTCCCGGACCGATCACCCGCTCGACGAGCTGCACGTGCTTGAACCGCCACTCGGCGAAACCCTGCTCGTACTCCAGGAATGCTTCGGCCAGGAAGAACAGCGTGGTGGGACCCGGGCCCACATAGAGCCGCTTGACCGTCGTGCCCTCGTGCTCGATCAGGCGAAGCAACAGATCCTGCAACGTCGGCTGGTCGAGATACTTCTGCACCTGCGGCGGGATCGGTCCGTGCGCTTCCAGCGCCGCGATGAAGTGCGGCTCCCGCAATCCCGACGCCGCCTCGATCGCGCGGAACTGCACGCTCTGCGACCCGCTCGACGTCCCGAGAAAACCGCGGAACTCCAGAAAGTGCTGCGGCGGGAGCAGCTCGAGCGAGGAGAGCTGACTCGACACGATCCGCATCATCGCGTTGAGCCGCCCGACGTGCCAGAGCGCGAGCTGCGCCTCGAACTTGCGCAGCGAATCGACGACGGCATCCAGCTCGTGCAGGATCACCTTGAACCAGAGCTCGCTGGCCTGGTGCACGATGATGAACAGCAGCTCGTCCGGATGCACGGGCTGCGAGCGCGGACGCTGGAGCGAGAGCAGCTCGTCCAGCGCCAGGTACGACGGATAGCTCACTTCGTCCGGCTTCGGCTCGCTCAAAAGGTCGGGACCTCCAGCGCGCCGATGTCGTCCACGCGCATGGTCTCGGTCGTGAAGAAGGCCTCCCCGTAGCGGCAGCGAATCATCGATCCGTAGTGCGCGGCGTGGTGGCGCACGACGTCGAGCAGGGGATCGCCATTCGGATAAACCTCGCCCGCCTGCGTCACTCCTTCGAATTGCGATGAGTAGCACCGGATTGCGTCGAGCTTACGCTCGAACTCGGCGCTGATGTCCACGACGAACGTCGGCTTGGCGAAGTCTTCGCGGTGCGTCACCGCGTGGACGATCTTGCGCGGGCGGTGCGCGGGCGTGCCCGGCTCGACCTTGGCGAGCCCCGCCACGAAGCACGCGTCGCGAATCAGCTGCGCGCTCACGTGATGATCCGGATGCCGCCCGCCGAGAGCGGGCGCGATCACGACGGTCGGCTTGAATCTTCGGATCGCTATGGCGAGCAACGCCCGCGTCTCCGGGGTGTTCACGATGCCCGCGTCCGGCAGCCCCAGATTCTCCCTCGCGGTGAGCCCCATGACTTCCGCGGCTTGCTCCGCTTCGCGCCCGCGCGTCTCCGCGGACCCGCGCGTGCCGAGCTCGCCGGCGGTGAGATCGATCACGGCCGTGGAGCGGCCGAAGGATTTTGCCTTGATGAGCGCGCCGGCGCAGGAGAGCTCGACGTCGTCTCTGTGGGCCGCTATCGCAAGAATGTCAACGGTAGGCACGTGCGGAATCTGGCCACGGGGATGCTGAAGGGGAATCCAAGTATGGAGTGTGGCAGTTGGGAGATGTGAGTTTGCAGTTGACCGACCCAACTCCAAACTGACAACTCCAGACTGCCACACTCCATACTTGGATTCCCTTTCAGCATCCCAGTAGCCACCACAGCTTACTCGTATCGTAAAGCTTCGATAGGATCCAGCCCCGCCGCCCTCCGCGCGGGCAGCAATCCGAACACGATCCCAATCCCGACCGACACCGCGACCGCGATCAGCGTGATCCCCAGTGGCACGTTGGAGTCGACCTTGAGAATCGCCGTCACCAGCTTCGCGAGACCCAGGCCCGTGAGAATCCCGATGGCGCCCCCGATGCCGGTCAGGGTCGCCGCTTCGATGAGGAACTGCAGCAGAATCTCCCGCCGCGTCGCGCCGATCGCCTTGCGCACGCCGATCTCGCGCGTGCGGTTGGTCACGGAGACCATCATGATCGCCATGACGCCGATTCCGCCCACCAGCAGCGCGACGCTCGACAGCACGATCATCACGAGGAAGAAGGCGCCCGTAAGCTTGTTGAACACGTCGAGTATCTGATCCTGCGTGATGAGATCGAACGAATTCGGCGCGCCCGGCCGCAGCCCCCGCAGCTCGCGCATCGTGACTATCACTTCCTCCTGGATGTCCGCGACGTCGGCGCCCTCCTCGGGCTTGATCGAGATGAACAGGGCGTTGGTCTTGTCGTAGGTGAACTGCCGGTCGAGCATCCGGAACGGAATGATCGCGATGTTCTCCGAGCCGGGAGGCGCGAAGATGTTGCCTGGCGGATGATAGATGCCGATCACCTCCGCCGGTCTGCCGCTCAGCCGCACGGTCCGCCCGAGGGGATTGATCTGGCCGAAGACTTTCGCCGCGTAATCCTCGTGCAGCACCACCACTGGTGAGCCGCGCGCCAGCTCGCTGCGCGCGAACCAGCGGCCCGCCGTGAGCTCGCCGCCCTGGATCTCGGTGAATCCGTCATCGGCGCCGGTTATCACCCCCTGCTGGGTGCGCGCCCCCTGGTACTCGATCCGTCCGAATGCCTGCCCCCAGATGGAGGCGTAACGCACGCCCGGGATCTGCTTGATGCGCGCGGCCTCGCGCTCGGTGATGTCCGGCCGGATCCGGATCCACGCGGGCAGCCGGTCCGGGTTGATCGGCGTCTGCGAGAACACCTTGATCACGTAGAACGTCGAAGGGCCGGCTATCTCGATCGTGCGCGTGATCTGATCGCCGATGCCCTTCACGATGGTGGCCATCGCCATCACGGTTCCCACGCCTATGACGACGCCCAGAATGGTGAGACTCGAGCGCAGCTTGTTGGCGCGCAGCGTGTCGAACGCTATCGCGACATTGTCCACCACCAGATCGGCGAACCAACCCTGGACCGGCTCCTTCGCTACCGGCGTCATTCGGCGCGCAGCGCTGTAATCGGATCGAGCCTGGCCGCGCGCGCCGCGGGATACACGCCGAAGACGATCCCGACCCCCGCGCCGAGCGACAGCGCGGCGATCACCGACCAGAGCGTGATGCGGGCGGGCAGCGGCGACAGCACGCTGATCGCGGTCGCGAGGAACCAGCCGGTGAATATTCCGCCCGCGCCGCCGAGCGTGGACAACATGATCGACTCGGCGAGGAACTGCCGGCGGATGTCGCGCGCGCGGGCGCCGGAGGACTTGCGGATCCCGATCTCGCGCGTGCGCTCGTTCACGGCGACGAGCATGATGTTCATGATGACGATTCCGCCGACCACCACGCCGATGGTCACGAGCGCGGGCACGACGGCGAACAGGACCCGCGTGAGGTTCTGCCAGAAGGACACGAGCGCGTCGGTCGTCTCGACGTTGAAGTCGTTCTCTACTCCCGGGCGGAGGCGGTGCGCCACCCGCATCGCCGCTTCGGCGCGCCGCATTCCCGGGCGCACGAGGTCGGGCGTCGGCATCTTCACCGAGATCGTGGTCGTGAGCCGCCGGCCATAAATGGTCTCGAAGACGGGGAGGGGGAGCAGCACGAACCCGTCGAACGATTGCCCCAGCACGCGCCCTTTCTTCGCGACGACGCCGACGACCTCGAAGCGCTCGTTCTGGATGCGGATCTCCTGGCCGACCGCGTTTACGCTCTCGAACAGCTTCTCGGCGATGTCGGCACCGATGACGGCGACGCGCCGCTTGTCGCGCACGTCGAGATCGCTCAGCGGCCGTCCGGCGGAGAACGTGTAGTCCTGCACGATCTGGTACGGCGCAGTCACGCCGAACACGGTGACGTCGCCGATCTTCCGGTTCCGCCACATTACGTCGCTGATCGGGGTGGGCCAGCCCGATTGCCGGCTGACGGCCTCGGCGTCGGGAAGGGCGGCGGCGACGGCCGCGGCGTCCGCTTCCGTGATGCGCGGCCGCCGCGCCACGCGCCGCATCGCCTCGTCGTCGAACAGTCCTACCTGGATCGGGGTCCGGCGGACCTGAAACGCGTCCCGGCCGATCAGCGCGTTCGCGATGTTCTCCGTGACGTACGCGTTCATCCCCTGGATGATGGCGATCACCGCGACCAGGAATGTGACGGAGACGGTGATTCCGAGCGTCGTGAAGAACGAGCGCAGCTTGTTGGCGCGTATCTGGCCGAGCGCGGTGAGGAGGATGTCGGCGAAGCTCATCGCCGCTCAATATGCTCTGCGGGGGTCGGGTGCGGGGTGGCGTCCGGGCCCGGCCGCTACGCGAGCCTGCGGCTCGCTAAGACGCGGCCTTGGCCGGATCAGCGCTCCCCGCAGTTTGCCGCCTTCCCGAGCAAAACCTCCCGCTCCCGCTCGTTCCGCGTGAGCGACGCCGCGCGCTCTAGCTCCGCACGAGCCTCGGCGAACCGTCGCAGCTTCATCAGGAGCTCGCCGCGCACGGCGCGCAGAAGGTGGTAGCTCTTCAGCGCCGGCTCGGCTCGCAGCGCGTCCACGATCTCCAGCCCCGCCTCTGGTCCGTCCGCCATCCCCACCGCCACCGCCCGGTTCAACGCCACGATCGGTGAC
Source organism: uncultured Gemmatimonadota bacterium (assembly GCA_937867645.1). Classification (GTDB taxonomy): domain Bacteria; phylum Gemmatimonadota; class Gemmatimonadetes; order Gemmatimonadales; family Gemmatimonadaceae; genus JACDCY01. Next base: position 2,433 of record CALMKE010000237.1, on the reverse strand, counting down.
GGCGCGAGCCGAGCCAGCTCCCCGTACAGCTCGGCGATCTTCCGCCAATCGGTGTCCTCCGCCGCGCGCGCCCGCGCATGACACGCAGCGATCGCCGCCTGCAGTGTGTACGGTCCGCGCGCGTCCGAAAGTGACTCCGCCCGGGCGAGCGCGGCGAGCCCGCGTCCAATCAGCAGATGATCCCAGCGGCCGCGGTCCTGGTCGAGCAGCAGGATGGGCTCGCCAGCGGCGCCGACCCGCGCGCGCAACCGCGATGCCTGCAGCTCCATCAGCGCGACGAGACCGTGGACTTCGGGCTCCGTCGGCGCCAGCCCCGCGAGGATGCGCCCGAGTCGCAGCGCGTCCTCGCACAGCGCCGGTCGCGCCCAGTCCTCGCCCGCCGTGGCCGAGTAGCCCTCGTTGAACACGGGGTAGATCACCTCCAGCACGGAGGACATCCGCGCCGCCAGCTCCGCGCCCCGCGGCACCTCGAACGGCACCCGCGCCTCCGATAGCGTGCGCTTTGCGCGCACGATTCGCTGCGCGATCGTCGGCTCGAGGACGAGAAAGGCGCGCGCGATCTCGTCGGTGGTGAGACCTCCCAGCAGGCGCAGCGTGAGCGCGGTGCGTGCTTCCCGCGACAGGATCGGGTGACAGGCAATGAACATGAGCCGGAGGAGATCGTCTCCTACCTCGTCGTCGAGCGCGGCGTCGATGTCGGGGACGGTGGCTTCCTGCCGCGACTCCAGCTCGTGCGCGAGCCCGGTGTGCTTGCGCTGCAGCATCTTGTCGCGCCGTAACGCGTCTATCGCGCGGTGCTTCGCGGTCGCCATGAGCCATGCCCCGGGATTGTCGGGCACTCCGGCGGCCGGCCACTGCTCCAGCGCCGCAACCAAGGCGTCCTGGGCCAGATCTTCCGCGAGTCCCACGTCGCCGACGATCCGGGTCAGCCCGGCTATCAGCCGGGCCGACTCGATTCGCCATACTGCTTCGACAGCGCGGTGGGCGGGGTCCGTCACCCCGACGAATCAGGGTGCGCGTGCCCTCAGAAGCAAGTCCGGGTGAAAGCCCGTGCGCGCGCTACTTCTGCGCGTTCCTCGCCGCCTGCTCCCACGCCTTTCGCTCCTGCTCGCGCAGCTCCGGGGTGAACTCCTCGCCGAAATCCTCGGCTTCGAAAACCTGCCGGAGCTCGACTTCGGTGCCGCCGTCGAACGGCGCGCGCTTGAGCCACTCGATCGCCTCGTCCATCGAGCGCACCTGCCAGAGCCAGAAGCCCGCGATGAGCTCCTTGGTCTCGGCAAACGGGCCGTCGATGACCGTGCGCGCGGCGCCCGAGAACTTCACGCGGACGCCCTTCGCGCTCGCGTGCAGGCCCTCGCCGGCCAGCATCACGCCGGCCTTGACCAGCTCTTCGTTGTACTTCGTCATGTCCGCCAGCTGCTGCTCCGTGGGCAGCACCCCGGCCTCGGAGTCCTTCGACGCCTTCACGATGACCATCACTCGCATTGCTCACTCCCTCCTGTCTACACGTCGAACGGGACCGGGCCGGATCGACACGGTCGCCGAAAAAAAGTCCGGGGAGGCTGACGGGCTAGCGCTCGATCCCGACCGGGATGCTGCGCCAGCTGCCCTGGTTGAAGCGCAGGACGCTCAGGACGCACCGGGTGGCATGGCCCAGCAGAATGGCGATCCAGATGTCGAGGGGGTCGAGCGTGCCCACCTGCTGGATGACGAAGCAGAGGCCCAGCGGCACGGCGATCTGCGAGACGATCGAGATATAGAGCGGGCCCTTCGTGTCGCCCGTCCCCTGCAGGCCGCCCGTGTAGGTCAGCGCGACGGCGATGAGCAGGCCCGACACGCTCAGGACGCGCAGCAGCTGCACGCCGATCTCGACGACCGCCGGCTCGTTCATGCCGAAGATCGCGAGCAGCTGGCGCGGAAAGAACAGGAAGAAGATCCCGAGCGTGCCGGCGCCCGCGAACCCGAACCGCGTGTGGGCGCTCATCGAAGCGGCCGACGATCGCGGCGGCGTGTATCGTTCCGACAACGGCGGCGACACGTGGACGCGTACCAACAGCCAGCGCATGCTCCAGCAGCGCGCGTGGTACTACACGCACATCCACGCCGATCCGAAGAGCCCCGACACCGTCTGGGCGAGCAACGTCGGGTTCTTCAAGTCGACCGACGGCGGCCGCACGTTCCAGCAGTACGGCACGCCGCACAGCGACAACCACGACCTCTGGATCAACCCGGACAACCCCGACCTGATGATCAACGCCAACGACGGCGGCGCGAACGTGTCGATGAACGCCGCCAACTCGTGGACCGGCCAGATGAACCAGCCGACCGCCGAGATCTACCGCGTGGCGGTCGACAACCGCTATCCGTACTGGGTCTACGGCGCGCAGCAGGACAACAGCACCGCTGCGCTGCCCGGCGGCCCCGGCGGGTTCG
>CALMKE010000236.1 GCA_937867645.1 uncultured Gemmatimonadota bacterium | reverse complement strand
ACACCCGCGCGACAGCGTATGGGTCGAAAGTACGCGGAGGAAAAATGAACGGGCGTGGGCAGAGAAGAATCTGCGCGCCGTGTATCGCCCTCCGCAATACCGTGGTATCGCTTCGGGCCGGTCTCCGGGCTCACGAGCGGGGTTGTCCCGGGATCCGCGCCTTCCCGTGCCGAGGCACAGTGGCGTTGAGCAGATCCTTGACTCGTTTACCGTTGCGGGGGCAGCGCCGGCCTTGTTCCCTGAACGTGGAACGCACCGGCTTCCCGTTTCACCCCGTGGATGGAAACCCACGAGGAACCTGAAGCTTTAAGACGCGCCGAGTCTATGCCGGGGGTGGCAATCCTGTCAAACCCCTATCCCAGGACCCCGAAATCTCAAGAGACAACGACTCCGTTTGGCTACTCCTTTATCGGCGAAAGTCGCAAGAACTTATCGGCATCTCAGTCCTTGATCACACGTCGCCGCGCCGACGTATTGACGAATTTCAAAATCAACTATTCGATGGGGACACAGGATGAATTCACTTTGATCAGACCCACGAGGAAGACACCCCGCCATAGACCTCGTTAGGTCTCGGACGGGGTGAAGTTTAGGACTGTTTACTGCTCATATTGCCTTCAAGGCGGCTTCATAGGCCTGGTTTAAGCCATCCCAGTCGATGCTTCCGCCTCGCTCTTCACCACGACGATAGGCGTCAACCAGCAATCGGGAGGCGAGGAATGCCGCCTCCCGACGCCGTACCTCCTTCACGCCGGCATCGGGTTCCGGCCAGGGTTCATCGGTTTTCAGTTCCTGCTCGACGGTAAATACGAGCGGGCTGTCACCCGTTTCTTCGTAGTCATCGAACAGCAACGGGACATCCTTTGTGTCGTCCCAAATATCGCCTTGGTCGAACAACGCCTCGGCCTTGGCGATAGCTTCCTCGCTGCTATCGGCCTCAATGCCGACCATGACCCGGTGCTCGTAGGGCAGCGTGTATTGAATGACGTATTTCATGACGGTTCTCCTTTCGGTTGGTGAACGGAGAGACCACCCACCCACGAGGGAAGGAAGTCTCCCCGCGTGGGTGGGATAAGTCGGCGTCGAAGACGCCCGCCTACTTCTGAGTTGACGCGAAGCGCCGGCGGTAGATGCCAAACTGTATCGCCGCCAACGGGCCGCCCAGGTGGGAAACCGCCTCCGAGCCGAAGCCTTCGCGAATGCCGAAGACCTTGTAATCCACCAAGGCCCCGACGGCCTCCGTTTCAGTGAGAAGGCCGGCGTAGCGCATGGCACGGATGAGCCTTGGATACCGCCGCCGGATTTCATCACCTAAAGTCATGGCTCAGTCCTCCCGCGGCAGCGTGATGGTGATCACCGGCTCGCCGGCGTCGCCCGGCCCGGCCATGAGCTTGAGCGTAACGAGCTGTGCTTCATTGCACTTTCCGTCACGCGGCACGCGGTAGAGCTGGTACAAGGTTTGCGATCCCTCGCCAGAGCTGCGACGGATCGCGTTCATTGCCATCCACAACACGTCCCACAACCGGCCGGATTCGTCCTGGTGCACCTGGCGGAGGCTGTCGTCCTCCGACCAGGCCACGCAGTCCTCCCAGGCAGTGCGGGTCATGGCGACGGGCCAGCGAAAGCCGGCCTCGCGCGCCGTTTGCGATACATCCACCAGCACGCCGTCGGCGATGGCCTGGGCGCGCGTGTGGGCATAGATCACTTCGCCGAATAGGCTCGATGGTTTCTCTTGATTGCTCATGATGGTCCTCCTGTTGATTGAAAGAGCCGGGAGGACCGTCGCCCCGTCGAGGGAGGAGATCTCCCCGGCGGGGTTGAAGCAAGGGTTAAAGCAGGCCGCGTTCGGCGAACGAGATCGTCTCGACGCTCGTCACGATGACGTGATCGAGCACGCGGATATCGACCACGGCCAACGCGTCCTTCAGGCGCTGAGTGAGAATCTCATCCGCGCGGGACGGCTCCGCGACACCGCTCGGATGGTTGTGGGTGAAGATCACGGCCGCGGCGTTCAGCTCCAGGGCGCGTTGCACCACGACCCTGGGGTAGACCGCCGTACCGTCGATCGTCCCGAAGAACAGCTCCTCGAACGCCAGCACGCGGTGCCGGTTGTCGAGGAAGACGGCTCCGAAGACCTCGTTCTTGTAGCTCCCGAGCGCCAGCTGCAGGTACTGCCGCGTTTCGAGCGGGCTCGAGAGCGACTTACCGGGCTTGTGGCGCGCGGCGAGGATCTCGAAAGCGAGCCCGATGATCGATGCCTGCTCGGAATCGTTCAGGCTCTCTCGCGACACCGTCGCGAAGCGGTTCAGCGAGGATGTTTCAACTGCTTGCTTGGTGCGTTTCACGTGACCTCCTGCGAAAAAGAGGCGCGAAGAGGTCACGCCCAGGCGGGGAGCGAGCTCCCCGGCCTGGGTAGTTGAAGAAAGGTGATGGACCGGCGATCGAACGATCGCTGCGCCTATTTCACGGTCCGACGAAGGCGCTCTGGGTGCAGGTGTCCACCTGCAAGGGTGCCGCTGATGCCGCAGCGGCCACGGTAAAAAGCGTCTGTCGCAAACCTCCTGGTGTCGAGGCTTGAGACAGACGCCCCGTGAAGGGGCGTCGTGTTGTTTACGCGCTTAGCGAGCGGGGCTCGATCAGCTACGACTCATCGATTTCAGAAAGCAGGCGACCGAAACGTTCCGGTACCGTGGCATCCGGCTCGTTGTCGTAGTCGATGAGGCACAGATCCAGGTCCGGTTCGTCGGTGGCCGGATCGGCAATACCGCCGCGCACCGTGATCAGCACGCGCGGGCGCTCGCTATAGGTGATGACGCGCACCGTGCGGCCGTCCTCGTCATCCGGTTCATAGCGGACCTCGCGCAGCACGGCCCACACCTCGCCGCACTGCTCGCAGATGGAAAGGACCGAATCCTCACCGGCCACGGTCAGACCCTCGATAAAGGCGTCGGCCTCGCGTTTGGTACCGAAGACGTGGACTTGCAGCTGGCCCACGTGATCGATGTCCGGATCGACCGCGACCATCGGTTCAGACTTGCGGCCTTTCGGCGGGCGAAGCGCGTAACCTTGCACTGCGCCGGCCTTGCGCACGCGGTAGACCGTGAGCGCGGTTTCGCGGATGTCACAGATTTTCATGATGCGTCTCCTCATGGTTATTGCCGGGACGCAGCACCCCACCGGGGGATCGCGTCCCCGGCGGGGTTGGATGGTTCCGGGTGATCACCACCCGGGGTAGTTGAGAAAAAGCTCTGCGATGATCCCGGCATGCGGTTCATCGAGTTTCGAGGCCAGGTCGCAGAGGTTCGGATAGCCGGCACGGACCAGCAACGACTGGCCCCATTCAGCGTTGTAGAACGAGCACATCGCGGCGAGAAACGCGGCTTCGCCGCGACTTCGCGCCGTGAGAGTCTCCTCGACGTAGTCCCAATCGGGTTCGAGCTGACTCTTGTGCGTGGCGGCCTCGACCGTCGGCGCCTTCATCTTGAAACAGCCTTCGCCGGCCAACTGCACACCTCGCTTCCAGGCGTCGAGAAATCGCCGTTCGCGTTCACGGTAGTCGTGCATGACATCCTCCTTGGATGCGAACCGGCCGGGGAGGTGGCTCCCCGGCCCGGGCGGTTCAGGCGGTCAGAGCACTTCGCCGAGCATGCGACGGGGCACGCGATAGCGTTTGCCGTCGTACTCGCCCAGCAGCGGGCGCAGCGAGGTGATGATCACCCACGGTATGGTGGAACCCTTGAGGCCGACCTTCTGGCCGACCTCGACCTTGCGGTTGTGGTTCCGGTGATACGCCTGGACCTCGGCACGCCACTCGGCATTTTCCACCGGCGCCATGTCCAGGTACTTCAAGGGACAGGAGTAGTAAAACGGATGCATGGATTCCTCCATGTCCTTGTATCCCCATCCGTAACCTCTGTCCTTGGCGAGCAGGTAACAGGCGATGAAACGCTTGCGCCGGTTTTCCTGCTTGAAGGTGATCTCAACGACCGACCAGAGCACGTTGCCGCGTACGCAGTGGGTGAGCGTCTCCCAGCGCCGCGTCTCGTTCTCTTCCGGCGCCGTGAGTCGTTGGACGATATCGGCCTTTGATGCGCCGTGTGTGAACAGCCATCCCATGATGTGCCTCCTGTGAAAATGAAAGCGGGGCGCACCATGGCCCCGAGGGGCATGGCTACCCCGCGGGTTGATGACGAATGGACCGGCGATCGAAATGATCGCTGCGCCTGTCTCACAGTCCGACCAAGGCGCTATGGGCGCAGGCGAATTGCCTGCAAGGGCGCGACGATAACGGTGTCGCGGCCTGTGTGAACCGAGTCGGAAAAAGGTCCCGCCAGGTCGGTAACCCGACGGGACCGTGTTCCACTTCACGCAACGAGCTCGAAGCGCACGTGATCGAATGTACGCGCGGTATCGAGGCCGAGCTCCCTGCGCAACAGCTTCAGGAAGCCTTCCTTCGTGCGTGCATCGAACCGCACGATCGCCGGCTCGATCCGCCGCGCGGCGTCTTCGAGCGTCAGCAGACCGTTGTAGTAATAACCGCCATTGGGGCCCGGTCGGACCCGGATGTCGGCGGCCACCTGCTTGGGGGTCAGAATTGCCATCGGTTTTCTCCTCTGCTTGTCGGGGCCTCCACCGCGGAGGTCCCCGAAGCAGCCGCAGGGGCCGCTTTGGTGGACCCCCGCGATGGGGCGGTTGACGCCCGAGGAGCAACCGACCCCGACCGGGAGCGGAACTCTCCCGGGCAGGGACGTGGTTGATAAACGGCCGGCGGTACCCTGAGAAAACTGGGACCGCTGCACCTCCTTCCCGGCCTGACGAAGGTGCTCTGAGGGACCCCGCATCGAAGTGCTTCGACGCGGGGCAAGGGCGCGACACGAGGTCGCCACCACAAATCGATAACGCCTTCCCGCAAGACTCCGCGGAGCCTTCCGGGAAGGTCCTCGCGAAGAGGACGATCCGAAGGTGGACAGCGTGTGAAGGTCAACCGTTACCGGACTTTCGCCGGCGTTGGTGCCGTGAACCGGCTTGCGCCGGTTACTCCGCGCGATGGAGACGGCGCGGTCTTCCTGTGCGGCCTCGCTGCCTCGTCTCGCCGGACCCGTGTTTCGGAGTATCGGGTCACCAATCATTCGGGCGCGGGCAACCGCGCAAAGGGACCCACACTTTCCCGGCAGCGGGCGGCCGGCGACGATCGATGAAGAAGGCCTCAAGGCCTTCCCGCAACACCCGGGTCGGGAGTTACGGGAAGGCCTCGAGCGGACGCCGGCCGGCACCACTGCACTAAACGGAACCGATGCAAAGAGAAAGAACAACCGGACACCCGAGAGGGTGCCCGGTTGCCGGACATGTCACGCGGCCTGCTCTTGCGATTCGCTGGGCAGGGCGAGCGGCTCGCCGTCCACCTTGGCCCAGGTGATCCGAAGCAGGCGGGCCTTCAGGCTGACGCCGGTCTGGCCCTGCTTCTCGCCGCGCTGGTAGGTGAAGGTCTCGGCGTACAGATCGCCGAGCTTGAAGCCGACGAGTACCTTCCGCTCCGCCTCGATCGCGGGCATGAGCTGGCGCACGATCGCCTGCGCTTCCTTGCCGGAGACGCGGCAGTCGAAGCGTGTGTACTCGACGTTGTCGGCCTCGCCGTGCAGGGCCGAGACGTCGACCGCCAGGAACGGCTGGCCGCGCTTCACCGGCACTTCCCGGGCGCGGTTCAGATACCCGATCCCGGTGACGTGAAGGTCGAAATACTTCGGTTGTGTTTGGTCTTGCATGGTGCTTTCTCCTTACATGGTTGATGCCGGAGAAAGCGCTGACCCGTGCGGGGAGCGTTCCCCGGCGGGGTTGAAGAACAACAACGATGGACCGACGATCTTTCGATCGTTGCGCCTGTCACACGGTCCGCGAAGGCGCTTTTGGCGCAGGCATGAGCCTGCAAGGGTGCCGCTGTACCGCAGCGGCCACGGTTAATCGTCCGCGTAGCCCAGGCGATCGAGCAATCCCTGGAGCTCTTCGAGCGAGTGGAAGCTGAAAGCGATCCGACCCCGCTGTTTGCCCGGCTCGTAGTCGACTTGGGTCTTGGCGCCGATCAGCTCGCTCACCCGCTGCTCCAGTCGCACGATGTCGGCGTCGCGGTGCAACTGTTGCTGCTCCTCGCGCTTCGCGCCGAGCATCCGGACGCGCCGCTCGAGCTGCCGCACCGACAGGCCCTGGCGCACGACCTCGGCCGCGAGAAAGCGCTGCCACGCGGTCGGCTGGCCCGCGAGCAGCTTCGCGTGGCCCAGGCTGAGCGCGCCGGCCTCCAGCTGCCGCAGCACCTCGGCGTCGAGCTTGAGGACGCGCAGCAAATGCGTCACTGCATCGCGCGAGCGACCCAGCCGGCTCGCCGCCTCCTCGTGCGTCAGACCGAACTCGTCGATCAACCGCTGCACGCCGCGCGCTTCCTCAGCAGGGTTCAGGTTCTCGCGCTGGATGTTCTCGACCAGCGCCTGGACCAGCGCGGCGCGGTCGTTGGCGACCCGCACCACGGCCGGAATCTGCGCCAGCCCGGCTAGCTGCGCCGCGCGCCAGCGCCGCTCGCCGGCGATGATCTCGTAGCGCTGCGGCAAGGTCTCCGGGAGCGGGCGCACCACGATCGGTTGCAGCACGCCCTCCGCGCGTATGGACTCGGCGAGCTCGTCGAGCGCGCCTTCCGCAAAGCGGCGGCGCGGCTGGTAACGCCCGGGCTGCAACAGATCGACGTCGAGCTGCCGCAGCTCCTCGCGGGTCGTAGCGGTCTCTGACCGCTCACTGTGCCACGTGGCACGCGGGCCTGCTGCAGGGCCCGCGGCGTTGTGGATCGCTGCGGCATGACCTTGTGGCTGCCCGCTCATCGCCTGCGTCTCGCGTCGCTGACTCCGCTTACTCCGGTTCGTTCGCGGGCTCAGCCTGCTTGGCCCGTACCTTGAGCTGCTCCACGCACACCAGGTCCACGGTCAGGTAGTCGGCGTCCAGCCGCAGCTGCGTGCGTTGCTGACCGTCGTCCTCCCACGACTCCTCCCGCAGCCGCCCGGAAGCGAACACACGCGCGCCCTTGGGCAGGAGCTTCGCCACCGCCTCCGCGCGCCAACCCCAGATGCTCGCGGTGACCCAGAAGCCGCCGTTGTCGGCGAACGAGCCGTCGTCTTGCTTGATACGCCAGTCGAAGAAGACGCGCATCTCGGCGACCGATCGCTGTTCACCCTCGACCTCGACCTGCTTGAGCACGGGCTTCGATCCCAAGTTACCCGTGCCGCTGAATACCGTGCTCATGTCGACTCCTTTCCCGTGTGTGATGGTGGGCCCATGGGAGCACAACGATCCGGCGCTGCCCACGGAAAACCGTTCACCGGTCATTACGGGTTTTGGCGTCTCCAAGTGGCCAGCGCGCCGAGCTTCGCGAGATAGTCGCGCAGCCTTCGCTCCTCGTGGCGGCAGAGGCTTGATGCCAGGTTGAGCTCAAGGCGCCGCCGCTCGAAGTCGAGGAACACGGGCTGTGCGGTGAGGGGCAATGCTTGCAACAGGCTGCGGCCGGCCTCGCTGTCGCAGAGCTCGAGGAAGGCCTGGCCGCCGACTGCGGCTGGCGCACGCCAGCGGAGATGGTGGTAGCCGCCCTGATGATGCAGCGCCAGGTGTGCCGGCCGGGGAGGGCGAAAGCAGACGTTGAACTCCTCCATGGTCAGCCGCATGCGTTCGAGGATTGCGACATGCCGGTCCTCCAGTTCGCGTAACCGGCACCGGACGCTGCCCTTACCCTTAAAGGGTAATAAAGGGCCCTTTGTGTCAGCGCATATCACTTGGTTGCCGTTCCGCACCTAGCCCTGCTCACGGTTCATCGGCCACCGCCGGACCGGTGTCCGCGGCATCAGGCATCGGCGCCTTCGGTTCCGAAGTGTTGTCACTGACAACAGTGGCTCGCGCCGTGGCCGCTTTGCGGATCGTCGGCGCATGCCCCGCCCGGCGCGTACCGTCGAGCACGTCCTGCGGCAGCTCCCCCATGGCCTCGCGCGCCGCGTGTCCGCGCGGCGTGTCCAGGCGCAGGTCATCGCGGCTGATAGCGCAGTGCTTCCACTGTGTCGGAATCACGAACGTGCGGCGCACGGTGCGCCCACCGCGTTGCAGCATCTGCTCGGCCGTGTCGCGCGCAAGCAACCCGACGTGGCGGGCGGTGAGCACCGCGCGCACCAGCTCGTCGTAGTCGGCGATCAGGTAGGCGCCCATGTAGCCGTAGGGGTTCGCGAACTGCAGCGGCACACGTACCGGCTTGAGCGAGTGTGCCACCGTAATGTCGACGCCTTCGACGGCCTTGAGCAGCGCGTCCACGTGGGTCTTCAGCTCGCGGACCGTCT